>JADGNY010000075.1 GCA_017883235.1 Thermoanaerobaculia bacterium | reverse complement strand
GAAAAACAAAATCAAAGGCGCAAAACCACGGGCAGCGTAACTTGACAGGGTCACTCCATATCAGCCAGGGGTGCGAGCGTTTTTTGCGAGCACCCCTGGTATCTGGGTCGCTCTTGAAAGCGTGCCGCGTCAGCGGCACTGGATGGCGTCCCCGATTACTCCAGTGCCGCTGACGCGACACCAAACCACGACATCTCTTTACCAGGGGTGCTCGCAAAAAACGCTCGCACCCCTGGCCACCGTCTTGTTGCCGCTATCGCGGCAATGACGTGCCGCGTCAGCGACACTGGAATCAGGGGGCAGGTGCGTGCATCGCTTCCGGTAGCAACGATAGCGCCTGACCGCCCCCCTCCTTTGTCCATCTCAAACGAATGAGCAGCGTCGTCCGGGCTGGGGATTCCTCGCGTCTCTCGGAATGACATTTACTCCCCACCGCGAGACCCCGCAACCCCTAATGCACTCCAATCTCCCCCGCCACGGCTCGCGCGTCGTAGACCTTCCCATCCTTGATCACCGTCACGACCTTACGAACATCGCTGATGTTCTTCGAGGGATCGCCGTCGATGATGTCGAGATCGGCCAACTTGCCGGGGGCAATGGAGCCGAGCTGGTCGTCGTGCTTCATCACGCTGGCGGCGCCAAGGGTGGCGATACGAAGCACCTCGGCGGCCGGAATGCCGGCCTGGACGTACAGCTCCAGCTCGCGGTGCAGTGAGAAACCGGCCATGGCGTCAGTACCGGCCACGATCGTGATGTGATTGTCGTAGAGCGCCTTCACCATCGCCAGAAGGCTTCGGAACGAGTCGCGGTAGCGCTGGTCCATCCCCTCGGGAACAGGAAGTCCGCCGGTGAGGAAGCCGCGGCGCACCTGCGGCGGCAAACGGTCGGCAATCATCGCGTAGCCCGGCGATATGGTTCCTTTGCGCGCGGTAAACATCCCTTCGAAGATCGCCACCGTCGGATCGATGACGATCTTCTTCTCGCGCAGCAGATCGAGAAACGTCTTCACCGGCGCTGACTGCAGATCGAGCAACGCAGCACGTTCGGCAACGGCAGTGAAACGGATCGGCGTACGCGTGTCCGCCACGTCCGGCCAGAAATTCAGGAAGAGAAAGTTCGTGTGCTGGATCTCGTCGTACCCGTCACGCACGGCATCCTCGGCGCGCATGAACGCCGGGATGTGGCCGCTGACGCGTAGCCCGTGCTCGTGCGCCCTGCGTACGATGACCGGCACCAACTCCGGCTTCACCGAGCTGTAAATCTTGATCTGCTCGTAACCCAGCTTCGCGTAATTGTCGACCGCGGCAAGTGCCTGCTCAGCATTGTCCACTAACACCTTCGTAGGCCCGGCGAACTTGCCCGGACCGTCGATGATGCCGGCCAGGACGATGCGCGGGCCGATGGCCGCGCCGCGCTCGTACTTCTTCCGAAGATCGAGCAGAAAATCGGTGTCATTGGCCAGGTCGCGCACCGAGGTGACGCCGTTGGCGATGTCGAGCATCCCGTCGTCTTCCGAGTTGTGCGTGTGCATGTCCCACAGCCCGGGGATGACCGTGCGTCCCTGCGCGTCGATCCTCTCCAGCCCCTCGGGCGCCGCAATGCCTGCGCCCGCCGATTCAATGCGATTACCGCGGATCACGATCGTCGTGCCGGGAGTCGTCGTCATCGTGACCGGATCGAAGAGCCGGGCGTTGGTGATGACGATGCCGCCGCCGGCCGGCACATGCGTGAGACGCGCCGCCGCCTGCGACACCGCCTCATCGTGCCATTTGTCCTGCGATTCCAGCAGCCGCGGGATGACGGAGTCCCATCCATCGGCGATGGTGGACGCCCACGACGACGCCGAGGCGAACAGCTCGTTCCGATCGTCCAGCCAAACGGGCGACGGGGTGAATCCGAGGCCGCTGATCTCATAGCAGGTGATGTGCTGCGTCTTCCCGCCTGCCGAGACGTTCAGCTCACCAACCCTGCGGATCGAGGCCTCTCCGGCCGGGAGAAGCGCCAGCCGCTGATTCGGCGCCGCCAGCAGCGCCCGCGCGAGCACTCCCGTCTCCTCGGGCGGTCCGTACATGGAGACGAAGAAGCCTGCCTTTCCGTTGCCGCTCTCCGCGCCGTTCGACCACGTGCCGTTCGCGAACGTCTCCGTCACCGGCACCTTGTAGTAGTCGTTGCCGTCGGTCTTCAGCGACGCCGTGACCGAATGCGCATCAATGCTCATGACCGTATGCGTCTTCGGCCCGCGCCCTCGGTCGTTGAACTCGAAGTCGATCGTGCGCGTGTTGCCCTGCGTCGTTACAGTCTCCGTTCCGGCACGGTGACCGCCCATGATGAAGGCGCGCGTTTGCGGAGGCGTGGTATGAGCACAAGCGGCGAACAGGAGAGCGAGGAAAGGCAGAACCCGGATTCGCATGCGCAAAGTGTACGATTTCGCTCAATGTCCCGCGCCCCCGTCACCGTTCTGATTCACACACTTGACGAGATCGAGAACATCGAAGCCTGCATCCGTTCGGTGGAGTGGGCCGACGAGATCTATCTGCTCGATTCGTTCTCGAAGGACGGGACGGTGGAGCTGGTGCGCGAGAAGTTCCCCCGCGTCCGCATCGAACAGCGTGAGTACCTCGGCGCGGCGTCAGCGAAGAACTACGCCATCGACCGCGCCACGAACGACTGGATCTTCGTCATCGATGCCGACGAGCGGGTGACCCCGAGGCTGCGCGACGAGATCCTCCGCACGCTGGAAGGTCCCCTCGATCTCTGGGCCTACTCCGTCGGCCGCCTCAACTTCATGCTCGGCAAGCCGGTGCGCTTCTCCGGCCTGCAGCGCGACCGCGTCACCAGGCTGTTCCACAAAGGCCACGCCCGCTACCCGAACAAGCGCGTCCACGCCGACCTGCTGGTTGACGGCGCCACCGGCCGCCTGAACGCGAGGATGGATCACTACTACATCCGCACCTTCGACCACATGATCGCCAAGATGACGCGCTATGCGAACTGGGGCGCCGCGCAGATGTACATCGACGGCAAGACCACCAACGTCTTCGGCATCATCGGCCACCCCACCGCCAAGTTCGTCCGCGACTTCCTCATCAACCTCGGCTTCCTCGACGGCACCCGCGGCCTGATCTCCGTCGGCATGCACGTCTGCTACACGTTCTGGAAGTACGCCAAGCTCTGGGAGCTGACCCAGCTCAAACGCCAGGGCAAACCGGTCCCGCTGCCGAAGCTTGATGAGGGGGAAGGACGGTGGGAGTTGCCGTGGGTGAAGGGGTAGGCCACGTTTCAACCGGGGTCCGGCCCAGCAATAAGTCGTCATCTACCGATCGTAGATTAGGAAGCTCAAATTCTTCGAGCTGCTACGATGCTTCAAGCCGTGCCGAAGCTGCAACACGAGATTCGAGATCCGATTCACAACTTCGTCCGCGTTACGGCTGACGAAGTCGCGGCAATCAATTCGCGACCGTTTCAGCGCCTTCGGCACATTCACCAGCTCGCGCTCACATACCTCGTCTACCCGAGTGCAACGCATCGCCGGTTCGAGCACTCCCTGGGCGTCATGGAGCTCGCGGGCCGGGTCTTCGACATCATCACCGACGAACGCAATCGGCATTCTGGCGTACAGGACATCTTCCCCGACCGCGAGACGCTTCTCGCCTGGCGGAAGACCGTCCGTCTCGCGGCGTTGTTTCACGACCTCGGGCATCTGCCGTTTTCCCATGCGGCCGAGGAACAACTCCTTCCCGACGGCAAACACGAATGGCTCACGGTTGAGGTTCTACGGTCAGGAGAGATGCGCGACGTTCTGAAGCAAATGATGCCGGCACCCGACCCCGATCAGGTGGCGAAGATCGCAATCGGGCCTGAGAAGTGGGGCAAATGGTTCGGCAAGGCGACCGACTTCAAGGAATGGGACCTCCTGATGACCGAGATCGTCACCGGCGACGCGTTTGGCGTCGATCGCATCGACTACCTCCTTCGCGATTCTCATCACGCCGGCGTGGCTTACGGCCGCTTTGACCACTACCGGCTGATCGACACGCTACGCATCCTTCGGCATCCGACTCTCGACCGGCCGATGATCGGCATCGAGAAAGGCGGCATCCACGCTGCAGAGGCACTCCAGCTCGCGCGTCACTTCATGTTTCTCCAGCTCTACTACCATCACGTCCGACTCGCGTACGATATCCATCTGAGCGAGTTCATGGTGCAGTGGCTGAAGACCTATCCCACGGATGTCGAAGGACACCTGCGCATGACCGACAACGAAGTGCTCTCCGCGATCAACATCGCCGCCGCGGACCCCGCCGCACCGGGGCACGATCCCGCGCATCGGATCGCTCGTCGCGGCCATTTCCGGAAGGTGTACGAGCGGAACGCACTCGATCAGCGGCTCCGCGCCGACGCGGTGGAATGTGTCGCAAAGGCGTTGCGTGCGCGATTCGGTGACACCGCCGTTCGTGATCGCCAAATCGCACCGAAGCAGCAGAACGTCGAGTTCCCGATCCTCCTCGACGACGGCAGCATCAGTACGTCACGATCGGAGTCGACGATCTACGCCGGCTTCAAGGCGGCAGCGGTCGGCGCCGTCTTCGTCGATCCGGAGAAGAAGAAGGACGCGATGAAGTGGCTTGCCGACAACAAGAAAACGATCCTTTCGCAACAGATGGAGCTAGGAGTATGACAATGAATGACCTGCAACGCTCCGCGATTGTGGCAACGCTCGTGAAGGATTGCCGTGCCGGAAACGGCTTCTGCGGCGAGACGATGGTTCAAAAGTCCGTCTTTGTCATGCAGGAGTTGCTGAAGGTTCCGCTCGGGTTCGATTTTCAGTTGTACATCTACGGCCCGTTCTCGTTCGACCTTCAGCGCCACCTCGGCTCGATGATGGCCGACGACATGATTGCCGTGCAGCCCACGGAGTATGGCGCGACATTCGAACCCGGCGAACAGGTCGGATACCTCGAAACCCACACCGCAAAGACGATCGCCGCACATCGGAATGCAGTCGAATTCGTAGTGAGGCATCTCGCCGGCCGCGGAGTGAAGCAGCTCGAACGCGTCGCCACCGCGCTTTTCTTCACCGTGACCACCGACGACACATCCGTCGAAGGACGTGCCACGAAGATCCGCGAGGTAAAACCGCACATCACTTCCGACGAAGCGCAGAAAGCGGTCGAGGAAGTTGACCGCTGGCGAAGAGAATTGGCGGCGTAGGGCCAAGTCATTCGTTCGATTCTCACGGAACTCTCGGTCCCGACCCAGTAAGCCGAGAATTGAGGGCGCCCGGTGCTTCGCGTGACGCCGAAGCTGCGCGACGAAATCCTGCGCACGCTCGAGGGTCCGCTCCATCTCTGGGCTTACTCCGTCGGCCGCCTCAACTTCATGCTCGGCAAGCCGGTGCGCTTCTCCGGCCTGCAGCGCGACCGCGTCACGCGGCTGTTTCACAAAGGTCACGCCCGCTATCCGAACAAGCGCGTCCACGCCGACCTGCTCGTCGACGGCGCCACCGGCCGCCTGAACGCGAAGATGGATCACTTCTACATCCGCACCTTCGACCACATGATCTCCAAGATGACGCGCTACGCGAACTGGGGCGCCGCGCAGATGTACATCGACGGCAAGACCACCAACATCCTCGGCATCATCGGGCACCCCACCGCCAAATTCGTCCGCGACTTCCTCATCAACCTCGGCTTCCTCGACGGCACACGCGGGCGTGATCTCGGTCGGCATGCACGTCTGCTACACGTTCTGGAAATACGCCAAGCTCTGGGAGCTGACCCAGCTCAAACGCCAGGGCAAACCGGTCCCGCTACCGAAGCTCGACGAGGGGGAAGGGCGGTGGGCGTTGCCGTGGGTGAAGGGCGGAAATTAGGTGAGAGCATCGTTCCAACGGAGTAAGGAAATGATCAAACAGTTAGTCCGAGTCATCAGCGCCGAATACGTCCGTGGACACCAAATCCGAATCGGGTTTTCAGACGGTGCTGAGAAGATCGTCGACTTTACCCGATGGCTTCACGGCGAGGTCTTCCAAAGCCTGACTGACCAAACGTGCGTTCAAACGGTTCTTCATCGCCGGAGGGACTGTTTGCTGGCCTAACGGCGCCGATATCGCTCCGGAGACTCTTCGATCTGCTGAAGACGCAGCCACGAACGCCGCCTGATCAACCCCTCCAAGCTCAAAATAACGATCCGAGCACGAGTAGATCCATGGACATCGTTGGGAGGCTGATTTGCTTCCGGCACATCGGAATCGGCATATCGAAGAAGCGAAAAACATTCTTCGATAGGGCCAGGGCTCTACGTCAGAACAAAATCTCCTCTGGCCCGAGCGAATGTTTGATCGATTCTCCGTCCATGGATGTGATTTCGAGGCTTCCCGGCCTCAGCGATAACGTCACTGCCCTCCCGCGGAAACAAAAAACATTCTTCGATAGGGCCATGGCCATATGTCAGAACAAATCTCCTTTCGCCGGAAGGGACATCGAAGTGGTTTCGTCATCCATGGATCTGTTCCTGAAGTGGCCTACCTTCACGCATAACGTCAACCCCTTCCCACGCAGGAGACAACCCCTCTGCGGTAGTGCCATGGCCATACGTCAAAACAGAATTTGGTCTGCGGTAAAGCGATTTTCGCCGCTCAGGGTGGACAGTAAACTCAGGCCATGATCGAGCCACTGGCTCTACCGGTTAGCGACAGCGACGTTCGGGATCTCGCCCTGCTCCTGCTCGACGCCATCGATTCCGGTGCCTCGCTCGGCTTTCTCGACTCGACGACGCTGGAATCCGCGGAAGCGTGGTGGCGGGACCGGATCTCGAAAGCGGACGCTCGGGCCATTTTTCTCGTCGCGCGGGATGAGAACGGGATTGCCGGTACGGTTCAGATACTCCCGGCGGGGATGCCGAACCAGCGGCACCGGGCGGACATCGCGAAGCTGCTCATCCATCGCCGGGCGCGACGCCAGGGCCTGGGATCGATGCCGATGCTGGAGATCGAACGCCGTGCGCAGGCTGCCGGCTTCACGCTCCTGACGCTCGACACGAAGCGCGGCGACGGCGCGGAATCGCTGTATCGCCGCGGCGGATGGACAGAGGTGGGAGTCATTCCGGCATACGCATTGGATCCGGATGGGACGCCGTGCGACACGGTGGTGTTTTACAAGGCTTTGCCGCGTTTGTGACATCCGAAAGCTTTCGACCACAGAGACACAGAGATCACTGAGATTTCTCTGTGTTCTCTGTGTCTCTGTGGTTGAACGTTTTCGGTTTCCTGGCCTCGCGCATCGCCTCCGCCACCTCGATCGGCACATTCCGCTGCTCGAGATCGATCTCTTTGATGGCGATGCCGCCTTCGAATTTCCACTGGTGTTTGGGGCGGTAGACGCCGATGTCGTGGACGCGGGAGCCGGCGACGAAGCGGATGGCGCCGCGGCGGTAGTCGAAGGCGCGGCCGTTGCGGGTGTGGATGGCGGCGTCGATGCGGTAAGTACCGGCCACCAGATCGAGGGCGGGCATGATGAAGCGGACGCGCCCGTTGGATTCGAGCCGTTCCGGCATCAGCCCTTCCAGATCGGTGTTCGTGCCGTACACGCAGGTGCCGTCGGCGTGATAGATGCCGATGCCGAAGACGAAGTCGTCCTGCGGCACACGCACGGTGATGTCCATCTCGATTGCTACCGGCGTGCCCGGTCCGAGGGCGACGAGCTCATCACCCCGATTGTCGACGAGAGCGACGCGCGACAGAACGACTTCGCCGGAACCCCATCGTTCTTCTTCGTTGGGATCGTCGCGCGGCGTCTCGAGCTTCTTCGTTTCATCTGTTGCCGCACGCGGCGGAACTGTCTGCGTCGATGACACCGCCTGCAGATAGGCATCGACGACACGCACCGGATCGCCGATCGTCTCCGGCTCGCCGTGATCGAGCCAGAGCGCGCGGTCGCAGAGGTTGCGCACCTGGTCGAGCTGGTGCGTGACGAAGACGAGGGTCACGCCGCGATACTTCATCTCCTGAATCTTGGCCACGCACTTCGCGGCGAACTCTTCGTCCCCGACCGAAAGCACTTCATCGATCAGCAGCACATCGGGATCGACGTGGACGGCGACGGCGAAGCCGAGCCGGACGTACATGCCGGAGGAGTAGGTCTTCACCGGCTGATCGATGAAATCGGGGATGCCGGAGAAGGCCACGATCTGATCGAAGCGGGCGTCGATCTCCTTTCGGGAAAGCCCGAGCATGATGCCGTTGATGTAGATGTTCTCGCGCCCGGTGATCTCGGGATGAAAGCCGGCGCCGAGCTCGATCAGCGCGGCCACGCGCCCGTTCACCCGCACGCTGCCTGTCGTCGGCTTGAGGATTCCTGAAATCAGCTTGAGAAGCGTCGATTTCCCTGAGCCATTGCGCCCGATGATGCCGAACGCTTCCCCGCGGTCGACCGCGAACGACACATCCCGCACCGCCTCCACGCTCGTCTCCGGGGTCAGCGCCAGATCGCGCTTGAGCAGCGCGCTCTTGAGCGTAGCGAACTGCGACCCGCGGCCCCACAGGCGGTAGGACTTGGAGACGTTGGTCAGGGCGATGGCGTAGTCGGGCACTGGTTTCTCAACTTTATCCTGAGGAGCGCAGCGACGAAGGATCTGGCGACTGATAACCCCTGGCCGGAATCACCAGATCCTTCGTCGCTCCGCTCCTCAGGATGAACTATCCCCTATATCGCCTCCGCCAACGTATCCCGCAACCTTCCGAACACCGTGATCCCCATCGCCACGGAGACGAACGCATAGGCGAGCATCAGCAGCGTATCGGCGATTCCGGGGAGGTGGCCGAAGAAGAGCACGTCCTGGTACGAGACGACGAACGGCGTCATCGGGTTGAGACGGAGAAGGGCGCGGAAGGGGCGTGAGGCAACGCGGTCGATGAGGTAGAGGATCGGTGTGACGAAGAAGCCGAGCTGCATCAGGTTCGTCAGGATGTCGCGCAGGTCGCGGAAGAGGACGGACGCGGAGGCCACGGTCATGGCGATGCCGGCAACGAAAAGCGTCTGCAGGATCATCAGGAACGGCACCAGAAGCATGGTCGCGCTCAGGGTGATGTCGCCGTGCAGCGCGAACCCGACCGTGGCGATGAGGAGGATCGGCATCGCCAGCGCGAAGTGCACCAGGTGCGAGGCCACCGTCACCAGAGGCAGCGCCTCGGCGGGGAACATCACTTTCTTGATCAGCCCCGCGTTCGATGAGATCGACGTCGTCGACTCCAGCACCGCCGCGGAGAAAAACGTCCACGGCAGGATTCCGGAGAAGAGAAACAGCGGATAGGGATGGACGACGTTCGACGGAAAGAAAAAGGTGAAGACCACGGTGTAGACCGTCAGCAGCAGGAGCGGATTGGCCAGCGACCAGAAAAATCCGAGGATCGAGCCGCGATAACGCGCCTTCAGATCGCGCGCCGTGAGCGCGGCGATGAGCTGGCGGTAGCGGTAGAGGGTTCGGAGGGACTCCACGAAAGTGGAGTCTATCCTGCGCGAAGACGCAGGATCTCCGGTGAGACCGCGCTGCCGTTCATTGGATCAAGCCGCGCGGGATAACCGGAGATCCTGCGTCTTCGCGCAGGATGGGGCCAAAGCCAGCGCGGCGCCACCGGAGATCCTGCGTCTTCGCGCAGGATGGACTCCTGAGAGACCTATGAATCCTCGGTCACGATCAGCATCAGCGTCGTGCTGCCGATCTGGAACTCCGACTTGTCCTGCAGCTCGACCGGCTCGGTCACCCTGCTGCCGTCGACGAGCGTGCCGTTGGTCGACTTCAGATCCTCCAGGAGAACGACCTGGTCGCGCACTTCAATGGCTGCGTGCTGGCGCGAGGCTTCGCTGTCGTTGATGATCAGGTCGGCGCCGGAGCGGCCAATGGTGATGAGGGGTTTCTCGAAGCGATAGACCGTCCCGGCATCGGCGCCGGCGATGATGGCGATCGACAGGCGCCTGCCCGCGGGGAGTTGCGCGGTGGGAACCGGGCCGGTGTCCTCTTTCTGGGGAAGCGGGGCCTGCGCGGTGGTGTCCTCCGGCACAGGCGTTTGCGTATGGGTCTTGGCGAAGCGCGCGGCGGTCGAGTCACCGGATGCCGGCTCGGGCTTCGGGGCGAAGGCGGGATTCCGGATCTCGAAGATGCTCTGGCACTTCGCGCACTTGATCTTCTTCGACGGCTTCCGTTCGAAGCGCTCTTCGTCGTACTGATATCTCGCGTGACAACTTGTGCACTCGATGATCAAAAAAGACCTCGCGCCGGGGAAGTGGCGCGACGATAGCAGAGCGCTCGGGTCGCGTACAATCCCGCCTCTTCGCGCTCATCCCGCTCAAGGAGCTCTACTCGACGCTCGAGGAGTGCAAGGCCGACGTCCTCGGCGTCTGGAATCTGCTCTATGCACAGAAGCACGGCCTGGTCACGGCGTTCGACGATAAGCAGCTCTTCGCCACCTACGCCGGCCTGATGTTCCGCTCCACCTAGGAGTTTGCGCGGCAGAACGATAGAGAGAAGATGGCGGCCGAGCCTTGGGCAACCAGCGCAGCCGGCCGTGCCGGCCTAGGCCAGCTTCGCCATCGCCTCTTCCACCTGTTCCGCGGTCGGCATCAAAGGCTCAACGACGTGGCCCTTGAACCAGTCGAACTCGCCTTTCAACAGATGCATGACCAGGTGATACGCGGCGTCGTCGTGGTCGGTGAAGAGATTGTGGAAGTTGGCGTCGATGCGCATCCGGGCCTCGCGGCAGAAGACGTCGGCAAGATCGATGGCGTTCTTCTTCTCCGCGCCGCCCTTTTTGGCGAGCATCGTTGCGTAACTGATCGACGCGGCCATGGCGAAGAGATCGGTACCGATGTCGACGATGCGGAAGAGCACCATCTGCTTCCGCTCCAGCTTGGCCTGGAACCGCATCATGGCGTGGAAGATCGAGCGGGAGAGATGGCGCGACTCGCGCTCGATGTAGCCCATGTGCCCGGAGAGCTTTCCAAACTCGCCAAACTTCGGGAAGTGCGACCAGCCGATGTAGCGCGACGGATACCAGGCCGCGTAGTGCACGCCCGCTTTCGCCGCGGCGCTGAGCTTCTCGCCCATCGGCGTCTCCGGCTGCAGGATCTTGAAGCCGCGCTTCATGTGCGGGTCGACCGCTTCGCGGGCGATGAAGAGATGCTGGATCTCGCTCGTTCCCTCGAAGATGCGGTTGATGCGCATGTCGCGCATGATCCGCTCGACCGGGTAGCCCTTTTCGCCACGGGCCTGCAGCGACTGCGCGGTCTCGTAGCCGCGCCCGCCGCGGATCTGCACGAGGTGATCGCTGATCTGCCAGGCCACCTCTGTGTTGAACAACTTGGCCATGGCCGCCTCGAGGCGGAGATCGACGTTGCCGCGGTCCGCCAGGCCGGACGTCAACCAGACGATCGCTTCCATGGCAAACGTGTGCGATGCCATCCAGGCCAGCTTCGCGGCAATCGCTTCATGTTTCCCGATCGGCGCGCCCCACTGCACGCGCTCGTTCGACCAGTCCTTGGCGATGTCGAGCATCTTCCGCCCCGCCGCCGCGCAACCGGCCGGAATGGTCAGGCGTCCGGTGTTCAGCGTGATCAGCGCGAGCTTCAAGCCGAGGCCTTCGCCCCAGAGGAGGTTCTCGTTCGGAACGAAGACGTTGTCGAACTTCAGCAGGCCGTTGCCGATCCCGCGAAGGCCCATGAACTGGCAACGATGCTCGATGGTGAAGCCGGGTGAATTCGTCTCGACGATGAAGGCCGTGATCTGCTTTTTCTCTTTGCCTTTGACGATCTTCGAAGCCGTCTTGGCCATGACCACGAGGAGCTCGGCTTTCGTGCCGTTGGTGCACCAGAGCTTCTCGCCGTTGATGATCCAGCCCTTGCCGTCCGGCGACTTGACCGCGGTCGTCTCCATCTTGGCGGGGTCGGAGCCGACGCCGGGCTCGGTCAGCGCAAACGCGGAGATGGCCCCCTTCGCCAGCCGCGGGAGGTATTTCTTCTTTTGCTCCGCGGTACCGAAGAGCTTCAGCGGCTGCGGAACGCCGATCGACTGGTGTGCGGAGAGCCAGGCTACGGTCGAGCCGCACCACGTGGCCACGAGGCCGATGGCGCGGTTGTAGTTGGTCGCGGTGAACCCGAGGCCGCCGTACTCCTTCGGGATCTTCATGCCCCAGGCGCCGAGCTGATTCAAGCCTTCGAAGAGCGAGTAGTCATATTCGCCCTGCTCATCGATCTTGTCGGCATCGACGTTCTCCGCCAGGAAGCGCTCCAGCCGGAGGAGGAAATCATCCGCTTCGGCCTTGTCCGCCGCCGGCTGCTCGGGGAACGGATGGATGAGATCGAGGTTGAGTTTGCCGAGAAAGAGGTCGCCGACGAACGACGGTTTTTCCCACTCGGTCTCGCGCGCACCTTCAGCGACATCCATCGCATCGACGGCGCCCTGTGACTTGACTTCGGCCATGGTGAAACTCCTTTGGATGGGGCTGTTACAAGAACGAGGCCGCCCCAGGCTGGCAGGCGTCGGGAAAGTATGAATGAACGCTCATTCAGTTGTCAACGGCTACACTCTCCGCCCATGAAGAACGGCACCCCGACCGATCTCGTCATCGCTCCCGAGGTCGAAGCAATCGTCGAAGACCGCAGCCTCCTCAGCTCTCCCCGCCCGACCGTCGACCGTGAGCGGCTGCAGCACCATCTCCGCGAAGTGCTCAAGCTCCTCCACGTGAAGATGGACGACGAGAACATCGTCGACACGCCGCGGCGCTGGGCTGAGTCGCTCGTGACGATGACCAGCGGCTACGACTACACCGACGTGAAGAAGCTGACGACGCTCTTCCGCAAGGCGTGTTCGACGACGGATGAGCAATGCCAGAACCTGGTCGTGATCGGCGGGACCTACAAGACTCTCTGCGCGCACCACATCCTGCCGTTCTTCGGACACTTCATCGTCGGCTACATCCCGGAGCGAATGATCATCGGCGCCTCGAAAATCCCGCGCATCGTGGAGGTGCACATGCGCCGGCTGCAATCGCAGGAGCATCTCGCTCACGACGTCGCCGACACGATCGAGCAGATCCTGGAGCCGCGAGGCATCGCCGTCTGGATGGGCGGCGTCCACATGTGCATGGTCATGCGCGGCGTGGAGCAGGAGTCGTCGTTCATGGAAACCAACGTCCTCCGCGGCGAGTTCCGCGAGGACGAGAAGACGCGGGACGAGTTCATGTCGATCGTGAATCGGCGAGGGCAAAGGGGGTAGTCGAGGAGGGGTTGCTGGGTTGGGATTGCCGTCTAGCGCATAGCCCGTTCCGCGGCCGGGCGATCGAAACGGTTGAGGACCTACACCCAACCAGACTCGAATCCCTGAAGGCGCGGCCAGCGAGGCACAGGAGCAAAGCCACCCGTCAACGCGGCTCGATTCATACGAAGATCGCCGCGGCAAAAAACGCGATGCCGGCAAGGCCGACAAGTGCGGAGCCGGCCCAGACCACGCGTATTCTCGTCAGCGCGGCGACAGCCCCCAATGCGATCGCTACCTGCAACAGAGCGACGCTGTTCGCAAAGCGATGGTGCAGGTGCAGGAGGTGTTCCGCCTCGGCGCCGCGCTGGTTCCGCTGGTGTTCCTTCTCGCGCGCCACGGCCGAAATGGCGGCCTGCTCTGCAACGTAACGCTTCCGGCTGGCAGCAATATCAGGTGGTACAGGCTTCCCAGCAGCACTCCACACGGCGGCCGTGGTGTCGAGCGTGGCGGCCTTGATCCCTTTGGCCTGATAGTAGGCCCACTGATCGGACGCCTGCGCTTGCAACTGCGTCGCTTCGGTCTTGAGTGCCAGTGCTTCATTGACCGTTGCTCCGGCACGAAGCGCGGCTACGGCGGCGAAGGCTGCCATGATCGCGGTAGTGAGCGCGATCCTCTTCAGCAGGTTACCGCCTTCGCGCTCGAGCTCCTCGTGGATGGCTTCCTGCAGCTTGTCCGTATCGACTTCCGTCTCCGGCATCGGCCTATTGTAATCGGGGTGCGGGAGATGCGCCCTTCCGCAACGTCACGCCACCGTCTTGGCCGCGACGATGCGGCCTGAGCGGATGGCCGCTTGCAGCGCCGCATGATCGACGGTCGTTGTATCGGCATAGGCGAGAGCGAAACGCGCCAGCGCCTGGTCGAGCGTGTCTAGCTTCCCGCAATAGCCGGCCAGCGCCGCGGCGTCGCCGGTGCGGGCGTGCGCGGTGGCGAAGACTTCGCCGCAGACGCGCGCGTATTCGACGATGGCCGAGCCGCTCAGCTCCTGCGGCTCGATGGATGACTTGTGATCGGCGAGCTGGCGCACGAGGTAGTGGTTTCCGTCGATCGTGGTCCAGCCGAGCAGCGGATCCGACGTCATCTGCGTACGCAACTGACCGTCGGCGACGCGCTGCCCGTCATGTGCAGCAGGCGGCTCGTCGAGAAAAGGAGCCCAGCATGAGGGCATCTCCTGCTTGACCTGAAGAAAGAGCGGATCGTCCTCTCCAATCCCGAACATGAGAACGACGTAATCGCGCGTTCCGACGCTCCCGGTGCCGGCCAGCTTCATGGCAACGTCCGCGGCGCGATAGGCGTCGAAAATCAAGCGACGCTCGGGAGCGAGCATCTCCCGATATGCGGGAAGTGACGCCAGCACACTCTCCGCCTCGCTGCTGGGGAGACGCTGTAGCAGTGGCGGACGGCTGGCGAAGTGGATGACGCCGCTCTCACGCGTAGTGAGCTTTTGCAGGTTCCGGCGCGGCGTGGAGCGCTCGGCCTTTTTCAGAAGGGCGTCGATCGGTCTCGCCTCGAGCTCCCGTCCGACGCGGTGCCGCGCCAGTTCGAGAAATGGGGTGCGGGCAAAACGCGCCAGAGCGCTGCGATACGCCTCCACCAGCACTACGACTGCATCACGGCACCCCCGGTCCGTCGTCCCTGATTCGCGGCCGGCCAGGACGAAGCTCGTGGCCAACCGCTTCATGTCCCACTCCCACGGACCGCGGATGGTCTCGTCGAAGTCGTTAATATCGAAGACGATGTTTCCCTCGGCCGATGCAAATGCACCGAGGTTTCGGATGTGCGCATCCCCGCAGAGCTGCACGAGCAAACCCGTTCGCGGCAAGACCGCAAAATCGCGCGCCATCACCGGCGCGGCGCCCCGGAAGAAGCCGAACGGAGATACCACCATCCGCCCGTACTTGATGGGCAACAACTCGGCGACGCGGCCGCGATCCGCGGCCTGCAGAGTATCGATCGGGTCGGCCCGGTCGGACGAAGGCTGCCAGTCGCCTTGCTTGGCACGCGGTAAGCCCGCGCGGAGTGACTTGCCGCGCGCCAGCCGCTCGGTGATGGAGAGATTAGGCTCGCAAAGCATCGACATACAAACCCCCGAATCGCGATGCCGAAGATTAGATCACGTTACGCCGAGTGTCTCGATGGATGGTCCGGGCAACACACCCGAGGTGGATCAGCGGCAATCAAGGCGAAAAGGCAGCGTGGGTGATGGTAGGGTGCGCGGGGCTTTGCCCGCAAAATCAGTCCTGCCCGAGAAGTCCGGGTTCTGCCCGCAAAGCCGCCGGGAGTCCGCGCCTAGGGCGCGGGTAGGGTGACCGGTGCAGGCGCGCTCATGGGCAGTTGATCGCGCAGGGCCTCGGGGCTCTTCTCGGGAGAGCCGTGCGCGCGCCGGAGGAGTAGGCTTCAGAAATGCCTGAGTCACTGGGACCGCCATCGAACCCGCCAGACGGCGAGCGGTTCATCGTGGTGCAGTACCCGGCGAACGCGGAGGCGCATCGCGGAGTCGTTATGCGTTGGCTCCGCGACCAGATCCCCACAGCCGTGGCGGTTTTTGGTGGAGCGCTCGCCTTCCTCTCGGTGTATTTGGCTATTCACCAACCGTCAGAGGAGCATCGTCCCGTGTGGATAACGCTATCCGCCGTTTGCGCCGTTCTTTTTGTCGCGGCGGTGTGGTGCCAGAATCGGATTGCTATCCGCGAGAAGGGGGATGCTATCCGCGAGAAGGGGGAGAACTCCGCACTCCTGAAATCGATAGCGGATGATCTTGCCGAGCTAAAACGAAATATCAAGTTCATTCCAGATCCTGAACCCGAACCATTAGTTGCCACCTCCGCCGAAGCCGCTACCGTAGCCGACACACAGACCGCTGCCTTGTCCCGCGATGAACCGGATGTGTCGCTCCGTTTCCAACTGCCTAATCGGTTTGAGCTACACAACTACGGCGGAGACGCGACGGAGGTCTCGATAGCGCGCGTAGCGATCGACGAATACGTTTCTGACGATTTGGGTTCGTTCGAAATCAAGACGCCGGAGCAAGCCGTGCAGTTCCCCGTCGTCGATCTCGATAGCGGCGAGTCGGCACCAATACTCGCCACTCATACCTTTTGGGGAACTCCGCTGGAGAAGGCAACGATGGCGCATTTGTTTGAGGCGCTCATCAAGCGCCGTAGGGTTGACGCTCTCGGTGTGCCGGAGCGGGAGTTTCCGCAACCTGATAGCACGTCCGAAAGAATCCAGGAGTACATGAGAGAGTCGGCGCGGCTACGAAATGAACCGGTCGATATCGAGATGAAGGTCGCATTCAGCAACCGAAGAACCGGACGCAAGTGGGAGAAGATTGAAACGCTGCACTACGAGCCGAAGACCGGCGAAGCCCGCGTCATGCATGGCAAGCCGAAGGAAGTGAACGAATACGGACAAGAACTCCCGTTGCTACCAAACCTAGAACCTTTGCCGCCATTCCCTTGTTTCGCTCATTCGAAAGTTGGCAATCCTGCAATTCACTTAGGTAGAGGTTCGCCCGATGACGACAACTACATAGC
Organism: Thermoanaerobaculia bacterium; assembly: GCA_017883235.1. GTDB lineage: Bacteria > Acidobacteriota > Thermoanaerobaculia > Gp7-AA8 > Gp7-AA8 > JADGNZ01. Next base: position 15,982 of record JADGNY010000075.1, on the reverse strand, counting down.
CGTCATCCTTCCCTTCCGAAACGATCCCCCATCAGGCGGCAGAGCGGGCGATGCCATCGGCGTCAAGGCGATCATCCGGGCTGGCAACGACAGGAGAGCAACTGGATACTGGGTTAATTCGGATCGCCCCGAAATTGATATCAAGGCGGGCGACGCGGCACGCGACCTAGTGCTCGCTTACGTCGATACCAAGCAAGATGTTTGGGTGCTTGACGACCGCAGGCCGCGAGACATAATCATCGAAAACCTGCTATACGGGGCTACGACGCGCGGTTCGCGCGCTTCGATCGGGATGTCCGTTGAGATGGTCATGGGCGGTCGCTCTCTGTGCAGCTTCGGCTACACCCTTCGGCTAGACGACGGCATCCTTAGCGCCCGCGTCATCCCCGCCGACGCGTGACGGGCCTGACATCGCCACCCCTGATTCACTCCCGCGTGATCTCCATCACTAGTCTCTCCCGCGTCACGCTGCCGTACGTCATTCCTCCCGACCGGGGAAGAGATACGCGCGGCGGAAGCCGGGGTGAGTTGCTTCCATCTCCTCGGCCCACACTCCCGCAAAGTCCATCAACTCCTGATGGAGGCATGCGTCTGGAGTCGTTCCGTTCCTACTGGCGATCGTCTCCAGCGTATAGACGATGAACGTGGGCAGCCTGAGCGTCACGGTGCGAAGCGCGAGCAACGGCGGGAGGGCGGTTGCGGCGTCAGTTTCGAGCGCATCCTGCACGCTGGTGGGAACGAAAACCAACGTGATCGCAGCCGCATCGATCACTGGACCGTGACCGTCACGACTACAACGAATTCGCGCCGCTGCTCACGGAAGGGGCGAAGAGTGTGACCATGGCCGAAGTCTCAGCAGACAAGGCGTACATCGGGCAGACCAACTTGGATGCCGCCGCCGCTGTCGAAGCGGAGGTGTACATCCCGTTCAAAAGCAACATGGTCGATCATCCGAAGTCGCCGCTCTGGACGAAGCTCTTCCACCTCTACAGCTACCGGCAGGACGAGTTCCTTCCGCACTACCACAAGCGAGCAACTCGGAATCGACGTTCTCGGCCATGAAACGGGTGTTCGGCGAGACGCTGCGGAGCAAGCTCGTTCCTGCTCAGGTGAACGAACTGCTTTTGAAAGTCATCGCCTTCAACATCACGCGGATGATTCACTCAATCTTCGAACTCGGGGTGACGGTGCCGGGGATCTCGAAGAGCACGCAGGCGGCGCTAACCGCGTGCGGCGGTTAGCCATAGCTACTGCCACAGAAGAGTCGCAGCCTTTCGCGCTACTTCTCCTACATTTGACAGTGGTACGACGTACACGTGGTTCGTTTCAAATGCAGCTTGGGCCTCCTGAAAGGCATCTATCCCGGCGGCGTTAGACTGTGGCGGCACCACGACGATCGCTTCAATGTCAACATCGGGACTCACGCCAACTTTGCGGTTGCCGAGTTGTGCGGTACCGCCGTTTTCGCGAATGTCTCGCACGGTCCACGACCATGCCTTCACCCTTTGGCGTAGTTCGTCAATCCCGGAGATCGCGAAGGAAAATGCCTCGGTAAGTTGGAGGGCGCGCCCGTTCGCGACAACAAAGTCGAATGTCTCGGCGTATCGACTGCTCGCGACTTCAGCACGACGACCGAGGTTGGCTGCACCTAGAGTGATCTGGCCGTACGCTTTCGCCATGTCGGCGACTGCGGTCGAGCGGGGAATGTAAGTGGCTCGTTGAGCGACCTCGTCCGTGAACACGAAATGCCCGAACAGCAGCGTCAAGGCCTCGCCGACATTCTCTGCGGAAACAGCGCTTGGCGGGGTCACTTGCAGCAGATTCCTGGACTGACTCGCGTAGTCTCGCAACCAGTCGATCGAGATCGGATCTGATGGGGCACGATCTTCCTCGATCGCGTCGTTGTATTCATCGAACCTTCGACCCAGATCGACGACGAGAGACACCGCCGAGTCGATGACATTGTCCGTGTCGAGTCGGCGAGCACGCTTGTAGCTCTCGTTCAGCCGAATAGCCCATTCTCCCGTTTGATCGCTGCCGACGATCACCCCGAGGTTCACGAATTCTCCCCGGAGTGTGTCGGGGACGAACCGCAGAACGCTGAAGTCGTATCTCATGGCTGAACTCCGAAGCGCGCGCGGAGCCGAACAGCAACGGCTGGCGCGCGCCGCTCGAAAAAGTATCCCACAGCTTCGAGTTCCTGATCGGTCACATTCCACTCCCTCGGTACGAAAGAGAGAGCCTCCACAAGTTGAGGTCGGGTAACGTTGAGGAGATTCTGCGCAACTTCTGCGACGGCAAAGGGATCGCACCCGCTCGTGTCGAGGGGTGCCTCATGGGCCACATCAACGCTGCGCCGCAATTCGTCGATAGACCATGATGATCCTCCAGGTGGTAGATAGAAACCGTGATCGTGGCTAAAGAATCGGTGATCGTCCTGCGGATCCCAAAGACCTTGAACATCATCACCCCATCCCCAGTCAAAAAGCGCGAACCAACCCACGACCCGCCGTGCGTTGTCATCACGGGCTCGATCCACACGATCCCCACGAAACAGCGCCGCTCCCCGAACATCAAGGGACGCGTGTTCGATGCCAACCCTCAGCTGGCGACCGCCCGACACGAGCGTTCCAGCGTGATCGGCCGAAATGTACATTCGGCGAACAGCGCACGATGGCAAGCCGACCAGCGCGCCAATTCTCCCGAGGATTTGCTCCGTGATCGGTACGCGATCTCCCTGCGGGTTCTCCCGCAGCTTCACCCAGTACCTCGCTCCATCCTTCCCGACGCAATAAATCGGCATCGATCCCGCCGAGTCGGGCAAGATGCTCAACTCAGGGAACGACAGGACTACATCGTGCTCATCATCCCGCCGTCCGGCGAGGAGTCCGGTCCAGTCTGTCTCGGCTACCATATTTTCAATAGCGCCGATGATACAGCCACGAAGGTACCGACCACCGCATCCTGCCCGTAAACCCCCCATCCTGCCCGCAAAATCGTGTAAAATGAGGACTTTACAGGCAAAGCCGGTGCGCGGTTACCAAGGGAACATCCGACGCGACTGCAAGGTAACATTAGCTGCGTATGAATACCGCCATAGACGAAGTTCGGGAATTGCTCAATCGCCTGCCGGCAGAAGCCAGCTTTGAAGAGATTCAGTATCAAGTCTACGTTCTCGATGAGATCAGCCGAGGCTCCGGGGAAATCGACCGCGGAGAGGGTGTCGAGCACGAGGAAGTGAAGCGCCGTCTGGCGAAATGGCTCGACGAATAAGGTGGTCGCCTCGCGTCATCGCGATGATCGAGGACGCAGCCAAATACATCGCCCTCGACTCGCCTGCGGCGGCTCGACGTCTCGCGGTGGAGGCGGTCAGCGCGGCCGAAAGCCTTTCTGAGCTCTCCGAGCGCGGTCGTGTCGTGCCTGAACTCAACGATTCCCGTTACCGAGAGTTGCTCGTGGGCTCCTACCGGCTCGTCTACCGCGTGGAAGATCAACACGTCTCAATCGTCGCATTCGTGCACGGCGCGCGAGACTTTCGTTCATGTTGCGGCAACGCCAAAGCGTTCTTCATCAAGGCATCTGCAACTAACACTAACTGGAGCGGGTTGGTACCTCTTCGCCAATGCTAAAGCATTGTTTTGCAAAGCTAACGCCGTTGCCAGCATCATGTTCGGAGGAATCCAGATCAGACGAGCTGATCTTCGCCAACGCTAAAGAGTAATTGAATAACGCTAAAGCGTTGTTCGGCATCACGTTCGTAGCAATCCGGATCAGACCAGTTGATCTTCGCCAACGCTAAAGAGTAATTGAATAACGCTAAAGCGTTGTTTAGCATCACGCTCGTAGCAATCCAGATCAGACGAGTTGATCTTCGCCAACGCTAAAGAGTAATTGACAAACGCTAAAGCGTTGTTTGGCATCACGTTCGTAGCAATCCAGATCAGACGAGTTGATCTTCATCAACGCTTTAGCGTTATTCATGAATGCTAAAGCGTTTGTTGTCAATCTCCGGAGGGCCAACGTGAAGGGTTTGAGGCTTGATCATCAACGCTTTAGCGTTGGTCATCAACGCTAAAGCGTTGCTCATGAATGTCTCGCGAGCAAATAGGAGGGAGTCATGGCTTCTCGATCAACGCTTTAGCGTTGATCAGCACCACTTCAGCGTTGATGAAGAAGGACTTCCAGTTTGTTTCGATGCACGCTAACGTATTGATTCGTCAATGCTCAAGCGATGAGGAGGCCGGCGTGATCGTGATTTTCACGATCTCCCCTCGGATCCAGGTGTGACGCCGGCAAAACAATCCCTACCTCACCGGCGTAAATCTCTTCCCCACCTCCCGCACCCTCGCGACATCCTCGGCTCGCGACACCGACAGCGGTGTCGTGCTGCGCGCGGCTTCGATGATCGACTCGGCGGTGACCGGCTGTTTCTTCTGCAGCGAGCGGTAGAGGGCGGAGATGACGGCCTGTTCGATCTCGGCGCCGCTGAAGCCGTCGGTGGCGCCGGCGAGGGCGGCCAGGTCGAAGGCGTCGGGGTTCTGTTTGCGGAGGCGGAGGTGGATGGCGAAGATGGACATCCGCTCTTCGCGCGTCGGAAGGTCGACGAAGAAAATCTCGTCGAAGCGGCCTTTGCGCAGCAACTCCGGCGGAACGTTCATCAGGTCGTTGGCCGCACCGACGACGAAGACCTCGTCCTTCTTCTCCTGCAGCCAGGTCAGGAACGAGCCGAAGAGGCGCTGGGAGAGGCCGCCGTCCGATTCCCCGCTGCCGCCCTGGGCGAAGGCTTTCTCGATCTCGTCGATCCAGAGAATCACCGGCGCCATGGCCTCGGCCAGCGTCGTCGCTTTGCGGAAGTTCTTCTCCGATTCGCCGACGTACTTCTCGTACAGCCGTCCGGCGTCGAGCTTCAACAGCGGCAGTCCCCACTCGCGGGCCACGAACTTCGCCGCCAGCGATTTTCCGCAGCCCTGCACTCCGACGAACAGCACTCCCTTCGGTGCGTTGAGATTGAGTGCTCTCGCCTCGGGGGAAAAGCCGACGCGGGCGCTTTGCAGCCAGTCTTTCAGCCGCGCGAAGCCGCCAATCTCGAAATTGTTCTCATCTACCGAAAAAAACTCGAGGATCCCACCGTGCTCGATCATCTCGCCCTTGCAGCGGACGATGGTGTGGATGTCGTCGGCGGACAGCCTGCCGTCTTCGACGATTGCCTGGGCCACGACCTGGCGGGCCTGATTGACCGTCAGCCCCTGCAGCGCCTGCACGAGCCGGAACGCGTCGTCGCGCGAGAGATCGATCTGCACCCGCTGCCGCGCGCTGATGGAGTCGACCACGCCGCGGACGACCTCGCGCAGCTCGGTCACATCCGGCATCTCCAGCGTGAAGCGGACGGCAAGCGCTTCGAAATCTTGCGGCAGCTCGAGCGGATCGCCGGTGAGGATCAGCGCCGAGCGGGTCGACGTCAGCTTCTGCGCGAGCTCCCGCAAGGCACGGCTGATGTTCGGGTTCTCGAGATGCCGGGCCATGTCCTTCAGCAGATAGATGGCGTCGGTGTTCTCGATCTCGGTGATGTGATGCAGGGCGGCCAGGGGATCCTGCGTACCGTTGATCGTGGCACCGCGCAGCCGGTTGAAACCGCTGGTCAGCGACCATTCGTAAAACTGCTGCTTCAGATCGTTGGCCACCTCGATCAGCAGCGAGCGCACCCGATCCTCCTCGACTGTCTCGACGCCGATGAGCGAGTGGAACGAGAGCACCAGGCTTTTCAGATCATGGACGGACGTGCGGTGTGACATTGGCGCGTCAGTCTAAACCGGTCTCGCGGTTGCCGGTTGCCGGCAAAGGAAAGGCGCCGCCGATCCTGAATCAGCGGCGCCTTTCAAGGAGGAAGGGGAAGGAACTACCGGCTCGAGCGGCGCTTGGACTTCCGCTCGGCCTTCCACTGCTCGAGCTGCGATCGCTGCTCGGGCGTGAGCACATTACGCATCGCTTCACGGCTCGCTTTGCGCGCGGCCCGGATCTGCGGCCGCATCGTCTCCAGCTCCGCCTTGATGTCGTCGGCCGAGGGATCGTTGGCCTGCTTCAGGGCACGGAACTGCTGCTGCTTGGCACGGTAATCAGCGTAAAGCTGCTTGTTCTGCTCGCGGGAAGCAGTGCGGATATCCTTCATCTGCTGCTTCTGAGCGTCGGTGAGATCGAGCTGCGAGGCGAACCGGTCCGCGCGCGCATGGCGGTGGAACTGGCCCGGGTCCGCGGTCTGGGCGAAGGTAATCGCCGCCGTTGCCGTAACCATCAATGCAATGACAAACCTTTTCATGACGTTCAAGTCCTCCGGGAATGCTTCAGTTCGTACTACGACGGACCATTCAAGGCGTTGAAAACGGCCCGGCTGCTTTCACGTTGAAACCAGCCGCCTTGCTGCTACCTACACATCAGACTGCCACGATCAAAAAGTGCGTACGCATTCATGGATAAAAAGAAAGTCTTTTACGAAGTCCGCGTCTTCATCCTGATGTTGCTGATCATCAGCTCGCTCCGATCCGCATTGGCCGACTGGAACGATGTGCCTACAGGGTCGATGAAACCGACCATCGAAGAGGGCGACCGAGTGGTCGTCAACAAGCTGGCCTACGACCTCAAGATCCCGTTCACGATGATCGAGGTGGCGAAATGGAGCGATCCGAAGCACGGCGACATCGTCGTGCTCTTCTCGCCGGCGGACGGTGTTCGGCTCGTCAAGCGGGTCGTCGGATTGCCTGGCGACAGGATCGAAATGCGCGACAACCAGCTCTTCGTCAACGGCAAGGCCGCGGTGTGGAAGCCGGTCGGCCAGCGCGAGGACGACGAGCAGGGAACGTCATTCGTCGTCGAGGAGACGATGTACGGCAAGACGCATGATGTGATGTTCACGCCGCAGATTCCGGCCATGCGCTCGTACGGGCCGCTGGTCGTACCGCCAGGCCGCTATTTCGTGATGGGCGACAACCGCGACAACAGCAACGACAGCCGTTACATCGGCATGATCGAGCGCCGGCGGATCGTTGGGAAAGCGATGGCGGTGGCGTTCTCACTCGACCGGGCGCACTGGTACCGGCCGCGACTGCATCGGTTCTTCAAAGGGATATCCTGACGTCTCGCGCAGCGAGACTGTCAGGATCTCCGGTGGCGCCGCGCTGCCGTGAATTGGATACCGGTCAGCGGATTTCACCGAGATCCGATCCGAAACGCGGATCAGAACTTGCCGTTGCGTAGCCGGTTGTACTTCACAGGCCGCGTATTCAATACCAGTCTGCGCGGTCTGACCGGAGATCCTGACGGCCTCGCTACGCGAGACGTCAGGATGAACCCTCATCCAACCCATCCCGCAACCCCCGCAGGTAGTGCTCCCGCATCAACGTCTTGAATACGCGATTCGTCGCCAGAACGCGGAATCTCTCCCCCAGCCGTGCGCGGCGGCGGAGATGGCTCAGCTCCCGTTCATCCGCAAGTGTTCGCGTCTCCAGCTCGTGAATGCCGAGGAAGCCGCCAAGCTCCGGATGCTTGCGGTAGAAAATCGCGCCGGATCGGCCCACCGTGTACTGCCTGCGGGTGAATGAATCGACGGTCATGGGGTGGTAGTGGCGGGTGACGGCGCGGCCGTTGTAGTGGATCTTCAGGCCGCGCGCATCGAGGCGAAAGGCCAGCTCGATGTCTTCCCACGCCGCGGCCGGGAAGGTCGTATCGAACGGCTCGCCGCCGAGAACCTGTCGGTCGAGGGAGATGTTCGAGGTGTAGAAAAAGTTGAAGGGAACGATCTCGCCGTCCCGGATCAGCTTGTAGCCGAACTGCAGGCCGTAGTCGTTGATGTAATCCATGAATGCGGTGACGCGCTCGCCGGGCGGCCAGCCGGTGTAGCCGAGGCAGGCTGCGAGCGGGTCGTCGTTCGCGTCGCGGTGGACGCGGGCGTGCTCGGCGAGGAAACGGGGCTCCGGCACCGTGTCGTCGCCGATGAAGAGGACATATCGGCCGGTGGCGAGCGACACCCCGTGATTGCGCGCCTGTCCCGGACCGGCGTTGGACTGCGAACGGAACGTCAGCGCGTAATTCTTCGCGTTCCGCTCGCACATCACGCTCGCTGTCGCATCAGCCGATCCGTCATCGATCACGATGACTTCAAACTCCGGCGCGTCGATCTGCGCGTCGAGGGCATCGAGCACGCGCAGCAGCATAGGCAGGCGCTTGTAGGTCGGGATGACGACGGAAAAATAGGCGGACATCGGGCGGCGGATTGTAGCGCTCAGCGCGGAGCGAAGAGCAGCAGGTCGAGGCTGAACGTCACCCGCATGTCCTCGACCTTCCCGAAGGCGCGAGGCCGGTAGATGGAGAGGAGGACGTCGTAGACCGCCTCGCGATCGAGGTCGGACACCGTCGATGCGCGGCTCCGATCGAGGAGCGCGAACCCGTTCGCAAACGTCTCAACGGTTCGCGCGGCCCGATCGCGCCCTGCGCCGCGCAGCTCGACCAGATCATCAGGAGCGGGGATGGCCACCAGGAGCCGTCCGTCGTCACGGAGCACGCGCCGGAACTCGGGACTGTTCATCCGTGCCGTGATCGAAAGGACGCGCGAGAACGACGCATCGGCGTAGGGGATGAAGCGATCGGCGTTGCCGACGATCCACTCGCACTCGGGATAGCGGCGCGCCGCGGCGTCGATGGCAGGGATCGAGATATCGATACCGTGTGCCGCGCAACCTCGTTTCCGAGCGAGCGACCCGACGTAGAAACCGTCGCCGCAACCGGCATCGAGGACGACGTCGTCACCGGAGACGGCGGCCATCTCCGCGATCGCCTCGAACAGCGGTAACGTCACCCCGCGATCGTGCAGACGCCGCCGCGCAGCCACCGCCTCCTCGGTATCACCCGGCTGCTTCGATCGCCGTTCCTGCGGCTGGAGAAGATTGACGTAGCCGCTGCGCGCGATGTCGAACGAGTGCCCGCGCGGACAAACCAGTCGCCGCTCTTCGCGCGCAAGCGGCTCGTGACAGGTGCGGACGGTGCAGAGGAGGGGTGGCATGGAGGAGATGTAGGGTGTCGGGGGTCGGGAGTCGGGAGTCGGGAGTCGGGGGTCGGGAGTCGGGGGTCGGGATATTGTTCGGGAGTCGGGGATCGAATCTTTCTTTTTCTACGACCCCCGACTCCCGACCCCCGACACCCTACAATCATTCCATGCACCGCTCCACGCGACGCCTCATCGGCCTCGCGGTCGGCCTCGTCCTTTTCCTGATCGCATCGGCATTGCTCTATCAGGAGGGGATGGCGCGGCTGGAAGGGATGCATCGGACGTTCTGGGACAGCTTCGAGTGGGCGGGCGAAACTCTGAGCACGACCGGTTACGGTTATGACAGCCATTGGCACCATCCGGCCATGGTAATTCTGGTGGTGGTGGTGCAGTTCGCCGGCGTCTTCCTCGTCTTTCTCGTCGTGCCGGTTTTCCTGGTCCCGTTCCTGGAAGAGCGTTTCGAGCGGCGCGTGCCGCGCATCGCTCCCAAAATGGCGAACCACGTCGTCGTCTACCGCTACGGGCCGACGGTGGAGACGCTGCTGCAGCGGCTGAAGGCGCACGACATTCCCTCGATCGTCGTCGAGACCGATGAGGTTAGCGCCCGCGCGGTGCTGGAGCGCCAGCAGCCGGTCGTCTTCAGCCGCGCCGAGGAGGATGCGCTCGACATCTGCCGGCTGGCGCAGGCGCGGGCGATCGTGGCCAATGGCCGTGATGAGGAAAACGCCGCGCTGATTCTCCGGGCGCGGCAGATGGGCTTTCGCGGAGAGATCTTCGCGTTTGTGGAAGAGCCGGCACATCGGAAACCGATGGAGCTTGCCGGTGCCACGGCGGCCTACACGCCGCGGCACATCGTAGCGGCGGCGCTGGCGGCGCACGCCAGCGATCGGATCAGTCCGCGCTTACCGGGCTCCGAGAATCTGCCGTCGGTCGAGCGCCGCGAGATTCGGGTGGCCGCGGCGAGCCCCATGGCCGGCCTCACCTTGGCCTCCTCAAACCTCGGAGCAGCCACCGGGGCCATCGTCGTCGGCCAGTGGATTCGCAACCGGCTGCACGCGCGCTGCGATGCATCGATGATCATCGAGCCGGGCTCGATCCTCGAGATTGCCGGCGATGCCGCGTCGCTCGACCGTGCGGCGGCGATGATCGGCAGCCGGTTCCTCCGCCGCCACGGGCCGTACCTCATCGCCGGCTTCGGCGAGGTAGGGAGGAAGGTCCATGAGCTGCTCTGCGATGCGGGCGAGGAGGTGCGCGTCGTCGAACGGGAGGCGATGGATGGCGTCGACATCGTCGGAAACGTACTCGATCCTTCCGTGCTCGAACGTGCCGCGCTGCACGAATGCCGCGCCGTGGTCCTGGCGCTGAACAGCGACGACGCCACGCTCTTCGCCACGGTCATCGCCCGCGACGCCGCGTCTGATGTGACGGTCATCGCCCGCGTCAACCATTCGCGCAACATCGACAACATCTATCGCGCCGGCGCCGACTTCGCCCTCTCCATCAGCGACATCTCCGGCGAGATGCTTTCCGCGCGCCTCCTCGGCCACGTGGCCCGTTCCCGCGACGAGCACCGTCAGGTCGTGCCCGTGGTCGCCAACGCCCGCCGTCCGCTGCGCGGCTTGCCGCTACGACAACATGGCTGTTCGCTGCTGGCCCTGAAACGGGCAGGCGCGTTTCTCCCCACCACCGCCGAAATGGTCGTCGAGCCCGGTGACGAGCTGTACGTTTGTGGCAGCGCGGAGGCGGTGGGTGGGGTTGCTGCGTTGATGAGACCGTGATTTTGTCCCTGGGAGCGCGGGCGTCTCGACCGCGCTTGCAAGTGGCAGGATGGTGGGTATTCACACGCGCGCGAGACGCGCGCGGTCCCATGGGGCTAATACCGGCCTGAACCTTGCTCTTCTACCCCAAGGAGGACGTCATGAACGTCAAATCCCAGACGCGCGCGACGGTGATGTGGCTGGTTCCGACGCTGACGGTGTGGGCCATCGGCAAAATTTTCGAAATGCCCAGCGTGAAGGGCAAGGTAATGGAGATTGACGGGCGCGCAAACAAGCAGAGGTACGACCTCGAACGATCGCTCAAACGCGGCATCAGGAACGCGAAGTCACACATCCCCTTGGTTGCTGCCGGCGTAGCCGCGATCGTCGTCGGCGTTGGATTGATGGCGATGTCGGCGCGCAAGAATTAAGAAACTACGGCGTAAACAACCGCTTCACCGACTTCATCACGACGATCGTTGTGCTCACGACACCGATCAGAGCGCCGATCAACAGTCCCACCACGCCTCCCACCAGAGCCTTGCCCGTGCCGCCGCTCGTAGCCGGCGCCGTCTTGTAAATCGGCACCGGGGCCGAAGTCACGGCCGGTGACTGCTTCGTGGTCTTCGCTTCCTGTTTAAGGCTGCCGTGTGCGCGGGCGTAGACCTGCGTGAATTCGGCGCCGAACAGGAGGATCTGCGCCGAGTAGTAGACCCAGAGCAGGACGATGACCAGCGAGCCGGCAGCGCCGAAGCTCGAGCCGATCGTGCTCCGGGCGAAGTAAATGCCCAGCGCAAACTTGCCAAGAACGATGAGCGCCGACGTCAACGCGGCGCCCAGCCAGACATCGCGCCATTCGATCTTCAAATCCGGCAGCACCCGAAAGATCCCTGCCATCAGGACGGTGATGACGCAGAACGAGAACGCCAGCTCGACGATGTACCACAGGGCCTCGCCGCCGGGCAGGTGGCTCCCCGCGTACTTGCCCATCGCAGCGATGGCGGTGTCGATCACCAGCGAAACGAGCAGCAGGAAGCCGATGCCGAAGACCATGGCAAAGGAGAGAAAGCGGTCACGGAACAGGGTCATGATCCCGCCGCCTTCTTTCGGCTTCACGTCCCAGATCGTATTGAGTGCGTCCTTGAGTTGCCCGAACACGCCTGACGCCCCGAGGATCAGCGTGATGATCCCGATGATGGTCGCTACCGAACCGCTCTTCGGTTTCGCGGCGTTCTTCAGCATCTCCTGCATCGCGGCGGCGGTCGTCGGCCCGAGCACACCCTTGAGCTGCTCGAAGATCTTTCCCTGCGCGGCATCATGACCAAACGCGAGCCCGGCGATGGCGATGACGATCAGCAGCAGCGGCGCCAGCGAAAAGATCGTGTAATAGGCCAGTGCGGCCCCGAGACGAGGGACCTTATCGCGGTTGAATTCAGCGAATGCCTGCTTGAAGAGAGTGAAGTACTTGCTCATCGCTCCGAGGTCAGGAGCAATGGCTGTACCTGTTTCGCCTCATTCCGTCAGCGGCCCCTCCGCCCGTCCCTCGATGAACTGCCGGACGATCGGATCCGTCGATTGCTGGAACTCCTCGGGTGTGCCCTCCTCGACGATGCGGCCTTTGTAGAGCATGGCCACCCGGTCGGCGATCTTGAAGGCCACTTTCATGTCGTGCGTGATCGTCACGGTTGTCGTGTTGAGCGTCCGGTCCATCTCCACGATGAGCTCCGCGATCACATCGCTGATGACCGGATCGAGTCCGGTGGTCGGCTCGTCGAACAACAGGATCTCCGGCTTCAGCGAAATGGCGCGCGCGAACCCGACGCGGCGGCGCATGCCGCCTGAGAGCTCCGACGGCCGCTTCGAAGCAACCCCGTCGAGGTGGACGAGATCGAGGCATTCGTCGACACGCGCCACGATCTGTTGCTCACGGAACTTCGTCTGGCGGCGAAGGGGGAAAGCGATATTCTCGAAGACCGACATCGAGTCGAAGAGCGCCCCCTCCTGAAACGACATCCCGAACTTGCGCCGGAACCGGTTCAGCGCAACCTCCTTCATCTCGTTGATGTCCTGACCGTCGACGACGACGTGTCCGCGGTCTGGCTTCATCAGACCGATGATGTGCTTGAGCGTCACGCTCTTGCCGACACCCGATCCCCCGACGATCACGAACGCCTCGCCGCGCTCGACGTCGAACGACAGGTCATCGAGCACCTTCCTGCCGCCGAGCGTTTTGTCGACGTGCTGGAGGGAGATCATGGGGGTGTCGGTCATGAGTCTTGGTCTCGGGGTCTCGCGGTTGCGCGGTCTCGGGGTTGTATCTCGCTAGAGCACCGCGAGACCTCGCAACCGAGAGACCCCGCAACCTCGCTAAAACAACAGTTTCGTCAAAAAGAAATCAGCAAAAAGAATGATCAGCGACGCGCTGACCACCGCGGTGGTCGTGGCCCGCCCAACCCCCTCGGCCCCGCCGCTGGTGTAGTAGCCGCGAACGCAGCCGGTGAGTGTCAGGATCAGTCCGAAGACGGCCGCCTTGATCAATCCGCTCCAGACATCGTTCATTTGCAGAAATTGATAGGTGTTCTGTTCGTACACCACCGGGTTCGCCCCCATCATCTTCACGCCGACGAGATAGCCGCCGCCGACGCCGAGCGCATCGCCGAGGATGGTCAGGAGAGGCAGCATTACGATGCCGGCGATCACACGGGGGACGAACAGGTACTGAACCGGATCGGTGGCCAGCGCCTGCAGCGCGTCGAGCTGCTCGGTGACGCGCATCGTCCCGATCTCGGCGGCCATCGACGAGCCGACCCGGCCGGTTACCATCAGTGCCACCAGCACCGGCGACAGTTCGCGCAGCATCGCCAGCGCCACCACGCTGCCGACGAAGTTCTCCGCGTGGACGCGATGGAACCCGTTGTACGTCTGCAGCGCCATCACCATCCCGGTGAACATCGTCGTCAGAAAGACCACGGGGATGGAGTCGACGCCGACGCGCACCATCTGCCGCAGCCACTCGCGCCCTTCGAACGGCGGGCGGAACGTCCAGAGGATGGTCCGCAAAAGCATGCGGAACCAGAGGCCGGTCTGTTCGAAGAGGCGGATGAAAACGCGGCCGACCCGTTCCAGGAGGTTCATTCGGCGAACCGGGAGCGTACCCGAAAACGGCGCATAACGCCTGGGAACCTACCAAGGCCTGTTCGGAACTGTTCTTCGGGCGCAAATTGTGGCCGAGCCTTGGGCAACCTACGTTGCCGGCCGTGCCGGCCTGCGATAGAAACGGGGGACGCGTGCGCTGATCCGGCAGAAGACTTCGTACGAGATGGTCTGCGACCGTTGCCCCAGCTCTTCGGCGGTGATGCCGTCGCCGAGGAGCACGACCTCGTCGCCGGCAACGGCTTCAGGGATGTCGGTAACGTCAATCGTGACGAGATCCATCGATACCCGCCCGACGACCGGCGCGCGCCGTCCCCGCACGAGAACGTCGGCATTGTTCGAGAGCAGGCGGCTATAACCATCGGCATAACCGACCGGTAACGTGGCGATCCGGCTGGGCCGCTTCGTATGGAACGTCGTTCCGTAACCAACGGCATGACCGGCAGGCAGCTCCTTGAGCCGCATGATCTCCGTACGCCAGCGAAGTATCGGCTCGATGACCCCGGCCGCGGTTTCGATCCGGCGCGGTCCGTAGAGCGCGAGGCCGACGCGTGCAAAGTCGCCCGGCCGCACCAGGCCGCGCAGTGTGGCCGCGGAATTGGCGAAGTGATGGAGTGGCGCCTCGATGCCGTGCTCGCGGAGCGTCGCCAGCATCCGGTCGTAGTTGGCGATCTGCATTTCCGTAAAGGGATCGGTTGCGTCGTCGGCGTTGGCCAAGTGCGTGTAAATGCCGTCGAGCCGGAGACGCGGTGTGGCGCGAACCAATTCGATCACGCGCGGCAGCTCACTCTCGAGCACACCCATCCGTCCCATGCCGGTGTCGAGCTTGAGATGGATGATCACCTCCCGCTCGCGCGCCACCGCGCAGACATGTTCGAGCTCCTCGGGGCCGACGACGCCGATGGCGACGTCGTTGTCGAGCGCAATGCTGATCTGCTCCTTTGACAGCGGTCCGAGAACGAGAAGTGGTAAAGCGATCCCGGCCCTCCGTAACTCGATCGCTTCCTCGATGAGAGCCAGGGCAATCATGGCCACGCGATCAAGCGTCAACCGCTTCGCCAGCTCCACGGCGCCATGGCCCCCGCCGTCTGCTTTCAGTACCGCAACGAGCCGGGCGCCCTCCGGCAACAACCGCGCGATGACATCAACGTTGTGGTCGAAACGGCCAAGATCGACTTCAACGTACGTTGGACGCAGCGGCGGCTGCGGCGTCGGCCGCGACTGCCGTGACTCACGCTGAGTAGACATGCACGTCCTGCCCGTTCACAGCGCGCGCCCGGTCCGACGCCAGGAAGCAGATGACCTCGGCTACCTCGCCCGGAGTCATCGCTGCCGGCTCGCCGCCGCTCGCCGCGGCCCACATGCGCGTGTCGACCGACCCCGGACTGACGCTGTTGACGCGGATGCCGTACTGCTTGACCTCCACCGCCAGCGCTTCCGTCATCGCGATCACCGCCGCCTTGCTGGCACAGTACGAAACGTAGCCCGGAAACTTCTCCGGCCCGATGACGCCGGAGATCGATGCGACGTTGACGATCGCGCCTCCGCGCTTCGCGATCATGGCCGGGAGGGCGCGCCGCGTGGTGAGGTAGGTGCCGCGCACGTTGACTGCGAACATCCGGTCCCAATCGTCCGGCGTCACCTCGGCGAGCGGCTTCGGATCGATCATGCCCGCGCAGTTGATGAGGATCTCGCAGTCGCCGAAACGCGATTCGGTTTCCGCGAACAGCCGCTCGATTGCCTCCGGATCGCTGACATCGCCGTCGACGGCGAGCACGTTTTCCAGCGGAAGCGAGGCGGCGGACGCGGAGCGTGCGAAAATCGTCACCAGAGCTCCGCGCGAGGCGAGCAACTCCGCGGTGGCTTTCCCAATACCCGACGATCCGCCGGTGACGATGGCCACGCGGCCGTCGAATTCATGGGGAGACATATAATCGGGCGCAGGCTACCCCAAACCGCAGAGATTGAGGAGAACGCATGCACGAACCACTCAATACGATCCTGAACCTGATCTTCCGATGGGCGCACGTGGTCGCTG
>JADGNY010000240.1 GCA_017883235.1 Thermoanaerobaculia bacterium | reverse complement strand
TTCAGATCGCACCCGTTCCAGGGGTGCTCGCAAAAAACGCTCGCACCCCTGGCTACCGTCTTGAGCCGCTATCGCGGCGTCGTAACGTCCAATCTCCAGTCGCCGGCGGAGCCGGCGAGAGATCGTAGACCCCCGGTTTCAACCGGGGGTTTCATGGTCGCCCCAAAATTGCGAGCCCGCTTTAGCGGGCGACAGAGCAGGCAGGTGCGGACGTCCCGGCGGAATGCACCTCGGATTCTGCCGCCCGCTAAAGCGGGCTCGCAATCCGGGGGCGACCTCGAAAACCCCCGGTTGAAACCGGGGGCTACGATCTCAAGCCGGCTTCGCCGGCAAAACGTCCAAACTGCAGGGCGCAGGCGTCTCGCGTGCTCGCGTTCGTAAGGTGAGTGTGTCAGGCCGACTTTGACATCTTGATGTATCCATTCCTACACGCTCCCAGGGAGGACGGTCGCGCGCGGAGGCGCGCACGGACAATCCAGCCCCGCGCTCGGCGTAGCGCGAGCGCGGGGCATCTGTAGGGATGTGAAGTGCGGCCGCGAGGCGGCCGCCACAGAGGCTGCGGGGATCGCGCTTCTGTCGCGAATTGGCTGGCGTTGTCCCGGCCGCCTCCGCGGCCGGGAAAATTGGCGACACCCTCGTACCCCGCGCTCGCGCTACGCCGAGCGCGGGGCTGGCTTGTGGAGCGCGCCTTCGCGCGCATCCGGGCCAGGGCGCCAACGCGCTGGTCATACTCGTGTCATACTCCACGCATGAAGGCAGCAGTCTCCATTCCCGATCCCATCTTCCAGGCGGCCGACGAGCTCGCGCAGCGCATGGGCGTCTCGCGCAGCCACCTCTATAGTGTTGCGATCCAGCGCTTCGTACAGGATCACGACGACGAGGCCATCACCGCCAAACTGAACGAAGTCTATGACCACGAGTCATCGACTCTCGATCCGGTCCTTCAGAGCATCCAGGCCCGTTCCATCAAGAAGGGCGAGTGGAAATAGCGCGTGGCGAGATCTGGTGGGCTGACTTACCGGATCCCGTAGCATCCGACCCCGGCGGCACGAGACCCGTCCTGGTGGTTCAGACCAACGCCTTCAACCGTAGCCGCATCGCAACGATCCTCGTGGCTGTCATCACAACGAACCAGCGTCTCGCCGACCTGCCCGGCAACGTTCCCCTTTCGCCGCGCGGCACAGGTCTCAAACAGCCGTCCGTTGTCAACGTATCGCAAGTCATCACAGCCGATCGCACCTTCCTGCGGGAACGCATCGGCGGCGTCTCGCCGCAAACGATGGCCAGAGTCGATTCGGGTCTGAAACTCGTCATCGGTTCTCACCTAGGACCCGGTCGGACTGATCGTGACGCTGGTATCGGCCGCGATCCTGCGAAAGCGGACTCCGGCGCCGACACCGGGCGTGGCGCAGGCTGTCTAGTCAGCGCGTTCGCTGACGGCGTCTGCCAGCTCGGCTTTGACATCTTGATGTATCAGTTCGTACACTTTGATGCATGGCCCGAACGACGCTGGCAATTGATGATGACCTGCTGAAGAGGATCAAGGAGAAGGCAGTCCGCGAAGGGCGGACGCTCCAGGGCGTGGCCAACGATCTCCTTCGGCAGGCCCTGGTTCAGCGACCAAAGCACAATCGAACACTCGCGCTTCGCGGCTGGAAGGCGGTCGAGCAACCCGGTGTGGATCTGTTCGACCGTGACAAGCTCTTTGATCTGATGGATGGTCGCTGAGACGTGAGAGAGTCCGGAGTGACGGGCAATCTGGTTCACGATGCCCACATCGCGGCGTTGAGCATCGAGCACGGCGTCAGCGAATTGATCACAGGCGACCGCGATTTCAGCCGCTTTCCCATACGGGTCACGAATCCGTTTGGCTGATGCGGCACGGCTCCTCACATTGGCCGCTCACCCGGCCGGGGTATCATTGAGTGGAGGCGAAATGTGACGACGCGTCGACGTTGACCCTGTCTACGAGAACGGCATCCTCACGCTCAAACATCCCGTCGACTTACCAGAGAACGCCGAGGTGCACGTGACGATTCAAACCGCCGCCGAGGCAGGAACTCCTCTCGGCCGCCGCCTGCGTGAGCTGCGGGCGGAGATCGCCAGGTCGCGCATGGCTCCTCTGGGTTGGGACGAGATCGAGAGTGAAGTCGCCGTCAGGCGCGGCGGGTGGCGAGAAGGGTCGTGAAGCGAGGAGAAGCGATGGAAGGTATTCAGTTCGTTACCGACGACAAAGGCAAGAAGGTGGCCGTACTGATCGACCTGGAACGGTACGGCAAGTTGTGGGAGGACATCCACGATCAGCTTGTCGCAGATTCCCGGGCACACGAAAAAAGCGTCCCGTTCGAGGTTGTGAAACGCCGCCTCGAACGACGCAAGCGCCAAGCTCGTGCCTGACTATCAAGTCGTCATCAAGCCGTCGGCGGCGAAGGAGCTCGACAAGCTCCCCGTCAGCGTTGCCGCACGAATCGCCGCGAAGATCGAGTCGCTGGCCCTGATACCGCGGCCACATGGGGTCAAGAAACTGGAGGGAGAGGCAACGCGGTGGAGGATTCGTGTGAGCGACTGGCGCATCATCTTCGCGATTGATGACCACCAACGTGTGGTGGATATCATTTATATCCGTCACCGCAGCAAAACCTACGAGTGAGGTATCAGGCAGAGCAAGTGGCGTTGCGACACTGGGGGTGCGCACGTGCGCCGGCCTCTCGGGATCGACGGTCTCGACGCCGTCCGCCACGAGGATGACGACGTTCGCCACCGGCCGCCCGAACGCGTTCGGTTCGGATAAGAAAATCGTCGTCCCGAAACGCGGCCGAAAGGCCGCGTTTTTGTTTGCAGCGCGACTCCGAAGCAACGCATAACCTTGCCAGATTCAGGCATCTCCGGTTCCGTCCCTGCAAGCCACTGAATCGTCGTGACTTAGGCGCGATAGAAAAACGAAGGTCTGACCCCACGCGTATTTCCCACAACTGCTTCCGACGCTCGGCTCTCCTGCCTATCGGCTGAAGCCGAGTGTTGTGTCAAGATTGAAGTCCGGGGTTAAGCGAGGGTTAAGCGCCTCTCAATTCACTGTCATCCTGAGGCTGCCGGAGCCGCGCCCGTGGTGTTGGTGATTGCTCAAATCAAACGTCGCGGCGAAGGACGCC
>JADGNY010000011.1 GCA_017883235.1 Thermoanaerobaculia bacterium | reverse complement strand
GTGTCTCAGTTCCAGTGTGGCCGATCACCCTCTCAGGCCGGCTACCGATCGTCGCCTTGGTAGGCCATTACCCTACCAACTAGCTAATCGGACGCGGACCCCTCCTATGGCGAGAGCCCTTGCGAGCCCCCTTTGACCTCTCGGTATCATGCGGTATTAGCCAAAGTTTCCTTTGGTTATCCCCCACCTCAGGGCAGGTTATCCACGCGTTACTCACCCGTTCGCCGCTCGACTATCCCTTGCGGGACGCCTCGCTCGACTTGCATGTGTAAAGCACGCCGCCAGCGTTCATTCTGAGCCAGGATCAAACTCTCCAGTTGAACTTGTTACGACCGATCACGACTGACGTCGCGGGCCGCCAACTTGAAGTCTGATTCCAGCACCAGTCTGAATCGACTAGTGCACTTATTCGGATACGATCCACCCTTTCGGGCAGACCGTCATTTCAATGAGATTCGCAATACGAATCTCGAAAGGAATCACGTTGTCTTGTTGCTATCCTATTCAGTTGTCAAGGAACCGACGTCCGCGAAAGGGCGGCAATCCTGCCAGACCCTCACGTCCGTGTCAAGCGGGTTGGCTCCAACTCCGGTGAACCCAACCCGTCTGACGCGGACACGCTTACTCTCTCGATTTGCTTCCTGGAAAAGATCTGCGGGCCCGAACTGCTTTGCCGCTTGCAGGGACCGGGGATTCTACGTTCCCGACGCCACGTTGTCAACTACCGCGCGCTTCATCGTCAACTCCGTGACCAGGTCGACAATTCCACGCCTTACGATCTCCGACAACCGCAAGCCCACGCTCTCTATTCCGTTCGTTTGCTGCACAACCTGCTGTGCAGATTCGAGTTACGTCTCGTCTTCCAATGATCCCGTACCGCTCAGGGACCAGCCAGAACGACACTACCGCAGGTCCTATTCCACCGTTTTCGGCGCATCACGCGGAACGGTGACCAGATCACGACTCGAGCCGGACCCCACGGCAACTGCGGAGTAGTACCACGTCGTAGATGATCTTCAGCAGACCGGCGGCGACGAACGGCACCCAGCCGTAGGACAGGCTGGCGACCAGCGGCATGGCGATGACCGGAGCCAGGGCCGCTCCCGTTGTCCGCGCCACCCCCGTGATGCCCGCGGCCGCGGTGCGCTCGGCAGGCTCGACGGCAGCGATGACGAAGGCCTGCCGGGTCGGGACGTCCATCTGCGAAATCGAGAAACGGAGCAGCAGGACGGCGATGGCGAGTGGGAGCGTCGGCATCAGCGGCACGAGAATCAGGAGAATGTTCGACGGCAGGTGCGTGAACACCATCGTATTGAGCAATCCGAAGCGCCTGGCAATCCGCGCCGCCGCGAGCGCGGAGACGCCGGCAGCGAGGTTCGCCCCGAAGAAAAGCGAGCCGAGCGCTGCCGGGCTCAGTCCGAAACGGCGGAAGAACCAGTACGCGACGATGCTCTGGACGACCAGGCCGCCGGCGAACGAGTCGAGGGCGAAGAGCGACGACAGCCGCAGCACGATCGATCGTGAATGTTCGACGCGGAAAAGGCTGCGCACGGGCCGTGCGACCCGTTCCCCCTCGATGGCCGGCGACACGCGCGTGAAGATGATGGCCAGACCTGCGCCGAGAACGGCGTACGCAATGATCGCGCTGCGATAGCTCGTGGCCGCGCCGAAGCCTTGCTTCATCAACAGGCCGGCCAGGAATCCGCCCGCAAGCGACCCGGCGGCGGTCGCGAATGAGCCGGCCAGGTTGTACCAGGCGAAGAGTGCGGTCCGGTCGCGGCCCTGCGCCGCGTGCGCGAGCGCGACCTGTTCGACCGCCAGAAAGGGCCCGACCTCATTGCCGCTCGGGCTGATCACACCGATCGTCGCGGCGAGCACGAGCAGAGTAAAGTCGCGTGTGACGGCGAAGACGACTGCCGCGCCGATCATCAGCACCGCACCGGCCAACAGCGTCCGTTTGCGTCCCAGGACGTCGGCGCGCGTCGTCAGATAGAGCGAGACGACGACATCGCCCGCCAGCGTCAGCGACAGCAGGAGGCCGATGCGATGGCCGTCCAGCCCGATCGCAGCGAGATAGAGAACGAGGACGACCGCTACGAATCCGTAAGCAAACAGCCGCACGATCCGCGCGGCGAACAGAAGGCGCGCGTCGAGCGGAAGCATCGTCGACTTACGCGCTGCGCAGCGTGGCCTCGCGCAGGACCAGATCGAGTGCTCGATCCCGGGTGAGCGACTCGCGCAAATGCTCGTATCCGCCGTCGTTTTTCAGCCGGTGCTTGACCTCGGCGAAGTCGCGGTCCGCTTCCTTGGCGGCGCGCCGGATCTCGGCATCGACCTCGACGTCGCTGACGGTGATGCTCTCTTTCCTGGCGATCTGCTCGAGGATCAGCGAGCGTTTGACGCGCTTTTCGGCCTCGGGGACAAATCCGTCGCGCATCTTCGGCCAGTCGATCTGCGCCTTGTCGATGTCGATGCCCTGCGAAACGAGAAAGCGCGCGTAGTTCTGCAGCGACTTGCCCACTTCCTCCTCGACCAGCGACTCCGGGACTTCCATCTCGTGCGCGGCGAGAAGAAGCTCGCCGATCTGGTTCTGCTTCAGGCGCCGCGCCTCGAGCTCGCGATGCTTGCGGATGTCGGCGGCGATGGCCTCACGCATCAGAGCAACCGACTCCCATCCGCCGGTGCTCTGCGCGAATTCGTCGGTGACTTCCGGCTTCTCCTGAACGCGGATCTCCTTGAGTGTCACGTCGTGGCGGATGTTTTTGCCGCGGAAGCGCTCGTTCTGGGCATCCTCGCCGTAGGTCTTCTCAAACGACGCGGTCTCGCCGGCCTTCTTGCCGCGCAACGCATCGTGCAACTCGGGCATCGGCGTCTCTTCGCCGACGCGGAAGTGGCCTCCGCGCGTATCGGCTTCGACGTCGTCGCCGGACGTCGTCATCTCGATCATGGCGAAATCGCCTTCATCGAGACCGCGCTCGGTCTCCGGACGGTACGCGCTGGCCTGCTCGCGCAACCGGTCGATCATCTTGTCGACGTCTTCCTCGGCGACTTCGATCTTCGGATCGTCGATAGCCAGCCCGCGGTATTCGCCGAGCTCGAAGCGTGGCTTCACCTCGAACTCCGCCTTGTACTTGACCGGAGCCCCTTCGATGAACGGATCGATATGCTGCAGGTGCGGTTCGCCGACGATCTCCAGTTCTTTGCCGGCGAGGGCCTCGTAAAAGGTCTGCGGCAGCAGATGCTCCCTCACCTCTTCCTGGATCTCCTTGGCGAACCGGGAACGCACGACACCGCCCGGCACTTTCCCCGGGCGAAAGCCCGGAACCTTGGCCTGGCGGCTGAAGCTCGCTACGACCCGCTTCGTCTCGGCGGCAATGAGATCCGCCGGGATCTCGACTTCGACAGTTTTCTTGACCGTGGAAACGTCTTCGTAATTGAGAAGCATTCGCTGGCAACCTTCGGCTGAATTTTCGGCTGGATTGGTGCGAAAGGCGGGACTCGAACCCGCACGGCTTTGGGCCACTGGATCCTAAGTCCAGCGCGTCTGCCAGTTCCGCCACTTTCGCCCGAATGCAAAAAAGGACCGGGGGCGCGCCCAGTCCTCATCATCCTACTTGATTTGGTGCCCCCACTAGGACTCGAACCTAGAACCAACAGATTAAGAGTCTGCTGCTCTACCAATTGAGCTATGGAGGCTCGGGACTCCTGCTAACTTCTCCAACACATCATCTATTTCGCCGCGCGAGCCGCGCATTCTAGGAGAGCGCGCGGAAGCGGTCAAGGATTGGCGGCGAGCATCCCCTTCCCCTTCCGCAGGTAGTCCCACGCCGAGAAGAGCGTCGCCACCACCACGATGCGGAAGAGGATCTCCAGGAATGGCAGAAGCGCCGGTCCGAAGGCATTCGCGGCGATGGCCACGCCGAGGGTGAACGCCTGAAGAACGGTCGAAGTCTTCCCCGCCCACGACGGTGGAAAGCGTTTCACGTGAACGCGCGTGTACAGCAGGTAGGCGAAGGCGATGATGAAAAAGTCGCGGATGAACACCGTGAACGTCAGCCATCCGGGGATTCCCGACACCGGCAGTCCGTCCCGCAGAGTGTAGAAAAGGTAGCCGCCGATCATCATCGTCTTGTCGGCGGCCGGATCGAGGATCGCTCCCAATCGCGATCGCTGATTAAAGCGCCGGGCGATGACGCCATCGAGAAAGTCGGTTGCGGCGGCCCCCGTGAAGATGAAAAACGCCAGCCGGTACTCCCCTCGGAACGACGCATAGATGAACACCGGCACCGCCAGCAGGCGAAGAAGGGTGAGTGCGTTGGGGACGGTAAGCATGGGTTGCTGGGTTGCTAGGTTGCTAGGTTGCTTAGTTGCTGGTCGGTGAGTTGTAGGACAGAGCGTCGTGATCATCTGATGGAGTCGGCAGCCAGGCAACTCGGCTACCAAGTAACCCAGCAACCCAGTAACCCAGCAACCACCCTCACAGCTCCGCGCGGAACTGATCCAATGCCGATTTCCGGAGATAGATTGTCTTCCCTTCGGACAGCAGCAGATTCTGCTTCATCAGGTCGTGGATCAGCCGCGAAACCGTCTCGCGTGATGTGCCGATCATGTTGGCGATGGCCTGGTGCGTCGGACGAGTCACGGCGACGTAGTCGTTCTCGAGCGACTTGCCGCTCTGGCGCGCCAGATCGAGGAAGAAGCGTGCCAGACGGCCGTAGACATCCATCGTCGCCAGCGACTCGATCCGGTTCGATGCGTCGCGCAACCGCTTCGACAGCTCCGCCAGCACCTTCTGCGTGATCGAAAAGTTTTCGCTGAGGATGTGCAGGAAGTCGCTGCGCCAGATCGAAACGATCTCCAGCGGCTCGGTGGCGATCACGGTCGCCGACCGGGGCTCGTTGTCGAACAGGGCCATCTCCCCGAAGAAATCGCCGACGCCGAGGATCGAAAGGATGATCTCCTTCCCCTCGGGAGAGATCATGGTCACCTTCACCTGCCCCTCACGGATCAGGTAGAAAACGTCCCCGCTCTCGTCGGCATGGAAAACGGCGTCGTCCTTCGCGTAGCGGCGCGTCTTGGCGACGGCGGCGATCGACGCGAGCTCGCGCTCATCGAGCTCCGCAAAGAGCGTGAACCTCCTATAAAACGATGATGGGAGCACTTGTGCGGGGATTTTAGCAGCAAACCCGCGACGACACCCCGATGCTACACTCCGGGACGAAGTTCCCAACGAGAGTGGCCATCAAACGGATCATTCCGATCTCTTCCGGCAAGGGCGGAGTCGGCAAGACGACCTTCGCCATCAATTTCTCGCTTGCCCTCTCGCGCCACGGACGGACTGTGCTCGTCGATCTCGACACCGGCACCTCCGCCATCCGCAACGCCATCGACGTCCCGATCGAAAAGGATCTCTACCATTTCTTTCGAAAAGGCGAGCCGATCAATCGCTGCGTCTCGTACCTCTCCAAAAAGCTCGACCCCAAAGGCGCCTTTCGCGACTTCGGATTCGTAGCCGGGCCGCTGCATCTGATCGATGAAATCACCAACTTCGGCGCCGCCAACAAAGCGAAGCTGATCGAGGCCATCAACGGGCTGGACGCCGACTACGTCATCCTCGACATGCGGGCCGGTCTCGACTCGAACGTCATCGACTTCCTGCCGTTCTCCAACTCCGGGATCCTGATCTTCACACCGCACCTGCCCAGCGCCACGCTGGCCGCCTCCGACATCGTCAAGGCCATCCTCTTCCGCAAACTGCGCCTGATCTTCAGCCGCGAGTCTCCGTTTTACGCAACGGTGAGCGGGCAGTTCGACTTCTGGCGCTTGATCAACGAGTTGATCGATCAGGTCGAGGATGTCTACGATTCCTCGGTCGCGAACCTCGACGCCTTCGCCGATGACCTTGCCGGAAACCTCGGCGATCACCCCATCGCCCGCACCGTGCAGCAGACACTCGAGGAGTTTCGCGTCCACTACGTCCTCAATCTCTTCAACGGCGTCGACGATTCGTTCCAGACGGCTGTGAAACCGTTCATCGAGAACCTTACGTCGAATGTCTCCGCCCGCTGCGGCGTGACGAACCTCGGCTGGATCATGCGCAGCGACGCCATCCACCGCGCGAATTGCAACAAGACCCCGGCCCTGCTTCTCCCGCCCGAGGAGAAGAAGATCTCCAGGAACGACCGGGTCGCGCAGGAGCTCGACGAGCTTCGCTCCATGGCCATCGGTATCGACCAACCTCGGCGCAAGAACGCGAAACAGACGAAGGCCGCGGCGACCGCCGATCCGGCCGACCACCTCGCCAATCAGCTCAACGTGCTGCGGACGATGTTCGAACAGAAGAAGGACGACGACTTCCACGCCAACTTTGAGTACGCCTCCCAACGCGCCCTCTTCACGATGAAAACGCGCCGCACCAGTGAGTTCGGCGACGTCCGCATCTACCGCCCCGACGAGATGTTGGCCACGATCTTCGCCAAATCCAACATCCCGACGACGATCGATTGGGGCGAACTGGAGCTGTGATGCTGCGGCTTCTAGCTTCATCCTGACGTGGAGCGTAGCGACGCTGTCAGGATCTCCGGTCAGACCGCTCGGTAGTTGCCCATCGGCAAGGTCTGCGCGGTCGCACCGGAGATCCTGACCGTGTCGCTGCGCTCCACGTCAGGATGGAGCCCGACAGCGCGCCGCAGCCAACAGACAACGCGCGAAGCGCATGTAAACTACGCGGCCATGAAAAAGACGCTCGCCTTCGTCGCCCTCTTCGCGACCTCTCTCTTTGCCGCCGACACGCCTGACCTGACGATGCAGAACCGCATCCGGCAGGAAGGGTTCCGCAATTCGAAAGTGATGGACACCGCCGAGGAGTTGATGGACTTCGTCGGCCCGCGCCTTACCGGATCGCCCAACATGAAGCGCGCCAACGAATGGACGCGCGACAAGCTCACTTCCTTCGGCCTGAGCAACGCGCATCTCGAAAGCTGGGGTCCGTTCGGACGTGGCTGGTCGTACGAGGAGTGCACGGTGAGAATGACCTCCCCCGACGTGGCACAGCTCTGGGCACTCCCGCGCGCCTGGACGCCGGGCACGAACGGCGTCATCAGCGGCAAGCCGGTCAAGGTGAAGATCGAGACCTTCGAAGACATCGAAAAGTATCGCGGCAAACTCGCCGGCAAGATCGTGCTCAACGGTGATGTGCGCGAGATCAAGCCGCACGAAAAGCTTCAATACACGCGCTACACCGAGAAAGAGCTGAACGACACCGAGAACTACGAGTTGCCGGGCCGTCCGCGCTTCACGCGTGAGGAGATCGCCAAGCGAAACGCCTTCCGCAAGGCGTTGACGAAGTTCCTCGCCGAAGAGAAACCGCTGGTGATGATCGATCCCGATCCCGCCGACTACGGCACGTTCCACGTGCAGGGCGCCGGCACACAGAAAGACGGCGAGCAATATCCCGTACCGGCGATCGTGATGTCGACCGAACAGTACAACCGCCTGGCGCGCCTCACCGACCAGAGCAAGGACGTCACCCTCGAGGTGAACGTCAAGACGACCTACTACGACCAGGACAAGAACGCCTACAACACGGTTGCCGAGATCCCCGGCACCGACAAGAAGGGCGAGATCGTCATGCTCGGTGGCCACCTCGACTCCTGGCACGGCGGCACGGGCGCGACCGACAACGGCGCGGGAACGGTCGTGGCCATGGAGGCGGTGCGCATCCTGAAAGCGATCGGCATCGCCCCGAAGCGAACGATCCGCATCGCTCTCTGGAGCGGCGAGGAGGAAGGTCTCCTCGGCTCTCATGCCTATGTCTCCGAGCATTTTGCCTCACGCCCCGAGCCGACCGCGGCCGAGCGCGACATCCCGGCGTTCATGCGCCGCAATCAGGGCCCTCTGACAATCAAGCCGGAGCACGCCAAACTCTCCGCCTACTTCAATCTCGATAACGGCACCGGCAAGATCCGCGGTGTCTACGCGCAGGACAATTTCGCCGTCGCTCCGATCTTCGCCGCCTGGATCGAGCCGCTGAAGGACCTCGGCGTCACCACCGTCACCGAGCGAAACACCGGCGGTACCGATCACCTCTCCTTCGATGGCGTCGGCCTTCCCGGTTTCCAGTTCATCCAGGACGAGGTCGAGTACGGGGAGCGCACGCATCACACCAACTACGACGTCTACGATCGCCTGCAGCGCGACGACCTGATGCAGGCCGCCGTCGTCATGGCCACCTTCGTCTGGGAAGCCGCAAACCGTCTGGAGATGATGCCGAGAAAACCGCTGGCGAAGAGTGATCTGCCTGCGGCTCCAGCGGCAGCTGCGCATTAACGGCGCGCCTTTGGCGCGCGTTGTCTGCGGCTTCGCCGCGTTGTCGGTTGTCTGCGCTGCGGCGCGTGGTCTGTATTCCGCGCCGCAGCGCATTGTCGGGGTTCTGTGCGGCCTTGCGTGGATTTGGCCTCCTGACCACGCGCCCCGCAGGGCGCAGACAACCGATAACCGACAACGCGCAACATCGCAGACAACCGACAACCGACAACGCGCCGAAGGCGCGTCACCTCCAGAAATACCGCGCCCGAATCACCGTCCAGGCGATCCGGATCGTGTCCATCAGCGGCTTGTAGTGGCTGGTGGACTGGCCGTCGACGAAGCCGAGGTCGATCGGAATCGAGAGGATCTTGAATTTGCGCTGGCCGGCCTGGACGATCACTTCGCTCTCCATGTCGAACCCCTCGCTGCGGAGGCGGATCGCGCGCAGAAGTTGGGCGGAGTAGAGCCGGAAGCCGCTCTGGGAATCGGTGACGTCCGTATGCGACGCGAAGGCGATGCACCGCGCCGAGAAGCGGTTGGCAAACCGGCGTCGCGGCAACATCTGGCCGAACAAATGGGCGCGTCCGCCGATGATGAGGTCCGCACCGGTTTCTTCGCGCGCGGCGAAAAACTTCGGGATCTCGCGCGCGAGATGCTGGCCGTCCGCATCGAGCGTGAGCACAGCATCGAAACCGTGCTCCAGCGCATACGCAAATCCGGTCTTGAGCGCCGCCCCTTTGCCGCGATTGACCGGATGACTGACGACCTGCGCTCCCGCCTCCTCCGCCACCTCGGCGGTCCGATCGGCGGAACCGTCATCGACGACCAGAACATCGCTCACCACGGTTTTGCAGTCTCGGACCACCGCCCCGACGCTCCGCTCCGCGTTCAACGCCGGGATGATGACGAGAACCCGCTCCGTCATGACCCCTCCCGCGACACGACCGCGCAGACGATGCCGCCGCCGGCCGAAACGGAATTGACCAGGATGTTCCGCAGATGCGTGGCGCGCGGCGCGATGACGGGAGCGAACGTCATCTCCGGATCTGCTTCTTCGAAGCCGACCGACGCATGCAGCTTCTGATCGCGCATCGCTACCAGGACGGCTGCAAGCTGGAAGCCTCCGCCGGCGGCATACTCGCCGAAGTAACCCTTCGTAGCGACGACGGGAGGCGTGCCGGCACCGAAGAGCCGCTGAATTCCGCGCCACTCCAGCCGATCACCACGTTTTGTGCCGTTCGCCGAGGTGTAGATCGCATCGACGTCAGCAATCTCGATCTCCGCATCGTCGATCGCCGCCCGCATCGCCACGGCGGCCTGCGCATCGTCAATTCCCCAGTCGGAGATCGTTGCCGTGGCATCGCGGGCGATGCCAAATCCTGCCAGCCATCCGTACGGTTGCCGCGACGGCGTTCTCTCGGCGACGAAAATCGCGCTCCCTTCGCCGATGGACATGCCGTTGCGCCGCCGGTCGAAGGGCCGCATCTGCTCGCTCAGCCCATCCTCGGCGTGTGCAAGCGCACCGATGCGGTCGAGAACCGAGAACACCATCTCGTTGACCTCTTCCACACCGCCAATGATCGCAGAAGGAACAGTGCCTTTCACGATCTGCGAGCCGGCGAACATCGCCGCCGCGAGCAGCGACGACTCCCGCTGCGTCATCGTGACGTTGAAGCCGCGTAGATCGAATTCGATGGCGATGTGCGAGCCGGGCGCGTTCGCCACCGACTCCGCGAAAAGCTGCGGCGGCGCCAGAGCCGTGCCTTTGGCGACGTACTCCTGCATGTAGTCGACCGACGTCTGCACCGGCCCGAAGGCAGTGCCGAGGGCAACGCCCGATTCGCTGGACGGCTGCGCGCCGGCATCATCGATAGCCAGACGCGCGGCAGAGACGGCGAAGCGGGAGAGCGTATTCATCCGCCGCATCTTCATGACCGGGATGTAGTCGCGTGCCTTGAAGTCGCGCACGAGGGCGGCGGTGTGCGCGGAGAGGCCCTCGGTGTCGAAACGGTCGACCGGCGTCACGGCGGTGGCCGCCGCGTCAAGCATCGCGCGGAATGGCTCGATGCCCACCGCTCCCGGCGCAACGATGCCGATGCCTGTAATGGCAACCCGATTCATGGGAGAACGCGCGTTATACCTTACGTCCTGCGGAAAAGCAGTGAGACGTTCGAGCCGCCGAAGCCGAACGTATTCGACAGAATGTTCGTCATCGTCATCGGCCGCGGCGTGTGCGGGACGTAGTCGAGCGTGCAATCGGCCGCGGCCACATCGAGACGCAGCGTCGGTGGAGCGAGCTGATTCTGCAGCGCCAGCACGCTGATCACCGCTTCGATGCCGCCCGACGCTCCCAGCGTGTGGCCGAAGTACGACTTGCTCGATGACACCGGCACCGTTTCACCGACCGCGGCGACGATTGCCTTCGTCTCCGCGGAGTCGTTGAGCAACGTGCCCGTTCCGTGGGCATTGATGTAGTCGACCCGAGGACGTTCGGCACCCGCTTCCGCCAGCGCGCCGCGCATGGCGGCCTGGGCACCGCGTCCTTCCTCATGCGGCGCGGTCGGATGATGCGCGTCGCAGGTCGCGCCGTAACCGAGAAGCTCGGCGAGAATCGTGGCCCCGCGCTTGACCGCATCGTCCCAGCGCTCGATCACGAGATAGGCCGCCCCTTCGCCGAGCGTGATGCCCTTACGTCCGGCCGCGAACGGCGCACAAGGATTTTCATCGACCGCCCGCAGCACGTTGAATCCGCTGTAGGTCAGGCGGCAGAGCGCGTCGCTTCCGCCGGCGATTGCCACATCCGCATGCCGCGAGCGGAGCAGATCGCCGGCCATTCCGATGGCGGCGCCAGCCGAGGCACAGGCGGTGGCGTTCGACAACACGCCGCCGCCGAGGCCGAGGGAGCGGGCCACGGCGTCGGACGGACCCGACGTCGGCTGCTGCAGCACGCTCGAAACGGCCACGCGTCCGCGTCCGTGCACGAGGCGATTGAAATAGAAGCTCTCCCCTTCCAGCAGGCCGCCGGTCGATGTTCCGGTCGAAACGACGGCGCGCTCGCGGGACAGCGGAGCTGTCGCGGCATTGTTCGCCTGCCTCACCGCTTCATTCGCCGCGATGACCGCCAGCAGGTCGCTGCGCGACATCCGCCGCGCTTCGTGCCTGTCGATTGGCAACAGGTCATCGATGTCGCCGACTTCGGCGGCAACATCCGTCGGAAAGCTCTCGCCGGGAAACTTCGTCAGCTTGCCGATCCCGTCGCGCGACTCGACGATCGACTGCCACACCTCCGATTGGTTCCGTCCAATCGAGCAGATGATCCCGACGCCTGTGATGGCGAGGCGGGTGGAGGTATCGGACGCGCGCATAGTTCTCTCTGTAGAAAAATTCTCACCACAGAGACACAGAGATCACAGAGGAGATCCCTCTGTGTCCTCTGTGCCTCTGTGGTGAAATGCCTTTGCCAAATAAAACCTACTCCGGATCACTTCCACTCCATCAACCGACCCCCGACCCGAGAACCGGAACGTGCCTCCGAAATCGGCTTCGAGCGTGACCACGAAGCGGATCACGTCACCCGTCTCGATGGCCCGGTCGATCTCGCATCGATCGATGCCCGAGAGGAATGCGGGCGCAGGCGATTCTGCAAACGCCAGTCCGCCGCCGAGCTGCGCCATCGCCTCCACGGCCATGACCCCCGAGGGCATCAGGTCGTTCGCCGTGCAGACGTAGACCCCCTCGATCGTCTTGTCATCGATGCGCGTCGCAGCGGAAGCGGCGCGGAAGGGAATCTGGTGGGGGAGACTGGCCAGCCAGCTCACACCTGCGCCCGCTGCTCATCCGCCAGCCGATCCTTGACGAAGTCCGCGAGCGAGGAGATCGAATGGAAGTTGTCGCGCGCGGCCGATTCGTTCTTCACCTTGATGCCGAATTCAGTCTCGAGCATCACCACGATCTCCAGGGCATCGATGGAGTCGAGTCCGAGGCCACCGGCGAATAAGGGTTCATCGTCTTTGATGTCGTCCGGCGTCATGTCTTCGAACTTCAGACGGTCGATGAGGAGCTCTTTCAGTTTCTTTCTCAGGTCATCCATGGGCTGGGGGCATTCTCACATACTTGCCGGGCCCGGCAACTCCTCCCACGCGATCGGCGGCGCGATCACGCCGAACATTTTCTGCATCCGAACGAAGAAGAAGAACAACGCCAGCTTGGCGCGGTGATTCGTGGCGAAGATGTTCCCGGCCAGGATGCCGGTGATCACCGGAATGAGACCGTAGTCCGCCTTGGGCTGAAGGAAGACTTCGAGGAACTCGCGGCGATAGAAGTTGGAGATGAACCGGAAGTATTTGTCGAGCGCTCCCTGGAAGGTCCGGTCGTAGCGCCGCAGCAATCGCATGCTCCCGCCGCGCAGCCGCTGTTCGACCGCGTCGGCGACCATGTCCGCCGACTTCATGGCCATGAAGACGCCGGTCGAGAAGATGGGATCGAGAAAGCCCGCGGCATCGCCGGCGAGCGCGAAGTTCTTTCCGGTCCGGCGCTTCATCATGAAGGAGAAGTCGCGGCGCACGTAAACCGGAGTCACGCGCTCGGCCTCGTTCATCCGCTCTTCAAGATACGGCGCCCCGGCAATGGTCTGCTCCAGCAACTCCGCTGGTGTCAGACCGCATCCGCGAAGGTGGTCGCGGCCGACGACGAGTCCGACGCTCATCGTATCGGCGCTGACCGGGATCAGCCAGAACCAGGCATCGCGCAGGACGACGATGATGGTGTTGCCGGCGTCGCGACCCTCGGGACGCGGGACGTTCTTGTAGTGCGCGAAGACGGCCACTTTCTTCAGCTCTTCGACGTCTTTCTTGTCGCCGACGCGGTTCCCGAGAAACGCTCCATGCCCGCTGGCGTCGATGACGAAGCGCGCCTCGAGCCGCTCCCCGTTCGCGCAGGTGACCGTGGCGCGCGCGGAATCGGCGAGATCGACCGCCGTCACCGCCGTCTCCTCACGCACATCGACGCCGCTGGCCGCGGCGTTGCGCAGCAGCAGCTCATCGAACTCCGCCCGCTTGACTTGAAAGGACTGGTGATACGCCGCCGGCAGGTTCTCGAAGAAGCGGAAGGTGTATCCGAGCGCCCCATCCGCCGTCACGAATCCCGCCCCATATTTCGGCGTGTACGGCCCCTCGGACAGCGAAACGGAGACCCCGAGCCTGTCGAGCAGGTCGTTGTTGTACGGAAGCAGCGACTCCCCGATCTGAAACCGCGGAAACCGCTCGCGCTCGAGAAGAGTGACGGAAAACCCCTTCCGCGCCAGCAAAGTCGCCGCCGTCGATCCAGCCGGGCCGCCGCCGATGACGAGGACGTCGATCATGAGCGATGGATCGTAATGCAAAATCGGAGTCACGCCCGCTTCCCCTTCGCGTCTTCGCGTGAGCTCTTTTCCGGCCGAGCCTCGAAATGAAAACTGAACGCTACTCGGATTCGGTCAGTCTCCGGAGGCGGTCGAGCAACTCTCGGCCAGCGTCGATGAGTCCAGTGAGAAGCTTCTCGTCGACATCGCTCACTCCTTCGTATTCGGCGGCGTTTCGTTCCCTATGGCAACGATCGAGCAACCTCCATGTCGCGGTGGCGACGCCGAGGGTGTGAGGTAACGCCTGAAAGACGATGTAACGTTTTTCGGCTCGGTAGCCGTGAGAACGCAGCGCCGCTAGAGCAAGTGCGTGAGCCGCGTTGTAGGCAAGGTCGAATCGGCTCTCGGGTGAGTTCGTCGTTTTCTGCGCATCGAGAAGCCGCACCGACGCAGACCGGATGAGGCCATCGATTTCTTCGCGCACCGGAGGCTCCCTCTTCAGTATCCCGGTCTCCGCAAGCGCTTCGAGTTGCTCAATCGGCATCATCGCTTCCGATCACGAAAAGCCTTCGTTGGGTTGCGATGCGCGCGGCGAACGAATCGTTTTTCGATCGCTTCCGCTTCCACTCGGCGCGGGTGAAGACGGTGGGATTGATGGTCCGTCCGAGGGCTTGTTCGGCGGGGACGAGCGCGGCGAAGACGTCGGCGTAGGCAAGATCGTCGGTCACGACCAGGAGGTCGATATCGCTGCCGGCGTGTTCGGTACCTTTTGCAACCGATCCAAAGATGAAGGCGCGGTCGATACCGTCTGCAAGCGACGCCAGGGCGGAACGTAGCGGATCGACGACACCGATCGTTTTCACGATCAATCCGTGAAGCTCCTCGAACACCGGCGATTCTCGCTGTGCCGCGTAGTACTTCTGATTGCCGTCGCACGTCACGACCACCAGCCCCGCCGCAGCCAGGCGCTGAAGGAGACGATGAACGGCACCGGTGCCGCTGCCAGCGAGGCGGATCAGCTCGGCGCTCTGAAACCGCCGCTCCGGCTGCCCGAACAGCAGCCCGAGCACCCGCTGCTGGACGGGTGTAAAGAGCGCCGCCGCGACGGCACTGCGCGGAGCCTTCGGAGACACCGTTCCCATTTCGGGAACGATCGTACCTGATTTGGGAAGGGATGCAAGGACCAGAGGACACTTGATTCTTGGCGCGGACAGCTACACGAAGTAAGAAGACGATGTAGCGCTTTTCGGCTCGGTATCCGTGGGAGCGCAGAGCCGCGGGTGCCAGTGCGTGTGCCGCGTTGTAGGCAAGGTCGAATCGGCTCTCGTTCATTTGCTACCGTCCAAAAACTGGACATCGAAGTCAATTGGAGGGCAATCGTCTTTCCCGGCCGAGTTATCTCTCTCATGGAGAAGGAGTTGCTTGCCACCGAGCTGGGCATCGGTGCGTTCGAGCTGGGCATCGTTACGTCCGAGCTGGGCATCGGTGCGTTCGAGCTGGGCATCGTTACGTCTGAGCTGGGCATCGTTACGTCTGAGCTGGGCATCGTTACGTCCGAGCTGGGCATCGTTACGTCCGAGCTGGGCATCGTTACGTCCGAGCTGGGCATCGTTACGTCCGAGCTGGGTTTCTTTACGTCCGAGCTGGGCATCGTTACGTCCGAGCTGGGCATCGATGTGTTCGATCTGGGCATCGGTCCGTCCGGAATCTGGACGTTTATCTGCAAGCCAGAGATCGGTGCCGACCCATTCAACGCAACTCACCTGACCTACGTGCGAACGCTATCCCCTAACTCACACGACCCTTTGGCAGACCCTACATTACCGGTCAAAGCTGACGGCGTCGGTTGACGTACCTTGGCGGCAACTCTATTCTCCGTTTCCCAACGTCCATGCTCGAACGTTTCCTTGCACTTGCGGCTGCCCGGCCCGAGGCGGTTGCGCTGATCGATGGTGAGACGGGCGACGTGACCTCGCGGGCTCAGCTTGCCTCGCGGATCGACGAGCTTGCGGCACGCTTCGCCGGCGCCGGGCTTCGCCCGAACGACGTCGTCGCCATCCAGCTTCCGAACTCGGTCGATTTCATCGCCGCGTTCGGGGCCATCCTGAAGCAGAAGCTGATCGCCATCCTCATCGACCGCGACGCCACCGAGACCGAGGTCGGCAACGTACTGGGGCACTTCGCGGCGCGTGGCCTGGTCTATCGCAACGGCGCCGAAGTGATGATCTCGACGCGGCAAGCGGGCGGCGTCAACGTTCCCGAGGGAGCACGGCTCATCAAGCTGACCTCGGGGTCGACCGGAATGCCGAAAGGGATCGTGGCGACGGAAGAGAACCTGATCGCCGACTGCCTGAACATCTGCGCGACGATGGACATCCGGGCGGACGACATCAACCTCGGCGCCATTCCGATGTCGCACTCCTACGGCTTCTCGAATCTGGTCACGCCGCTGCTGGTCCAGGGAACAGCCGTCGTGATCTCGAACGACTATCTGCCGCAATCGGTGGTGAATCTCTGCAACCGATTCTCGAGCACGGTCGTCCCGCTGATTCCGATGGTGTACGACCACCTTGTGACCGCCGGCGCCGGCGAGTTCAAGACCGTGCGGACCTTCCTCTCCGCCGGCGCGCCGTTGCCGGCCGCGGTGTCGCGCAAGTTCCGGGAGCGCTTCGGCCTTCCGATTCACACGTTCTACGGCTGCAGCGAATGCGGCGGCATTACCTACGATCGCGAAGGGGCGGCCGTGGAGCGCGGTACCGTCGGCCGGGCCATCGGGAAGGTGATGCTGTCATCCGCGCGCGGACGCCTCTCGGTGCGCGGCGAGAACGTGGCCCTCGGCTATCTTCACGACGCGGCGACGTTTCATCCCTTCGAGCACGGACTCTTCGTCACCGATGATCTGATCGAGCTTCGCGACAACGGCGAGGTGGCCATCACCGGCCGCGTCAGTGAGCTGATCAACACGGCGGGCAAGAAGGTGAACCCGCGCGAGGTCGAGCAGGTCCTGTTGCAGATCGAAGGGGTGCGCGAAGCAAAGGTCTACGGCGAGCCGGCCGGAGCCCGCGGCGACGTCGTCGCTGCCGCAATCGTGGCCAGCCCCGACGTCACGCGGGAGCAGATCCGCGCCTTTTGCCTCGAGCACCTCTCGCCTCACAAAGTGCCGCGCATCGTGAAGCTGATCGAATCGATCCCGGTGGACGAGCGTGGCAAAGTGAAGCGCGCCGTGCTGGCGGCGTTGTAGGCCGGCACGGCCGGCTGCGCTGGTTGCCCAAGGCTCGGCCACCACCTTCGTTCTGCCGCGCAGACTCCTATGACTTACGAAGCGCGAAAGCCTTCGTTCGTCTCGGCGATCTTCGTGAAGCCGGCAGCGCTCAGCGCTTCTCGCGCGTGCTCGGTGAGCGGCATTCCGATGACGTCGAGGCGTTGGGGACGTCCGATCTGCGACAAGAGTTGCTTCAGATCCTCGGGGGGACGAAAGACGGTGACGCTGATGTGCGGCCATTCGGTGGCGCGGCTCCACGCTTCCGAGGCCGCCGTACGATTGGGCGCACTCTCGACGATCCACACCGGCGTGCGCATGACCAGAGCGGCGAGGCGGTCGCCGAACTCCCGGTCAAAAACGATGGCAACCCGGCGGCTCATCCGCGTGCGGCCGCACCCTCGGCCGGAGCTGGCGTCGCCGCGGCGCGGCGCCTGAACAGTCGCCGCAACTGCAGCCGGACGTTATCCGCTTCCGCAAACGCCCAGAGCTTCACCCCCCGCAGGAACATGTGCACCGGCGAGAGGTTGAGATTGAAGTACGCCTTGATGCGGCGGCCGTTGTTGCGCATCCCCGCCTCCCCCGCCGCGCGCCGCGCCAGCGCGATCGATTTGAAACGGCGGTGATAGAACTTGATGAAGTGGTAGCTGAAAAATGCCGGCTTCGGCCCGAGCACCGGCATCCAGACGAACTTCTTCGCGATGCGATAGGCCGGGATGACCACGAAGATGTAGTAGTGGGCCGTGTCGAGGATCATCGCCGCCGCCAGCAGGTCGGCCTCGCCCATGTAGTAGTACTTGTCTTTGAAGATGGAGCGGAAGAAGCGCGAGTAGGAGCGGACGAAGACTTCGTTATGCTCGACGATGCGCGCCGCGATGTCCTCACCATTCGCGTCGAGCCCGACGATCTCCGCCGTGGCCTCAGCAGTAAACGACGCGTGGTCGAGGCCGGGCGAGTAGTAGGGATCGAGGAAGGAAGCGGCGTCGCCGAGGAGTGCCCAGCCGTTGCCCATGTACTGCTTCGAGGCGTACGGCAGATGCGCATAGAACCGCAGGTCGTCGAGCCGCGGCGTCGCGCCATCGAGCAGCTCGGCCAGCGACGGGATGGCGTTCAGAAAGGCGACGAAATCGGTCGCTCGCTCTTTGCTGTGATGAAGATCGACGAGCCGTTTGTCGAAGACGACGCCGATCGAGGTCTCACCGTTGCCGAGGGGAATGACCCAGATCCAGTAACCGAAGCCGGTGTAGTGGTTGGTGGCCAGCCGGCGCGAGCTGATGTTGCGTCCGGCGAGGTCGCCGGCGCGCGCAGCGAGGTCGTCGATGTGGCGCACGCCGTTCCACCGGCACCAGATCGCGGCGACGGGATGCTCCTCGTTGCGCTCGATCAAGCCTAGACGGCGGCCGAGGAAGGTGACGCGTCCGGTGGCGTCGAGCAGCCAGCGGCAGCGAAGCTCGCGGACGTCCTCACCGGCTTCGATCGTCAGCTTGTTGTCGTAGTCGCCCAGCTCGACGTCACGCGCCTTGGCCGGACGGAGGAGCTCGGCCCCCTCGGCTACCGCGGTGGCGAGGAGGTACTCATCGAGCGCGTCGCGCCGGAGCTGGAAGGCGGGGACGGCGCTGCGAATGAAGCCGCCCGCTTCGCTGGCGTTGGCGTGGCCGGTGACTTTGTCGTTGCTGAACCAGTAGCGCAACCCTTCTTTCGGCAACTGTTCCGCTTCGAGGTGGTGCCACATGGCCAGACGCCGCGTGAGGAACATGGCGGACATCTCGGTCGTCGCTTCGCCGACCTTCGCGTCGAACGCCTCGGCCTTCTCGACGATGAGCACGCGAAGCTGGGGATGGTCGCGCCGCAGCAGGATCGCCGTCGACGCGCCGCTGAAGGCGCCGCCGAGGATGATCACGTCGTAGAAATCGGGCTGCATTGGGGGATCGTAACACCCGTCTTTCGAGTAGGATTGCGCGCCCTATGCACTGGCTCCACCACTTCTTCCTGACCTGGATGCAATTCGTCCTCGATTGGGGGTACCTCGGCATCTTCGTGATGATGGCGTTCGAGTCGACGGCGCTGCCGATTCCGGCCGAAGTGGTCATCCCCCCCGCGGCCTTCTGGGCCTCGCAGGGACACTTCAATCTCGCACTTGTAATCGTGGCGGCAACCGCTGGATCGTGGGCCGGTTCGACGGCAAGCTACTGGATCGCGTACAAGCTGGGGCGGCCGCTGGTGACCCGCTACGGGCGATTCGTCTTGCTCTCCCCACCGAAGATCGAAGCCACCGACGGATGGTTCGACACGTACGGCGCCGGAGGGATTTTCGTGGCGCGTCTGCTTCCGGGCATCCGCCACCTGATCTCGATTCCCGCGGGCCTGTTCCGGATGCCGTTCGCCCGTTTCTCGCTGATGACGATCCTCGGCGCGGGCCTCTTCAACGGCGCCCTGGCCTGGTTCGGCATGCGCGTCCTCGGCGATCAGCCGTCGTTGATGAAGGATCCGGACGCCCTCCGCAACGCGCTCGCATCGAAGTCCATATGGCTGATCGGCTTCGCTGTCGTGATCGGCCTGCTCTACGGACTGATGACGTGGATGCAGAAGCGAGCGGCTGTTACGCGAGCTTGAGTCCGGCGCGGAGGAAGTGGCGGAAGTCGGCGTCGTTGGTGATGAGGGGGATGTCGTGATCGATGCAGGATTGGGCAATGAGGACGTCGGCGAGTTTGGCTTTGTAGCCTTCGCGCAGCGTGTTTGCACGGAGCTCACCGCTGCGATACCAGTAACCAGCCCGTAGTTCAAGCATACGCATCGCCAGGATCTTATCCACGTAGTGAAGCGGCAGCGCGGGATCGCTCAACAGCTCGGCAATCACGACGGGAGGTACGATGAGATCCGTTTGCGCAATCCCGCGAACCACTTCATTGACGTCGAATCCTCGCTTCCCATCCAAATAGCGCCTAAGCGAGCTGCTGTCCGCGGCGATCAATCATCGTCCTTGCGCAACTCTTCGAGCGACATCGACCACTTTATCTTTCCGCGCAACTTCCTGAACTCCCGAAACACCCCCTCTTCCTTCGCCTTTTGAAGATCGGCGAGCATTCGCTTCCGAGACTCAGCCTTTTCCGATGCGCTCAATTGATGAGAGAAATACCGATCCCAAGCCGCCTCGGTTTCCTCTTCTAAGGTCGATTTTTTCATGTCCCCTATTCTCCTACTTCCCCACCTTCCTCACAAACTCGACGACACCGGCGAGAAAGGCCGGCGAGGAGGAGAGAACGATTGGCGGGAGACCTGCCTCCCCGCTCAAGATTGCTTCTCTCGCGCGCTGAACATCAGCACCCGGCGCGCGTCGCGACCACCGCCTGAGTGTGCTGGTGTCAATTGCGATTAATCGCGATCCTCACGCAACGCATCGATATCAATGTCCCAGTGGACCTTTCCTTCCCATTTCAGGAGCCCTTCGTAGACACCCTCAGCGCGAGCGCGATCGATCTCCTTCTGCAGACGCGCACGACCCGCCGCCACTTGTTCAGGCGTGAGAGCCATCTGACGGTATCGTTCCCAGCGCTCCTCGGAGGTAAGCGTCTCGCTCGGTTCTGCGGTCTTCGGTTGCACCATGGTTGATTCCTACTGAAACCCTTTCGATCGCAATCAGTCGCGATCTTCACGAAGCGCGTCGATATCGATGTCCCAGTGCACCTTACCCTTCCACTTCATCAGTTCCTCGTACACTCCTGCAGCACGTGCTTTGTCAATCCGGCGCTGCAGTTCCGCGCGGCCTTGCGCCACCTGTTCGGGAGTCAGCTTCATCCGCTCGTATCGCGCCCACGGATCTTCTCGCTGATCTGGCTCTTCGGACTCGGCATTCGCAACTCTTCTCGCTCTCCACTCGATCAGCTTTTCGTAAACACCCTCGGCGCGGGCGCGATCGATCTCCTTCTGCAGCTCCGTGCGTCCCTTCGCGACTTGCTCGGGGGTTAACTTCACCCGCTCATATCGAGCCCAAGGATCTTCCTCAGTCTCAACCGGATCGGCTGACTCATCGATCTTTGTTTCCGGCACGGCTGTTATTCTCCTACTTCCCCACCTTCCTCACAAACTCGACCACACCGGGTAGAAAATCCGGGGCGAGGAGGAGGTTCGGGTCGCTGTAAGAGGCCACCTGCTTTTCGCGGTCGGGCGGCACCTCCTTGAGAACGTGGTTCATCCCTTCGATGAGAAGCAGCTTCGCCTTGGGGTTTGCGGCGGCGAGGCGTTTGGCGTCGTCGACACTTACCTGCAGGTCGGTCGTTCCCTGCACGATGAGGACGGGGACCGTCAGCGCAGCGATCGATTTCGCCGGGTCGTAGCGAAACCAGGAGATCAGATAGGGCTGCACGCTGGAGCGATAGAGAGCGGCCAGCTCGGCGGGGGGGTTGTCGGCCGTCTGGCCGGCTTCGAGGTTCTTGAGGATCGCATCGCTTTGTGTCGCCAGCTCCGGTGGTAGCTTGCCGGCCAGTTGCGTGCGCAGGATGTCGGCGGCGGCGCGGCCGGCGCCGGCGATGGAGATGAAGCCGGCGGCATTGCAGCGTTTCGCCGCGAGCATTCCGATGAGCGAGCCCTCGCTGTGGCCGGCGATGATGACCGCGGAGAAGCGCTTGTCGTTGCGAAGCTGTTCACACCAGGCCACGGCGTCGTCGACGTACGTCTCGAAGCGG
Source organism: Thermoanaerobaculia bacterium (assembly GCA_017883235.1). Taxonomy (GTDB): domain Bacteria; phylum Acidobacteriota; class Thermoanaerobaculia; order Gp7-AA8; family Gp7-AA8; genus JADGNZ01. The sequence continues at coordinate 62,532 of JADGNY010000011.1, read as the reverse complement.
AGATCGGCTTCGGACACCATCGCCTTGGCGCTCTCACCGACACCGCGCTTGTCGTAGCGCAGCGAGGCGATGCCGTTCCCGGCCAACCCTTCCGCCAGCATCTGCAGCGAGTTGTTCTTTCCCGGCAGCATCGGCGAGTTGCCATTGCGGTCCGTCGGCCCCGAGCCCGAGAGCAGGAGAACGACCGGAACGGCCTTGCTCATCTCCTTCGGCAGAAGCAGCGAGCTGTGAAGCGCGTTGTCCGCGGGCGCGGCATCGGGAACCGGCGGTGCCGGCTGTGGCTGTTGCGCCAATGCTGTGGATGCGAGAAGGACGAGCGTCATGACGATTCGCATGTGCCGATTATCCTTACATTTGTCATCCCGCGATCATGACTTTCGACACGGGGCGAACCCCAGCGCCCAACCTACATTGCAGGCATGAATCCACTACAGATCGAGAACGTCGTGAAGACGTTCGCATCCCGCCGCGCTCTCGACGGCGTTTCACTCGAGCTGCGGCCTTCGGAGGTCCTGGGCCTGCTCGGCCCGAACGGCGCCGGCAAGTCGACGCTGGTCCGGACGATCATGGGGCGCGTCCGGCCCGACAGCGGCTCCGTGACCATCTTCGGCAAACCGGCTCCGGCCGGCGACACCGATGCGCGCGCCGAGGTCGGCGTGGTACCACAGGAGATCGCGCTCTATCCCAACCTCTCCTCACACGAGAACCTCACCGTGTTCGGCCGCTACCTCGGGCTTGGCGGCACGGTGCTCGCCGAGGCGATGAAACGGTCTCTCGACTGGGCCGCGCTGTCGGATCGCGCAAACGAGCCCGTCAAACTGTTCTCCGGCGGCATGAAACGGCGCCTCAACATGGCTGTCGGCGTCCTGCAGCGCCCGCGGGTGCTGCTGCTCGACGAACCGACCGTCGGTGTCGATCCGCAGTCGCGCGAGCGCATCTATCAGATGATCGAGTCGCTCCGCGCCGACGGCGTCTCGCTCATCTACACCACGCACTACATGGAAGAAGCGGAGCGCCTCTGCGGCCGCATCGCCATCATCGACGCCGGACGCGTCATCGCCACCGGCACGAAAGACGAGCTGGTGCGCAACACCATCGGCACCAAACGGGAGGTCGTCGTCGAGTTTGCCGACGGCACGCACGTCACGCACTTGATCGATGACGCCGCGGATATGCCGCGGGTCATGCGTGAGGCCGAAAGGCAGGGAAGCGGCGTACGCGACCTGACCATGAAGTCGCCATCGCTCGAAAAAGTCTTCCTCCACCTAACGGGAAAGGGTCTACGCGAATGATCGCATCTGTCGTCCGAGCCGGATGGCTCAATCTCCGCCGCGACCGCGCGGCGCTCATGCTCAGCTTCATCGTCCCCATCGTCTTCTTCTCGATCTTCGCCGGCATCTTCGGCGCGCAGAAGTCGACGACGTCCAAGACGACCGTGGTCATCGCCGACCTCGATCAGAGCGACGGTTCGCGCCGTCTCATCGAAGCGCTCAAACGCGAGTCGGCGCTCGACGTCGTCCTGTCACCGAAAAAGAGCACCAAGCCGTTCGATGCAGCGTCAGCCGAGACGTTCGTACGGGCGGGCGACGCACCGGTGGCGCTGGTGATCCCGAAAGGTTTCGGCACGACGCGTATCCGCTTCGATGCGGCGAACAACGGCCCGGCCTTCCGGCTGATGTCCGACTCCGCCGATCCGATCGCCGATCAGGTCGTCGGCGGACTGCTGCAGAAGACGATGATGATGTCGATGCCGGAGATGATGATGGACGCCGGGGTCAGTGAAGTCGATCGCTGGAGCGGCGGCCTGACGCCGCAGCAGAAAGCGGCCATCGATCAGAACATGAAGGGATACCGAGCCTTCAGCGCGCGGACGCCGGCCGCCAACACCACGTCGTCCGACTCGCTCATCCGGATCGAGAAAACCGACGTCGTTGGCCAGAATAAGTCGAATGTCGTGGCGGCGCTCTATGCGGCCGGCACCGGCGTCATGTTTCTACTTTTCACGGCATCGCATGCCGGCGGTGCGCTGCTCGAAGAGAGCGAGAGCGGCACGCTCGACCGCATCCTGACCACCCGCCTGACCCTGACGCAGCTTCTCCTCGGCAAGCTGGCCTATCTCTGGACCCTCGGCTTCACACAGATCTGCATAATGTTCGTCTGGGGCGCCGTCGCCTTCCGGCTGCAACTGGTTGAGCACATCGGCGGATTTCTGATCATGGCCTCGACCACCTCGCTGGCCACATCCGCCTTCGGCCTGCTGCTCGCCTCGATCTGCCGTACCCGCGCCCAGCTCGGCGCGATGTCGACCCTCGTGGTTCTATCGATCTCCGCGATCGGCGGCTCGATGCTCCCCCGTTTCCTCATGCCGGCCGGCCTGCAGAAAGCGGGATTGGTCCTCTTCAACTCATGGGCGCTGGAAGGATTCACGAACGTCTTCTGGCGCGAGCTGCCGCTGCAGTCGCTCGCGCTTCCCGCGGCCGTGCTGGTCGGATGGGCGATCGTCTTCTTCATCGCGTCGCGGCAATTGACGAAGCGGTGGGAGATCGTTTGAAGATCGTTGTCGGTCGTCGGTTTTCAGTTGTCAGGAGGTCCGCGCAACCGATAACCGACAACGCGGCGAAGCCGCACCCCACTACAATGCCGCACCGTGCCTGCGCTGAAGAACCGCGATCATTACCCTGTCCTCGTCATCGGCACCGGCATCGCCGGTCTCACGGCATCGTTCTGCCTGGCCGGCGCCGGGATCAAAGTCCTCCTCGTCACCAAGGCCGCCGATCCAAAGGACTGCAACACCTTCTGGGCACAGGGCGGGATCATCTATGAGGGGGCGGGCGATACGCCGGCGAAGCTGATCGACGACATCATCGCCGCGGGGGCGGGGCTGTCGAACGAGGAGGCGGTACGGTTCCTGGCTGTCGAAGGGCCGCGCGTGGTCAAAGAGTTGCTGCTCGATGAGATGCATGTCCCCTTCTCGAAGAGCGAAGAGGGGGAGCTCGATCTGACGCAGGAGGGGGCTCACTCGCTGCCGCGCATCATCCATTCCGGCGACGCCACCGGCCGGGCCATCGAGACGTCGCTCCTCAATCGCGTGAAGAACGAGCCGAACATCACGCTGGTTACCGAGATGACGGCGATCGATCTGTTGACGACGCAGCATCATCCGACCGACATCCAGGTCCGCTATGGGCTGACCAACGAATGCGCGGGCGCATACCTGCTCGATAACCGCACGAACGAGGTCTTCACGATCTTCAGCGACTTCACCATCCTGGCCACGGGCGGCATCGGCCAGATCTACCTCCACACTACAAACACGCGCAACGCCATCGGCGACGGGGTGGTCATGGCCCAGCGCGCGGGGGCGCGGGTGATGAATGCCGAATACGTTCAGTTCCACCCGACGGCGCTGGCGGACAAGAAGGCCAATCACTATCTGATCTCCGAGGCGTTGCGCGGCGAGGGGGCGAGACTGCGGAATCAGAAGGGCGAGTACTTCATGGAGAAGTATTCGCCGGTACTGAAGGATCTGGCGCCCCGCGATGTGGTGGCGCGCGCCATCGTGGAGGAGATGACCACGAACAAGGAAGAGTTCGTCTATCTCGACCTTGCCAACTTCTATCACGGTCACGAACCGATTGCCGAGCGCTTCCCGAACATCCGCAAGGCCTGCGCGGAGATCGGCGTCGACATCGAGCGTGAGCCGATTCCGGTGGTTCCGGCCGCCCACTACTTCTGCGGCGGAATCCTGGCGAACAACGTCGGCGAGACGACGCTGACACGCCTGTACGCGATCGGCGAGACCTCGTGTACCGGCCTGCACGGCGGCAACCGGCTGGCATCGACGTCGTTGCTCGAGGGGCTGACCTGGGGCTACTTCTCGGCGCTGTCGATCCGCGAGAAGTCCGAGGCATCGACAACTCCCGTCGAATCGGCCACCGGCCCTCTCCCCCGCCGTGCCCGCCTCGGCGACGCGCCCGCCATCCGCCGGTCGTATTCGACGCGGCGCCCGGGCATCGGGTCGATCGACGATGCACTCCTGCTTTCAATCCCCGACTGGCGTCCGCCCGGCAACGAAAACATGGAAGATCCCGCGCTCATCCTGCAGGACTGGACGACGATCCAGCACACGATGTGGAACTACGTCGGCATCGTCCGCACCTACGAGCGCCTGAAGCGCGCCGTGGCCGACATGCGCGAGCTCGGCAGCCGCCTGACGAAGTACTACCACGAGTCGACGATCAGCAAAGCGATCCTCGAGCTCTTCCATGGCCAGCAGATGGCCATGATCGTGGCCAACGCCGCGCTGAGGAATCCGGTGTCGCGTGGGGCGCATTTCCGGAGGGATTAGACGGGGGTTGCGGGGTTGCGCTGGAACGAATCCCGAACCTCTCCCGTTCCGTACATCTGCACAAGGAGCCACCCATGAACACGATTCTCAAGAAATGGTTGCCGATCGCCGCGGGTACGATCATTCTCGCGGCCGCCTACACCATGATCACGCAGCGCCCGGCCGGCGCCGCACCGGCCGGTCCGCAGGGCCACAGCAAAGGAGACAAGATGGCGAACTACGTCAAACCGTCCGACGCGGAGCTCAAGAAGCGCCTCACGCCGGAGCAGTACGAAGTGACGCAGCACGAGGGGACGGAGCCGCCGTTCCGCAATGAGTATTGCAACAATCACGCGGACGGCATCTACGTCGACGTCGTCAGCGGCGAGGCGCTTTTCAGCTCGATCGACAAGTTCGAGTCCGGCACCGGCTGGCCGAGCTTCACCCGTCCGCTGGAGCCGGCAAACGTCGTGGCGAAGACCGACCGCAAGTTCTTCATGGCGCGCACCGAGGTTCGTTCGAAGCACGCCGACTCCCACCTCGGGCACGTCTTCGACGACGGTCCGGCCCCGACCGGCCAGCGCTACTGCATGAACTCGGCGTCGCTTCGCTTCATCCCGGTCGACAAGCTAGAAGCCGAGGGTTATGGCGAGTACCTTCATCTGTTCAAAAAGGACGCACACAAATGACGGAGACGGCCACGCTTGCCGGGGGTTGTTTCTGGGGTGTCGAAGAGCTCGTTCGCAAACTGCCGGGCGTAACCGGCACGACCGTCGGCTACGCCGGCGGCACGCTCGACAAACCGGGCTACGAAGATGTGAAGACCGGCCGCACCGGCCATGCCGAGTCGCTGCAGATCGTCTTCGATCCCACGAAGATCACCTTCGACGAGATCCTCGATTTTTTCTTCCGCCTGCACGACCCGACGACCACCAACCGGCAGGGGAACGACATCGGCACCCAATACCGGTCGGCGATCTTCTACCACGATGACGCGCAGCGCGACGCCGCCGAGCGAGCGATCCAGCGTGCCCAGCCGAAATGGCCGCGCCCGATCGTGACGGAAGTTGCCCCGTTCACGAACTTCTATGAGGCCGAGGACTACCACCAGGACTACCTGCAACGGAAACCAAACGGGTACACCTGCCACTACTTGCGGTAGGCAGTGGGCTGGTAAGATATGCATCATGAATGACAAGAACCACAAAGCTCGCCGGTCCCTCAAAAAGGTGACGCTTCAGAAAGCCAGCGCGTCAGAGATCGCCTCCTCGCTGAGGATTACTCCTCGCGAGGCCCGGCGTGCGGAAGCCGCTGTCAAGTTTGTCATGCGAGCGGCCGGAAAAACCGATCGGTCTTCTCGCTCGAAGTCGCGCGCTGCCGCAAAAGTTGTGTGAGCACACCAGATCCGAAGGGCGTATTCGTCAACGCGCCGTTTGATGACCGCTACGAACCACTGTTCATCACGCTGATTGGCGTGCTCGTCTTCCTTGGCCAGAAGCCGCATTGCGTGCTTGAGGTTCGCGAAAAGGGCGAAGGCCGTCTGGCTCGCATTCTGGATCTCGTGCAGACCTGCCGGATCTCGATCCACGACTTGAGCAGGGTCGGCACACCAGTACGCTTCAACATGCCTTTTGAGCTTGGCGTCGCTTGTACGCTTAAGTTATTACATCCGGCTGACTACGAAGTCTTTGTGCTCGATGCGCAACCCTACCGCCTGGACAAAACGCTCAGCGACTACAAGGGACGCGACCCCTTGATTCATCGCGGAACAAGCGACGGTTTGGTGGCGTGCCTGCTCGATGCGTTTGGCTCGTCCGACGCAGCGTCGGTGAACGAAATTCGGAAAGGCTTGAGCGTCCTGAACGAAGCATCGAAACGTCTCAAGCAGGACGTCCGATCCAACTCTTTGTTCCGCGCCTCGCTGTTTCGATCACTCGTCGCTGCCGCATACGATATCGCGGTCGATTTCGGCTTCATTCAGCCATAGCCAGCAATTCGGTGCGAGATGGCGGCCCCAACGTTTCGGCGCGACTGGTCATGTTCTGCATGGCCCTCGGGGTTGGTAGGTCGGACGGCAGATGAGTTAGGCATTGCGCTGGAATCGTTTTCGTCTATCCAGCGAGGCGACGGAACAGATCGCCGTACTTTTGATTGACCTTCTCGGCGGATACTTCAAACGCGAGCTCCCGCAACTCTGTAACTGCTTCCTCCAGGCCGTGCCGCGCCCACTCGCCGCCGCCGAGAGCGATGGCACGCTCAAAAAATGTCTTTGCCTTCGCCGCGTCATCCATCACCGCACTGTGAAAATAGCCGAGCGATTCGTATGGCCCCGGCAACGAGGGTTCAAATTCAGCCGCTCGCATATAGCTTTGTTCCGCGTCTGCGAGTGTGTATGTATCGCTCTGGCTCAGCTGAATCGCATCACCACGCAAGATCCAGAGTTCGGCGGACGGGCTCTCCTCGAGAGCAGCCTCGATTTGGCGCAAGATCTCCGGCGTTGCAGTTTTGCAACGCCGAATTTCAGTTCGAATCGATTCTTCTTTGCCGGGCATGGGTGACGTTACGTTACTGAACCGGCGCTGCCGCGGCGGCGCCGATGGCCAGGGTTTTCCGATCCTGCACGAACGCCGCGGCGCTGAGATTGCGCCAGGCTGGATCGATTTTGAACGCTATCGTCGTCTGGCCCGGGTCGACGCGGACCAGTCGCCGGACGATGGCGTCGTTGGTCTCCGTGCGGCCGGCGTTTTCGCCGTGCTCGATCTTCGTGGTGATGCCGTCCTGAGTCAGTGCCAGCATCAGGTCCGCCTCGGCGGGGACGGCGGCGTGGATCGTGACGACGACGGTATCGCGTTCGCGGCGGGCAGTGAGTGCGACATCGCCGCGCGGTTTGCTGTTCGAAGCGCCTTCCAGCGCAACATCGAGTGCGGCGTGATTGGAGCCGACGAATTCGCGGGTCCCGCCGACCACCGCCTGCGGTGTGTAGGCGGAGGAGAGGCGCATGGTGTTGGCGTAACGGACCTGGCGCTGCGACCACTCGGCCGAGGAGAAAGGATCACGCCAGCCCAGCCGATCCCAATAATCGACATGGAAGGCCAACGGGATGACGTGGCCACGCAGCTTGGCATCACCGGCGATGTCGTGGATCAGCGCTTCGGCGGGGGGACAGCTCGAGCAACCCTGCGAGGTGAAGAGCTCGACGACGACAGGCGTCGGCCCGAGCTTCGGCGGAGCGCCGCGCATCGTCACTGCGAGCACGGCAACGACGGCGATGGCGGCGACGACAGCGATGAGGCGCGGGCGCGGCATGGCACGGTCAGGATAGCAGGGGCTCGCCTTCGCAGTTACTATCTACGCGATGTTGCATTTCCTGAACTCTGCCGTTCGGGCGGCAATTGCGTTCGCGAGCGATATCGCATCGCTGGCCAGCCTCGGGCTGACGCTGTTGGTCTACTTCAACGTTCGAAAGTTGCGGCGGGCATATCTGTTCACCGCACGCGTGCCTGAGCTGACGGAAGAGCTTAGCGGCAAGGCTTCTGAGCTCTTCCGCCTGCGCGTCACCAGCGCTGAATCGAAGAGTGAAATTCAAGTGCTGATGGCAGAATCTGACGTCCTCTTGCGTTCTCTGAAATCGAAAGTCAGCGGAAGCTCACGAGTGGCCGTGAAAGCAGTCTTGCTCGCGACCGCTGAATACCAATTGAACGATAGCGCTGACATCGTCTGGAGGGTCTACGTTGCGATGCAGAGGTGCCTCGCGGAGATTCGTCAGACTCAACTTGACCTAAAATGGGATCGACGACTATGACTGACTTGGAAAAATGGGTTGAAGCGCTGGCTCGTCTCACACGGAAGACGCAGGAAGGCGAGATTCGGTGGGAGAGCATTCCACCGACTCAGGTCGAGCCGGACACAATTCGGATAGACAAAGCATTCGAGACGACGTTTCGTGGCCAGCGGATCAGGGCATTTCACACGCATACGTCTTCGTCTACTCTAAGTGCATTGCTCTCCGGTCGACCAAGCGATCAATTCGTCATCGAGTTTCTGGATGCGAGCGGTCAACCTGCGTATCGACCTCCGTTTCTGGACGGAGCACGGGACCTTTTTTCCGCAATCGAGGATCATGCCGCACCGGCCGGCCGCTTCCTCGAAGTCCTCCTTCACGATTAGCGAAATTCCTACGCCGCCTTCTCCACCGGCACATCGCGCGAAACCGTTACTTTCTTCGTCGCGCCCCGCCCGCTCTGGACCATCGCCACGCCGCCGAGGATCACGGCCATCGCCGTGACCGACACCCACGTCAGTTGCTCGTGCAGCACGAGCCATCCGAGGATCACGGCCACCACCGGATTCACGTAGGCGTAGAGTGACAAAGTCGTCGTTCGCAGGTGGCGCGCCGCGTAGACGTACGCGGTATAGGCGAGCACGGAGCCGAAGAGCGAGAGGTAGGCCAGCGCGGCGAACGTGCGCGGTGTGGAGTGGAAATGCGGCAGCTCGCCGAGACCGGCTCCGGCGAGCGTAACGACGATGCCGCCCGTCAGCATCTGCAACGCGGAGGACATCAGCGGCGGAACGCTGCTGAGGTAGTACTTGCCGCGCACGGTGCCGTACTGCCAGGCGATGCAGCCGAACTGGATGGCGATCGCGCCGAAGACGAAGCGGGTATCGAAAGCGCTGCCGGCGCCGCGCGGTGTGACGAGCAGAGCCACGCCGAGGAAGCCGATCAGCATCCCGATGCCGCGGCGTAGCTCCAGGCGTTCGCCCGAGCGCCGCAACAGCTCGATCAAGGTGACCCAGAAAGGGGCCGTTCCGACGAAGAGCGCGGCAAACCCGCTCGGCACCCATTGCTCGGCCCAGACCACGCTTAGGTTTCCGATCGCCACCATCAGCACGCCGCAGAGAGTGACGTTGCCGAGAACGCGGCGGTCGCGCGGGATGGTGTCGCCGTGGAGCCTGGCAACGATGAAAAGAACGATGCCGCCAAAGAGGAAGCGTGCGCCGGTCAGGAGGAACGGCGTCATCGTCGTCACGGCGATGCGGATGGCGAGATACGTCGTCCCCCAGACGATGCAGACGACGGCGAAGGCGGCGTAGGCGAGGGCGCGATCGTGTTTCATTTGTCTCCGAGGGTGATACCCCCGACTTTCTCGCAGTGCGTCTTCATAACGATGGTGGTGCGGGTGGCGAGCGACAGCGGCGGCGCGGTCAGCTTCGAGACGAGATCGTTCAGCGATTGAATCGAGTCCGTGCGGACTTTGATGAAGAAGCAATCGTCGCCGGCGACCGTGTGAGCCTCGACGACCTCGTCGCTCTTCAGCAGCGCATCGAAAGCCTTCTTCTGCCTGGCATCGAGCTGGCTCTGGACGCGCGCGGCGATGAAGGCGGTGACGTCTCGCCCGATCGCTTTCGGTTCGACGACGACCGTATGTCCGCGGATGACACCGTCACGCTCCAGTCGGGCGATACGGTCGGCCACGGCGGGACGGGAGAGGCCGACGCTATCGGCAACCTGCTGCGCCGGAGCCCGGCCGTCGCGGAGAAGATGGGTCAGGATCTTGAGGTCAAGAGCATCCAGATCGGCGGACATACCGCCATGTTACTCCCGTTTCGCAGGCGAATCCACAGTGCTACTGACGATTCGATCGTCTGTCAAGATTCGCTGCACGTGCCACAGGCGCTGCCATTGGAGATCCTTCAGTAGACACTTACCGCGCCTGCGCGAGCGGCGCCAGTGAGGACGGCAGATCCTTGCGGACGATGCTCTTCCGCGGATAGGCGAATTCAACCCGTTGACCTGCCGCGCGGCGGAGCTCGCGTTGGAGATACTCGATCTTCACCGGGCCGGCCGGATCGCTCAGCAGGCGGCGCAGGGCCAGGCGGCGGAAGACGATCGAGCGCAGCTTCATGCCGGCGGAACGGATGGCGAACCGAATCGAGTCGCGGTCGTCCGAGCAGACCCGTACCGCATCCGCATCGAGTGTTCCCACGATTTCCTCCGCCAGTCTCGTCTCGTCCGTCGTCTTGATCGCGCTGCTCATTGAGTCCTCCGATTGTCTTGCATATATAGACGCCCCCGACCGCCGAAAGTTTCTACGACCGAAGCGAATTCTTTGTGAACGGACGATGCGAGAATCGGCACGTGCTCGTGAAATTCACCCCCCTCGGCACCGCCGCCGAGGCCAGACCGAACGAAACCGTGCTGGATACCGCCCGCCGCGCCGGTGCCCCGATCGGCAACTCGTGCGGCAGCATCGGGGTGTGCGGGCGGTGCCGGGTTCTCGTGCTCGCGGGAGCGGAAAACCTCAGCCCGCCGACGATGATCGAGATGCGGGTGGCCGGTCAGCGCGGTTTTGCCCCGGATGAACGGCTGGCCTGTCAGGCCGTCGTAACCGGACCGGTAGAGGTGACTACCGGATATTGGTGACTGGTTTCATCCTGACGTGGAGCGAAGCGACACTGTCAGGATCTCCGGTGCGACCGCGCAGACCTTGCCGATGGGCAGCTACCGAGCGGTCTGACCGGAGATCCTGACAGCGTCGCTACGCTCCGCGTCAGGATGAAACCGACTCGCGCAGACCTTGCCCATGGGCAGCTACCGAGCGGTCTGACCGGAGATCCTGACAGCGTCGCTACGCTCCACGTCAGGATGAAACCGACTCGCGCAGACCTTGCCGATGGGCAACTGCCGAGCGGTCTGACCGGAGATCCTGACAGCGTCGCTACGCTCCGCGTCAGGATGAAACCGACAACGCGCAGCTAATCATCGTCGTCTGTCGTCGCCGCCGCACTTCCCGCCGCCTCGCCCCCCGGCAGCTCGAAGTGAAACGGCTGGCGGTTGCGGGGGTGGTTACCGATCTCGTTCATGGTCATGGCATCGAAGATGCGGCCGTTGGCGATGGTGTAGCGGATCGACTCGGAGTTGCGGATGTTGTCGAGCGGGTTCGCATCCAGCACGAGCAGATCGGCGATCTTCCCCGGCTCGAGAGAGCCGATGTCCTTGTCCATGCCGATGTAGTGCGCGCCGCTGAGCGTGGCGGCGCGGATGGCCTGCAGCGGGGTCATGCCGCCCTGCACGAACATCCAGAGCTCCCAGTGCGCGCCGAGACCTTCGCGCTGGCCGTGCGCGCCGAGCTGGACGGAGACGCCGGCGTCGTTGAGCTTCCTGGCCAGTGCGGCATTGCTGAAGTGGTTCCACTCATCATCCGGTGCCAGCGTGCGGCGCCGCGAACGCGAGTCGATGATGCGCCGCGGCACGAAGTTCAGCAGGCGCTTGTCTTCCCAGACGTTCGTCTTCGCGTACCAGTAGTTCTCGCCCCACAGACCGCCGTAGCCGACGATCAGCGTCGGGGTGTAGCCGCTGTGCGATTTCGACCAGAGCTGTACCACGTCGTCGTACGCCTTGGCCACCGGGATGGAGTGCTCGACGCCGGTATGCCCGTCGACGACCATGGTCATGTTGTGCTCGAACAGCGAGCCCCCCTCGGGGACGACCATCATGCCGGTCTGGCGGGCTGCTTCGATGACCTGCTGCCGCTGATCCCGGCGCGGCTGGTTGTAGCTCTTCACGCTGATCGCGCCGATCGCTTTCATGCGCCGGAGATGGAAGAGCGCGTCGTCGAGATTGGCGATGTCGGCTTTGACCGGCGCCTTGGCGCCGTAGAGGATCGTGCCGGTGGAGAAGATGTGCGGCCCGACGATCTCGCCGGCGCGCTGCATCTCCGCGGCAGTGAAAATTTCCGAGGAGTTGTTCGAGGGATCGTGAAGCGTGGTCACGCCGAAGGCGAGCGCCGCGTAGTTGACCCAGCTCTGCTGCGGGATGATCTCGTCCGCTCCCATCGGGCCGTGCCAATGCACGTCGACGATGCCGGGCATGATGGTCTTGCCGGCCACGTCGATGACCTTCGCGCCGGCGGGGACGGCAGTGCTCGCGCGCGGACCGACCGCGGTGATGCGGTTGCGGTCGATGACCACCGTGCCGTCGGCGATGACCTCATCGCTGTGCATGGTGATGATCCGTGCCCCGGTCAGCGCCAGGCGGCCGCTGGGGACGTCGGCAGGCTGTGTGAATCCGATGTTCGTTCCGGTGGCGGGAGCGTCGGGCAGTTTCTCCGGCGCGCCGGCGATGAAGGCGAAGGAGTCCTTCAGATCGCGCGAGAAGAGTTCCGGACCGAGCGACCAGTAGAGCCGCGAGCCATCGCCGGCCCAGTGCAGATACTCGCCAGCTTCCTTCGTGACCTTCGCCACCGGAATCGACTTCGTGTCCGGTCCGATGTCGATGGTCTTGCCGGTGCGGACGAACGGCGCGATGTAGGCGTTGAACTTCTCGCGGAAGGCCACCCACTTCTCGTCGGGCGAGAGAGCGTACTCCGTCGCGAACGCGGAGAGCAGATGCGCGCGCTCGTCGGTTCGATCGATGCCGATGGAATGGAGGCCGCGCTTATCCTCATCCTCGAAGGTCATGAAGAAGACGCGGTCGTTCGACGCACCGAACTGCGGCGAGGCCCCTTTCTTCGTGATCCGGGTTGATTTCCCGCCCGCGGCGGGAACGACATAAATGCCGGTCTCGCGCGACCAGAGCGCCGACCGCAGCTCGCCGTCGCTGGCCGTGCGGTAGACCACCTTCGTGCCGTCGGGAGAAAACGCCGGCTCGAGGTAGTGGCCGGGCTTGTCGGTGATGACGCGCCCTTCGCCTCCGGTGGCCGGCGCGATCCGGATCGTGCCGAGGGTCTGATCGTTCCAGGTGGTGTAGACGATCGATTTTCCGTCGCGCGACCAGGCCGGATACCACTCGAAGTGATCGGTCTGTTTCGTCAGCCGGTGCGGCGTTCCGACAGGAAGATCGCGGATGTAGAGGTAGCCGAGCGCACCGTAGACGACCTGTCTACCATTCGGCGAGACCGAGGCCCAACGCAGCATCTTCACCGGATAGGTCGCGGGCACGACCTCGACGGGAAAACGAAGTGCCTCTTCGATGCGGCGCGAGGAGTGAACGTGGAAGGGGATCGGCGTCACTGCTTTGGTGGCGACATCGATGCGGCTGATGTGGCCGCCGGCCCAGAAGACGATCGACTTGTTGTCCGGCGTCCAGGCCATCGACGGATAGAGGCCGTGAATCGACCACGTCTCCTGCATGTCGCGATCGAGGATGTCGGTGATCGGCGTCTCTTTACCCGACTCGAGATCGAGGACGTAGAGCGTCGACTTGTAGCGGACACGCCGGATGAACGCGAGCGACTTACCGTCGGGAGACGGCGTTGGCCGCACCGATCCGCCTGGTCCGGTGACGAACGGCTCGATCTCGCCGGTCTGGCGGTCGAGACGCTGGATGATGAAGATCTGTCCGTTCGGGTCTTTGTTGTAGGCGAAGATCGCGCCCGGCGTGGAGTCGTCGCTGTAGTAGACGTAGCGGCCGTCGGGCGAGAGCGCCGGCTCGCCGGTGTCTTTCTGCTCGGTGCGTTTCTTCGTGAGCTGCAACCCTTCGCCGCCGCTGCGGTGGTAGAGCCAGATCTCGCCGGCGCCGAGAGAACGCTCGGCGGTGAAGTGCTTGCGGGCGACGAGGTACTCCGAGTCCGGCGACCAATACGGCTCGTTGAGCAGGCGGAAGGTTTCCTTCGTCACCTGCTGCGGCTTCGAGCCGTCGCGGTTCATGATCCAGATGTTGTCGCCGCCGGCGCGGTCGCTGGTAAAGGCGATCCACTTGCCGTTCGGCGAGTAGCGAGGCTGCATGTCCCAGGCAACGCCGCTGGTGAGCGACTTGGCCTCACCGCCGGGCGTCGGGCCAGTCAAGGGGATCGTGTAGATGTCGCCGAGGAGATCGAAGGCGATCTCGTTACCATCCGGGCTGACGTCGAGCGACAGCCACGTCCCCTCGGTCACATCGATGGGAACGTCGTAGTGCGGGCCGGGCGGATTGTCGACGTCCCACTTCTTCTCTTCTTTCTTCTCGTCCTTCTTCTCGGCCTTATCCGGTTCCTTTGTCTCCGCCTTCTTGTCGGCGGGAGGAGGCGGCGTCTGCGCCGGGACGGCGGAGACAACGAAGAGTGAGGCAAGCAGAACGATGAGAATGCGTTTCATCGGATCCTTTCATTGAGGAACATGCAGTCGCCGTAGCTGTAGAAAGAGTACCGGCGTGAGATTGCCTCGGCGTACGCGCGCCGGATGGTCTCGATCCCCGCGAACGCGGAGACTAGCATCAGCAGTGTCGACTCCGGCAGGTGGAAGTTGGTCAACATCCTGTCAACTGCGCGAAAGTCGAAACCGGGGGTGATGAAGATCGACGTTTCGGCGCGGCCGGCGACGAAGCGCCCCTCACCCGCGCGGATCGCGCTCTCCAGCGTGCGCACCGAGGTCGTACCGACGGCGACGATGGGGCGACGTTCATCGAGCGCGCGATTGAGGCGCGACGCGGAGCCGGCGCTGATCTCGTATTGCTCCGAATCCATGACGTGATCGGCGATGTCGTCGACCTTTACCGGCTTGAATGTGCCGATACCGACGTGCAGCGTGATCCGCACGACCTCGATTCCCCGCGTTTCGATCCGATCGAGAATCTCCGGCGTGAAGTGCAGTCCCGCCGTCGGCGCGGCGATCGCACCACGCTCGGCGGCATAGACCGTCTGGTACGCCTCGCGGTCGGAGTCGCGCGGCGTCTCGCGGGCGATGTACGGCGGAAGAGGCGGGATACCGATGCGCTCGATTTCTTCCGTGTCCCCTTCGAATGTCAGAACGACGGTGCCTCCGTCTTTCCCGATGACGTTCGCGCGGAGGCTGTCGCTGAAAATCAGCTCGTCGCCGATCTTCACGCGCTTGGCGGGCTTGCACCAGGCCTCCCAAACCTCCGGCACAGACAAGAGTGTCTGTGCCACATTGTGTTTCGCCTGTGGCTCAGACACTCCCGAACGTTCGGGGGGCTGAGCCACAGGGCCGGCTTCCCGTGGCTGAGACCGTCTCAGAATTGCAACCTCTGATGTATGTGGCACAGACACTCTTGTCTGTGCGACCCGGCGAGTGAGCAGGATCTCGATCGGCCGCGACATCCCCGTCTTTGGCTTCGCGAAGAGCCGCGCCGGAATGACACGGGTGTCGTTGATGACCAACACATCCCCCGGCGCCAGCCGCTCCGGAAAGTTGGCGAACGAGTCGTGCTCGATGGCGTGCTGGCTGACCACCATCATCCGCGACCGCCCGCGCTCGCGCGGCTCCTGGGCGATGAGGTCGGGCGGGAGGTGGTAGGAGAAGTCGGTACGGCGCATGGAAGTCGTTAGAAAGGTGAAAACACTAGAATGCCATCATGTCTGCGACCAAGAGCGAGACAATCTACTTTGATCCAGCGCTCCACCATGCGCTGTTGGAGAGAGCTACCGCGGCAAATACTTCGATCTCGGACATTGTCAATGAGGTCGTCAGGCAGTCTCTCGCGGACTACGAAGAGGAGGCCGAAGATCTGGCTGACCTCGAGCGGCGCCGTGCTGAGCCGAACATTCCTCTCGAGGACTTCCTTGCCGAGGATGAGGCGGACCACGCCATCTTTGAGCAGCGGCGCAACGACCCAACGGTTGGTTTCGAGACATTTGCTGACGATATGAAGCGTCGTGGCCGCATATAGCGTCGCCACCGCAAAGACGTCTATCGGCGCGGGCGCGCATAGAATCGCGCGATGCCGACAGCCCGCGTCATCACCTGCTCCGACGCCTCGTCCCGCGGGGAACGCGTCGATCGCTCCGGACCGGCGGTGCGGGAGATCCTGGAGGCCAACGGTTACAGCGTCGATGCCGTATTGATAGTGCCTGATGACATCGACGACATTGCGAACGCCATCGAAACGGCTGCCGGCGACGGGGTGCGGCTCATCGTGACCACCGGAGGGACGGGGATCGCGGCGCGCGATGTCACTCCCGAGGCGACGTTGCAGGTGTGCGAGAAAGTCATTCCGGGATTCGGGGAGATCATGCGCGCGGCATCGCTGCAGAAAACGGCCATGGCGCCGCTGTCGCGCGCGCAGGCAGCGACACGCGGGACGGCACTCATCGTGAATCTGCCGGGGAGCGAGAGCGGCGCGCGGGAGAATCTGCAGGCGGTTCTGCACCTCATCCCGCATGCGCTGCAACTCCTCGAAGGGAAGACAGAACATTCATGACCGTCCAAACAGGACTCGAGGTACTCCTCGACGATCCTCGTCCCATCGCCGGCAGGAACATCGGCCTCGTCACCAACCAGAGCGGAGTGACGAGCGACCTGCGCCACTCGGTCGATCTGCTGCACCGCGGGCACGGATGGACGCTGACCACCCTCTTCGGCCCGGAGCACGGCATCTGGGGCGAGGCGCAGGACATGGCCCACGTCGATCACTCCGTCGATCCGATGACCGGACTGACCGTCTACTCGCTCTACGGCGCCAGCGAGAACGATCTCGCTCCCCGGCAGGAGCTCCTGCGCAATCTCGACGCCCTGGTCATCGATCTGCAGGACATCGGCTCCCGCTACTACACCTTCATCTACACGATGGCGCTCTGCATGCGCGAGGCGGCAAAGGCAGAGGCACAGGTGATCGTGCTCGACCGCCCCAATCCGATCGACGGCGTCCATCTCGAAGGCAACATCCGGGAGGAGCAGTTCTCGAGCTTTGTCGGCATGTATCCGCTGCCGGCGCGGCACGGGATGACGGCAGGCGAGCTGGCCCGCTACTTCAACAAAACGTTTCAGCTCAACTGCGATCTCCTGGTCGTGCCGATGCGCGGATGGCAACGCGCGATGTGGTGGGAAGACACCGGGCTGCCCTGGGTGCTTCCGTCGCCGAACATGCCGACGGTCTCCACGGCGGCGGTCTATCCCGGCATGTGCCTGATCGAGGGAACGAACCTGAGCGAGGGTCGTGGCACGACGCATCCGTTCGAGCTGTTCGGCGCTCCATGGCTCGATCCGTTCCGCCTGGCCGAGCGGCTGAATGGGCTGGGACTGCCGGGCATCCGCTTCCGCCCTCACTACTTCCTGCCGACGTTCCAGAAACACGCCGGCAAGGTCTGCGGCGGCGCCGAGCTGCACGTGACGAATCGCGGCGCGTTCGAGCCGTACCGGACGGGACTCTGGATCGTGAAAGTCGCCCGCGACATGAACCCCGAGAAGTTCGACTGGCGCCGCGAGACCTACGAGTTCGTCTCCGACCGGCTGGCCATCGATCTCCTGGCCGGCAGCGCGCGGTATCGCGAGCTGGTCGAGAGCGGCGGCAATATCGACGAATGGGTTCGTGAGTGGAAGGAGCCGCTGCACGGCTTCACCGACGCGCGCGAAGAGTTTCTTCTGTATCGGGCAGCCGGCTGAGACCGCTGACGGGCACAGCGGTATATCGCTGGTCAGACTTAGCTACACCGAGCCCGACGGCAATAAAAAGGATTAATTAACTCCCATGGCGAGTTCTGGCAACCGCTGTCAAATAACTTTCCATTGGAGACCATATGAAGTCGTTGTTTCGCTACACCGTTTACACGTTGTTCGTTGTTCTCTGGTCAGGGTCGATAGCGTACGCCGCACCCTGCGCCTACAGCAGTTGCGGTCACTACTTCACACACGGATCCGCATATCCGTTCGTGGAAGCGATCTCAGGAACGCCGGTTACCGTCAACGGAAGCGCTACCTCGGCGCCGTGGGTCGTCATTCAGCAGCCATGCGCCGCCGGGGCCGGCGAGTTGAGCAGCACTGGGACCTTCAACGCGGCCATTCGCGTGCAGTACAGCGTGACCAGCACGAACGCGCCAGTCGGTTCGAACTTCGAGACACAGGTTTCGGTTTTTCAGGGTTCAACGCTCGTGTCCCAGAGCAGCTATACCCGCAAGGTCAGGGCGGCGATCGCCAGCGGACTCGATCGGCAGGGAGAATGGTTCAATGCCTTCGCCGGACCGCTCAGCGCGGGTGATTACGATATCTACGTCAGTGTGCGGCTTCTCGCCGACGCCAGCATGACGATCGATATGCCGTACGTCATGGCCACTGCTTCTCCCGGCATGTACGGTGGCGGCACGTCGACAGACAGTTCCGTCCAGACGGTTGGAAGTTCGTGGGTCAAGCTCGGCGAAGCCTCCTTCGACAACAACAGCACGGAGAGCGTCGACATCGAGATGCAGTCCTACATCCAGTTCGTCAGCGGTACATCGGGCGATGCGCTGTTGATCGGATACGGAATCGACAACCTCGGCTCCAATGGCCACAACTCCACGGTCCATGTTCCGCCGTATTTCCCGGATGGGGTCAATGGATTCGACGCCATTCCGAACCCTGGAATCACCGCGCGCCTCACACCGGGCCATCACGTAGTGCAGCTTTGGGCAAAGAACAATAGCGGGCATACCACGTCATTGCAGTACTGCCAGATCCAGGCAATCGGATTCCCGCAATCGGATGGTTATCAGGCGTATTCGGCCGACACCGCAGGGCCGATTACTGCCGATGACTATCCGGCCACGCTTCCGGAGCAACCGCGCGCCTACATCCTCCTGGACTAGGAGCAGCCCCTGGACGACCATCCCATTACGACCGGACCGAACACAACGATCAGACCAGGTGCCGGAGCATGGACGAAGCTGGCGACGATCGATATTCCGCCCAACACCAGCCCGACCGGCTACAACTGGATCGGCGGGGGGTATGTGGATCTGGTCGGACGAACGGGTTCGGCCTGGACTGGATCGTGGTGCCAGGTCGCGGTCGAGAACATCGCGTTGAAGGATCCGAACAATCCGAACGACTTCGATCGGGCGATCGAAAACGGTTTCGTTTCCTACAACGTCCCCGCGACGGGCGGATCGCAGATCTACTTCTTCATTGACGCCTATCTCTGGGGATCCGGTCACGGAAACAAGATCAATCTCTGGGTTCGCAAGACCGCAGCCGGAGGTGCCGGCACAGGACAGTTCACCGTCGGCAGCGCGCAGCTCAACCTGCGTCTGGTGGACGATCAGGGGCACTCCTGCGGTCAGTAATATCGCAACAAGCAGTGATTGTGAGGCCGGCGCAAGCCGGCCTCACACGCCCGGTCAGCGGGAGATCCGTGTGCGAGAATGCACGCCCGTGAGCGAGGAAAAACAGCAGGATGCGGCTGCGCAGTTCTGGGACCAGGAGTCGGTCTCGCCGACGCATGTCAGTTGGATGGCCGACCCATCGGTCCGCGAATATATCAATGCGTCGATCAGCGGTTCTCCGCACATCTGGCCCATGGATTGGTTTCTCCAATTCCTCGGCACACGCCGCTTCGGCCGCGCTCTGAGCATCGGCTGCGGAACCGGTCCGCTCGAGCGCGACCTGATCCGGCGCGGGATCTGCCGGCAGGTCGATGCCTTCGACGGCTCGCCGGGATCGATCGACATCGCCCGGAACCTGGCGGCCGAGGAAGGCGTCGGGGACCACATTCACTACTACGTCGACGACTTCAACGAACCGAAGCTCCCTCGTAACGCCTACGACATCGTCTTCTTTCATCAGTCACTGCATCACGTGGCCAAGCTGGAGAAATTGATGGCGGCGATCCTGCGCACGCTGCGGCGCGGCGGATTGCTCTACATCGACGAGTACATCGGACCCTCGCGCTTCGATTGGGATGACGTGCTCATTGCCCCGCATCGGGCGCTGTTCGCGCAGATGCCGGCGGAATGCCGGCTCTTTGACCTCCTTCCGCTGCCGATCCATCCGGTCGATCCGTCAGAAGCGATCCGCTCGAGCGAAATCATGCCGCAGCTCGCGCGCGGCTTCCGGCTGCTGGCAAGGCGCGATTACGGCGGCACGATTCTGTCGGTTTTCTTTCCGGCGATCGATTGGAGCCGCGCTCCGGAATCACTCGCCGGCGATCTGATCGCGGCGGAGAAGCAGGCCTTGGCCGACGGTCTGCCGCCGTATCACGCCATCGCCGTTGCCACGCCGAAACGAGCCCCGATGCGCTGGCTGGCGCGCGTTGGCTACTTCGTGACGCCGAAGCTTCGACGCATTCGCTGGGAGATCCGCAAGCGTCTGCACCCCGACGAGGAAGTGAAGTTCTGAGTCTCGACATCCTCTACGAGGATTCCGCCCTTCTCTTCGTCAACAAACCAGCCGGGATCGTCGTGCAGCGGGGCTACGACGCCGAGGAGCCGGTGCTGCTCGAAGTGGCCATGCAGCACACACAACCGCTCTTCCTCATGCAGCGGCTCGACCGCGGCACGAGCGGGGTGATGTTCTTCTCGAAGCTCGCCTCCATCAACGCCAACCTGACGCGGCAATTCGAAGGGAAGCGGATACGCAAACGCTACGTGGCGATCTGTGAAGGAGAGCTCGGCGAGAAGCAGACCATCGATGCACCGCTCATCCGCATCGGACCGATCTCCTTCGGCGTCGGCGACGGCGGCAAACGTGCGCTGACCATCGTCACGCCGCTGCGGGCGACTCCGGCCGGATCGCTCGTCGCCGTCGACCTGCTCACCGGGCGCACCCACCAGATCCGCGTCCATCTGGCGGCGATCGGTCATCCGCTGGCCGGCGACTGGCTGTACGGACAGCGAAACGAAGTGCGGCCGATGTTGCACGCACGCGAGCTCTCGATGACGCATCCGCTGACGAATGAGCCACTTCGCGTCGCCGCACCGGTCCCGGACGACTTCCGGGAGACCGCCGCCGGGCGCGGAATCGCGTCCCGAAGTGAGGACATCATGACCCTTTGCGAGTCCGGCTAACTCATTGAATCTGCTAGAATAATGACCCTTCGAAACCCGTTACGGCACTCATTGGAGATCACCATGAGACTCTCGGCCAAGTTCGCTTTCCTGCTCCTTCTCGTTCCGCTCGCCGCCTCCGCGCAGTTCAAGAATCTCGATGTGGCGGTGTCGAACCTGAAGCGCGGTTTCAGCGGCGGCGATCCGCAGGCCATCGTTGCCGGGATGGCCAAGGGAGACCAGGTGATGTTGCAGTTCCCGGGGCTCGTCGATCAGAGCGGATTCTTCGGCCGCGATCAGGCCTCCTACCTGCTCGACGGCCTCTTCAGCAAAGTGAAACCGACCGCTTTCGAAGAGGAAAACGCGAAGAAGAAGAGTGCCGAGGCGCAGTACCACATCACCGGAACCTGGACCATTCAGAACGCCGGCAAGCCCGAGACGCGCGAGCTCTACATCACCCTCGGCCAGAAGCCCGACGGGCAGTGGTCGGTGGTATCGATCCGGTCGGCAGGGAAGTAACGGCGTGAATTAGTGACTAGTGGATTCGTGGATTCGTGGGCACGCAGATTCGAGACTACTTGCCACGCCCTTTCGTCGAGAGTCCTTCTCCCCCCGCGGTTTCTTGCGGGGGGAGAAGGTGCCGACAGGCGGATGAGGGGGGCGTATACGCGATATGTGCGATCTACCGATTCCCGTCTGAGACCGATTGAAATCGTCGCATTCTGCTCGAGCGCAAATGACGTCCTCGTGAATCGCCCCCTCATCCGCCTGTCGGCACCTTCTCCCCCGCAAGAAACCGCGGGGGAGAAGGGCTCTCGAGGTAACAGGGTTGAAATGCGGGCTAATCTACTCATCACTAATCCACTGGTTCACCACACACCATGCGGCTTCACCTCACACGGGTAGCCCGAACGACCGCCGCGCGCGCCGCGGCGGTCGTTCTTTTGCTCGCCGGCATCGCCTGGCTGACGATGCAGGTGATGGTGTTGCGGATCGGGGGCGATTTCAATCAACGCTCCTCGCTTCACCTGGGCCATGAAGTGCAGCGCATCCGGGGCGATGTGGCTCACACCGAATCGAGGCTCGACGCCGCCGTCGATCGCGTCACTGCCAAGCTCAAGGCGAATCCGTCCGCCAGCCGCGAGGCGATGTTCGCCATGCTTCGCCGCGAAGCCAACGGCGTGCGCCAGGGCATCCGCATCATCGCCCCGAATGGCGACGCCATCGCCTGGTGGGGCGAAGACCTCCGCACGCCGGGCGCGACCAGCTACGAGTTCGACGCCACGAGTCTCTACATCGTCCGTTCGCGGCCGCTGCCGAATCCGGCCGTCTCGGTGCAGGCCTTCGAGCGCGTCCCGAATCAGCCGAAGGGGCCGGGGCTCTTCGATCTCGACGATGACGACTGGGTGAACGGAACGATGTTTCACGCCGGCGTGCTGCGGCAGGAGCGCGGCTCCCTGCGCTTCGTCGTGGAGCGCCGTCCATCGGCGACGCTCTGGATCGATGTCACGCCCCGTGCGAAAGCCGACGTCATGGACGCCGCGCGCGCCATCGGTCACGACGTCGCCTCGATCCTCCTGGCACTGGCGACGCTGATCGTGTTGTGGGGAGTGTGGAGCGGAACGTGGGACGCGGGCACGGGAGTCGGGAGTCGAGAGTCGGGGGTCGGAGAGACCACCGACAGCGAAGGTCGGATTACGACACCCGACACCCGACTCCCGACTCCCGACTCCCGACACCCGATAACCGATAACCGACAACCGACAACCCCACGCCCTCTCACCACCATCCTCCTCGTCCTGGCCGCCCGCGTGGCACTCCTGCCGATGCGCGTCGATGAGGATCCGTGGCAGATCTTCCGGTTCGATCTCTTTGCCTCGCGCATGCTCGGACCGTTCAGCCGGTCACCGTTCGACCTGCTCGTCAGCGCCGCCGCCATCCTGGCCATCGTCCTGGCGCTGACCCGGAAACGAGGGGCATCGATGCCGATACAGATCGCCCGCACGGTCGTCGCGGCCATCGCCGCCGGCGGCTACATGGCGCTGATCCGGAACCTGGTCGACAACTCGCGCATCTCCACGGTGCCCGATCACATCCTCCCCGTCTCCGCTGCACAGGGCATCCTCCTCGGCGCGCTGTTGCTCTTCGGCTTTGCGCTGCTGCAGCTCACCCGTCACGAATCGTCGCGGGTGGCCACGCTGCTCGGCATCGCCATCATCGCCATCCCGTTCGCCGTCACGGCGATGAATCTCGGGTACACGCCAAAACGGGCCTTCCTCTGGATCGCGGCGGGAGTGGTGATCTCGCTGCTCCTGCACGCGCTGACGGCGAACTTCACCCTGCGCGCGCTCGGAAGTGCGCTGCTGCTGGTGCTGGTGGTCTACATGCCGCTGCAGCTCTTCGAGCGGTCGAGCGCGCGCCACTTCATCGCCGACACCTACGCGCCGCTGGTGGTCGGGGAGGCCGGCCAGCTCCGGACGATGATCGAAGACACGCTTCGCAACGAGTTCGCGGAGATGGAGCTGACCTCCATTCTTCCCGACGACTACCGGAAGATGAACCTCGAGGACCTCGCCTACGCGCTCTGGCTGCGCAGCGACCTCTCGAAGTGGCGCGTGCCTGCGGTCATCTCGGTGCACGACATCTTCGACCACCCGCTCAGCCGATTCGGCGTCGGCCTTCCGCAGTTCAGCGAACGGCGGCGGGAGACCGGAGGCGAAGTACTGACGATGGGTAGCGTGACCCGCGTGCTGCTGCACCACGACTTCGACCTCACCATCGGCGGGATTCCGGTCGCCGAGGGGAGCGTGCATGTGGTGAACCCGGCGGATCCGGGGGCGACGACGTTTGCCGACGTCTACCGCGACTTCTTCGAACCGTCGTTCTCCGACACCGTCACCGGACTCCGGCCGCAACGCGAGATCGTCGTCTTCGACAGCGACGGCAACCCGCACGGCACGACCACGGTGCGCCTGCCGCGAAGCCCGACCTCCTACTTCGCCACGCTCAAGCCGGGACACGGCATCTGGATCGAAGAGAACGAAGGGGCGGGATCGGCGGTCTACGTGCACCGGACGGACGACGCGCTCTACGCCTTCCCCTTGCAGGTGGCAACGCGCGGACAGCAGGTCCGCCGCGCCGGAGGCGTCGCCATCTGGGCCATCGCCTTCGTGCTGGCGGTGATCGTCGCTCGCTCGCTGCCGGTCATCGTGCCGGTCATCCGCCGCTCCCCGCGCAACCTCGACTTCCGCACCCGCACCTCCCTCTATCTGACCGCCGTCGTCGTCCTTCCGTTGATCGTCTTCGTCCTCTTCGTCCGCGCCTATCTGGCCAACCGGCTGGAGGCGGAGTATCTCGACCGCGGGCAGACCGCGCTCACCGCCGCGGAGCGGGTGATCGAGGATTACCTGGCATCGACGACGTCGACGTCGCATCCGGAACAGGTGCTCGACGACGACGTGCTGAGCTGGCTGGCGCGCGTCATCGGCCACGATCTCCATCTCTACCGTGACGACAAGCTGATCGCGTCGAGCCGCCGCGATCTCTTCGCCGCCCGCGTCGAATCCGAGCGGTTGCCGGGCGATGTCTACGAAAACATCGTCGTCGGTGGCAAACAGTTGGCGATCCGCAGATCGGGCGGCACACCGTTCATCGAGATCTATTCGCGGATCAACCTCGTGCGCGGCCAGAGCTACACGATGGGGCTCCCGCTCATCGTTCAGGGGCGCCAGATCGAGGCGCAGGTGAACGACCTGGCCACGACGATCTACATGCTGCTGATCTTCATCGTCCTGGCGGCGATCTTCGTCGCCTACGTCGCCGCCCGCAGCGTGACGCGCCCCGTGCAGGCACTGGTCGGCAGCGCCCGTGCGGTGGCGCGCGGCGATTTCGACACCCAGCTCGCCGTCCCCTCCGATCCGGACCTCGGCCTGCTGGTGACGACGTTCCGCGACATGGCCCAGTCCATCCACCGCCAGCAGAACGACCTCCGCCACGAGCGCGACCGCCTGCAGGCGCTGCTCGAGAACATCAACGCCGCCGTGGTCGTCCTCGATGGGGCGATGCAGGTGTCGGAGACCAATGCCGCGGCGCGCAAGCTGTTCGGCAAGAACATCGAGTTTCACGACGAGGTGCATGCCTTCCTCGCCTCTCACCGCGCCCGCCGCGCGGAGGCCAAAGAGATCGAGCTCAGCGTCAATGACAACGAACAGGACGGAAACGCCCGCACCTACCGCGTATCGATCGTTCCGCTTCCGGGAAGTGATGAAGAAATGCTCATCGCCGAGGATGTGACCGAGATCCTCCGCTCGAACCGGCTCGAAGCGTGGGGAGAGATGGCCCGCCAGGTCGCGCACGAGATCAAGAACCCGCTGACGCCGATCCAGTTGACGGCCGAGCATCTGCGCGCCGTGGCGGAGAACAACGATCCCAACCTGGCCAGGATCGTGACCGCAGGGGTCGAGAACATCCTCCGGCAGGTGGTCACGCTGCGCGAAACGTCGAGGGAGTTCGGCGACTATGCCTCCCTGCGTAAAGTACAGCGCAAACCGGTGCCGATGCGGCGACTGCTCGAGGAGATCGCATCGAGCTACGCCGAGAGCAGCGAGCGCGGCATCCACTTCCGCGCCGACATCAAGCCGTCGACGCCGGAGACCTTCTCCGGCGACGCCCGCCTCCTCCGCGGCGCGATCGCCAACCTGATCGAGAACGCCTTCCAGGCCGCCCCCGGCGGCCATGTGCTCCTGGCCAGTTACGGCGTCGACTCGAAAGTGGTCGTTTTCGTCGATGACGATGGCCCCGGCGTCGCCCCCGAGGTCCTCTCGAAGATCTTCGACCCCTACTTCTCCACCAAGACCTCCGGCACCGGCCTCGGCCTGGCCATCACCCGCAAAGCGATCGAAGAACACGGCGGCTCGGTCCACGCCGAGAATCTGAATCCGGGGTTTCGGATTTCGATTGAACTGCCGGTGCGGTAGGGCGATCCGAATAAACTACCCGGCACCGAAGTTACAGACACACTTCCCATGAAGAACCTTCTT
Organism: Thermoanaerobaculia bacterium; assembly: GCA_017883235.1. Lineage (GTDB taxonomy): Bacteria > Acidobacteriota > Thermoanaerobaculia > Gp7-AA8 > Gp7-AA8 > JADGNZ01. Next base: position 36,499 of record JADGNY010000011.1, on the reverse strand, counting down.
CTCGTCGCTTTGACAGTCGCCTTCACCTTCGGCGCGACGCTCGCGCAGGGCGAAGGGGCGGCGGATGAGACGCGGATGACGCTGCGGGGGGAGCTGGTGCGCCTCATCAACCATGACCGCGCCAAGTTCGGCCTCCGTCCGGTGCAGCTCGATGCGCAGGCGTCGGCAATCGCCGATGCCTATTGCCGCGCACAGATCCGCAACGGCACCACCGGGCATTTCACTACCGACGGCGAGGCGCCGTACATGCGCTACTCCTTCGGCGGCGGCAACGACGGCGTCAGCGAGAACGCCGCGGCGTGGTCGGCGAACTACGGCTTCAACGACCGCGCGCTGTACGACATGATGCGGCGCTCCGAGGCGGCCATGATGGCGGAACTGCCTCCGCACGACGGCCACCGGCGCACCATCCTCGATCCGGCCGCGACCCATGTCGGCATCGGCCTGGCGTGGGAGCGCGGCGAGCTGCGGATGACGCAGGAGTTCATCCGCCGCTACATCGCCTGGACGCGCCCGCTGCCGCGCCGGGTATCGTCGGCGCAACCGATCCTCTGCAGCGGCAGCGCCGCCAAAGGCTATGACACCGAGGCCATCACCGTTCATCATGAGCCACTGCCGCAGCCGATGGCGGCGGTGACGGCGAACAGGATCCAGAGCTACAGCTTGCCGGAGTCACGGCGCGAATACCTGCCGCGGCTCAAGGGAACATTCACGCGCCGCGTGGGCGGCGGAGTCGAAGAAGTGACCGAGCAATACAGCGACGGCCGCCGCGGCGATTTCCAGGTCGCCCCCGACGGCCACTTCGCCTTCGCCATCCCCCTCCCCGACGGCCCCGGCGTCTACACCGTCGTCGTCTGGGTCCGCCGCCACGGCTCCTCGGCCGACGCCTTCCCCGCCAGCAACGTCTCCATCCGCGTCGACGCCGCGAGGCCCATCGCGATCAGCGGCACGCGGTAACCGGCGCGAAAGCGCGAAGCGCGAAGCGCCCGGAGCGCTGGCGTCTCGCCGGCTGGCGCGGGGGCGTCTCGCCCCCGCCCGTGGTTACGACCAAATGTCTCGAGTCTCGCCCCGTTCAGCGGCGAGACGCCGCTGAGCCAGCCGGCGAGGACGCCAGCGCTCCGATGAGACCTACGTATACTCCCGCCCCAATGTGTGGCATCAACGCCGTCTTCGCCTATCGCGACACCGCCCCCCCGGTCGATCGCGATGAGGTGATCGCCACCCGTGAGTGCATGCACAGCCGCGGTCCCGATGCCGGCGACGCATGGTTCTCGGACGATGGCCGGGTCGGGCTCGGACACCGGCGGCTCTCCATCATCGATCTCTCCCCCGGCGGCGCGCAGCCGAAGCACTTCGGGCCGCTGACCATCACCTTCAACGGCGAGATCTACAACTACCGCGAGCTGCGCGCGCACCTCGAAGCGCGCGGACGCCGCTTCACATCGCAGTCCGACACCGAGGTACTGCTGCAGCTCTACGACGAAAAGCAGGAGAGGATGCTCGGCGAGTTGCGCGGCATGTTCGCCTTCGCGCTCTGGGACGCCGCCCGTCGCCGGATGCTGCTGGCCCGCGATCCCTACGGCATCAAGCCGCTCTACTACGCCGACGACGGAGCGACGCTGCGCATGGCATCGCAAGTGCGCGCGCTGGCGGCGGGCGGCAAGGTATCGAGACAGTTCGATCCCGCGGGCGCCGCCGGCTTCTTTCTGCGCGGAACGGTACCCGAACCCTTCACAATGTATCGCGCCATCCGGTCACTGCCGGCGGGCTCGTATGCATACGTCGATGGAAACGGCATAGGGGAGCCGGTCGAATACCTCTCGATCGCCGCGACGCTGCGCGATGCCGTCGAAGGCGCCGGTGTGTTTACCGATGCTCAGCGGCTGGAGATCGTCCACGACGCCGTGCTCGAATCAGTGCGCTATCACATGGTAGCCGACGTTCCGGTCGGCGCCTTTCTCTCCGCCGGCATCGACTCCACCGCCGTGGTCGCCCTCGCGCGCGAGAGCGGCGCTACCGATCTGCAGACGATGACGCTCCGCTTCGAGGAGTACCGCGGGCGCATCAACGACGAAGCACCGCTGGCGGCGCTCGTGGCGCGGCAATACGGCGTCCGCCATGAAATCCAGGAGTTGTCGTTGTCCGCCTTCCGCGCCGAGCTTCCGCTGATCTTTGCGGCGATGGATCAGCCGAGCGTCGATGGCCTCAACAGCTATTTCATCAGCAAAGCCGCGCACGACCTCGGCCTGAAAGTGGCCATGTCGGGCACCGGCGGCGATGAGCTGTTCGGCGGCTATACGTCATTCCGTGACATCCCCCGCTGGATGCCGGTGACGTCGGTGCTGGCGCGCGTCCCCGGCCTCGGCGGCGCGGTGCACCGCGTCAACGACGCCCTGGCCAGACGCAGCCGCCACATCAGCCCGAAGATGGGCGAGATCGTCCGCTACGGCGGCAGCTACGCCGGCGCCTACCTGGTCAAGCGCGGCCGCTTCCTCTCCGCGGAGCTCCCCTCACTCCTCGGCGACGAGATCGCCGCCGAGGGGCTGGCCCGGCTGGACATGCTGACGATCATCGAGCGCACCGTCACCCCCGACCCCGGCAACCCCTTCGCCCGCGTGGCCGCCCTGGAGTCGTCGCTCTACCTCCGCAACCAACTTCTGCGCGATATGGATTGGGCCTCGATGACGCATTCGCTCGAAGTCCGCGTCCCGCTAGTCGACGCCCACCTTCTGCGCAAGATCGCCCCGGTCCTGGTCACCCGCCGCCGGCGCGGCAAACAACTCCTCGCCGCCGCGCCGCGGCCCCCGCTACCGCCCGAAGTCCTCCAGCGCCGCAAGACCGGATTCACCCTTCCGATCAAAGAGTGGCTCTCCCAGGAATCCTCCGGCCGCGTCGAGTTCGGCAAACGGAGCTGGGCGCGCAAGGTTTACGAGGTGATGTTTGGGGCCAAGCGGGGGTATTGGTAGAGCGAAGCCGCGGAGATCACAACGCGGGCCTCGCCCAAGCCAACGTGATTGACGTCAGCCCTCGGATGCGCGCGAAGGCGCGCTCTACAATCCAACCCCGCGCTCGCCGCAGCGCGAACGCGGGGTTGCCGCGTTAGCGGCAAAGAGATGGTAGCCAGGGGTGCGAGCGTTTTTTGCGAGCACCCCTGGCTACGAGATGTCGTGGTTTGGTGCCGCGTCAGCGGCACTGGAGTGACCGGGACTCCATCCAGTGCCGCTGACGCGGCACGATTTCAGATCGCATCGGATTCCAGGGGTGCTCGCAAAAAACGCTCGCACCCCTGGCTACCTTCTTGAGCCGCTAACGCGGCCGTCCACTCTCCAGGCCCCGCGCTCGGCGTAGCGCGAGCGCGGGGTAAAAGCGTGTCACCCAATTTGCCGGCCGCGGAGGCGGCCGGGACAAACCGTCCATTTCGCACCAGACGCGCGATTTGCCAACACCTGTGGCGACCGCCTCCGCGGCCGCTTCCACATCACCACCGATACCCCGCGCTCGCGCTGCGCCGAGCGCGGGGCTGAAATCGGGAATCGGCGATCTGTTTCCCTCCGCGCCTCCGCGTGAAAAACTACTGCGCCCGCAGCACGCTCTTGCAGTCGATCGTCCCGACCAGATGAACGCCCGCGGCGGTGGTGGCGTCGAAGTTCACGACGGCCGTTGCGCCCTTGTCGTGGACGGTGACCGTCCCGCTGCCGCTCTTCTTCTCCGTCTCCACCTTGTACTCCGCGACCCGCGCCGTGATTCGGCCGAACGCGACATTGAGGAAGAAGTCGTGCGTCCCCGAGGCCGCCGCCTTGGCGTCCGGCACGATGAGCTGCAGGCTGTTCAACACCTTGGGATTGTTCTCCTTCACCAGCGAGTACTGATTCCCCCACGAGCCCTTCCCCGTCATCCCCGCCGAACAGCCGCCGCGGTCGGTGGTCCCGTCATACGTCCCGGCATTCGCTCCCCCGGTGATGACGACATGGATCGTTTCCTTCGGCTCCGCCGCGTAGAGGGCGGGAGCGGTGAGGATGAGAAGCACAGCAAGACTGCGAAGCAGACGATTCAAGGTAACGCCTCCTGTTTTCTGCGGCTTCGCCGCGTTGTCGGTTGTCGGTTGGCCGCGGCAGCATCCAATTTTGGTGGATATTGTAACGAGGTCGCCCGCCAGGAGGCAGAGAACGGTGTCCGAAAGGCAGTTAACGGTCTCCGGGAGGCAGTGAATGGCCTCCGAGAGGCAGTTAATGGCCTCCGGGAGGCAGTTAATGGCCTCTGAGAGGCAGTTAATGGCCTCCGGGAGGCAGTGATTTGCCTCCGAGAGGCAGTGATTTGCCTCCGAGAGGCAGTTAACTGCCTCGGAGTAGTTGTCGCCGTTCGCCCAAAGGGGCAAGCGGCCTGTTACGGGGATCGTCCTCCCCGCGATTCGGCACGTTCAATCGTTCCATTCCATCCGGTCGTACTCGATGAAGACCGCATCGGCAGCCGCCACCAACTCCTCGTCACCGACCTCGGAGTAGTCGATGTCCCGTGAGCTCCTGAGAAGATTCGACAGAACCTCCCGCTTCTCGGATCGGGAAGGGACTCGAAGTCGTCCAGAAAGTGCTTGCCGGCGGCGGGCATATCCCGAGTATGCAAGGCGTTACCTCCGCTCGCAAGTTCCGCGTGACAACCCCCGCCGGCGAAGCCGGCGTAAGACCGTAGCCCCCGTCTTCAGGCGGGGGAACCGCGATCCCCTCCCATTTCGCGAGCCCGCTTGAGCGGGCGAAAGAGAGCCGTTGCCAGTCGCTCCGACAGCGTTTTTTGTTCCTCGACAGCGTTCTTCGTTCCTCGAGAGCGTCTATCGTTCTTCGAGAACAGTTTCGCTTTCGCAGAAGCAGATTCTCCTCTTGAGGAGCGTTTTTTGTTCCCTCAGAACAGGTTTCCTTCTGAGGTAGGGCCATGGCCCTATCGAGGAGGATTTCGGTGTTCTGAAAGAAGCCAAAAGTGCTCTGTCAGAGGAGTTTCGGCCTCTGCAGGAAGCGAAAACTCCTCTGCAAGAAGCATTTTCTCTTCCGCGATAGGGCCATGGCCCTACCGAGCAAGGCGACGCTTCTTCGGTTGAGCACAATCGGCTTCCGGGTCAACCCCGATCTGATCATCCCCGGCGAACAATCGCGCACGAACCTCTTCCCACGGGACAGCCTGAACGGCGCCCGACTCAATCTCCTGCCAGCGACGCTCGGCCTCGACCGCCCAAAGCTCTTCGACCTCGGGATCAGGCGGCGGCTCCAGGCTCTCGATCAGCAGGCGGGCCAGCGTCGCCCGATCGCTCTCCGAGAGCTCCAACGCGTTACGAACCATCGTCTCCAGGTCGCGTGCCATGAACGACATTCTCGCCGCCCGCCTGCCCTCCCGAGCCACGCGGCACTCATCTGCGTACATCTGCGTCATCTGCGGATAAAACATCCATCCGCAGATAGCGCAGATGTACGCAGATAAAACCTACTCCGGCTCGCAGCCTGCCCTGAGCGAGCGTCATCCGATGGCCGAGGCTAATCGCTCGCTCGAGACTTTAGGACAACCTTTTCGACGAGCCGACGATAGGCGGCCAAGTAGTCGAAGAACGCGGGCTTGCCTGTTGCGCCGTGATCAAGATCGTGGCCTACCAGATCAGCATGATCACCCGGCCAGCTCTCGAGTGGATCACGGCCAGGGCGCGTCGCCGACGTGACTGGCACCACACCATCGCTCTCGAGACCATGTGAATGCAGAAACCCGAACGGAAGGCGAAACGGAACCGAGGTGTGCGGTGAAGCGACTCGGGACAGACCTACGACCTCGAGCCGTCCGCGCGATTCCTGCCGCCCGCTGAAGCGGGCTCCCAACTTGGGGGGACACGGTGTCCCCCCGCCTGAAGGCGGGGGCTAGTGCGCCAGAGAGCACATCTGAAGAGGAGGTGAAAACACTCTCAACCAAACGCTCGACTGGTTGAAAGCCGACGGTAACTGCGTCGCCGGAAGGCGAGGTGGGGAGCAACGGAAGGCGAGTCTGTCGGTCCGTACGAGAGGAAGTCGATTCGGCCTGGTGTCTTGGCGAGCCTGCTAGCCAGTGGCGAAGCCGAGAGAACCTGTGGGCGCAGACGAGAAACGGTCCTAAGGTGACGACCCCAGAACGCGAGAAGAAACGAGCGAAGGGAAAGCGGACATGGGAAGACATCGGGTGGTTGGACACAGAACGACAGAAAGATTCAGGTGTCGTGAATCGGGGATACCCCTCCGCGCGAGTGAAAGGCGGGCGGGAGTCAGAGCCTCCATAGGAGCAAGGAAGCGTCGTAACGGGCGTGGAGCAAAGGGAGGCAGGAAGGTGGATCGGGAGCAAGCCGGAAACGCGCTGATCGTCCATTGCCGAAAGGCTAGAACGCGACAGATATGAGCAGACGAATTCGAGTTCATACGCGCAGGGCCGGTGAGCAACCGATGTAGATCGACTCTGGTGACAGAGCGGCTCGCATGAGCCAGCACGTCGGACCTCTTTCACCGCGATGCAAGTCCCACGTGTACATCTATCCTGAACAGGACCGCCAACTGGAGAGCCGGATGCGGGAGATCCGCACGTCCGGTGCGGAGGGAGGGGGAGCCCTAACGGGTTCTCCCTACCTCTATCGGCTCTCACGCCGGCTTCGCCGGCCGGGACACGTTAAGTTGATTTTCCAGATACGACCCCAACTTACCAACGAGGTGTGGTCTCTCTTTCACAGAAGCGGCGAGATACTTTAACTGACAGGCGGTGACAATGACAGACGCCGTTCGTAGTCAAACAAAGTCTTTGTCTCGTTGGGTAACCACACGTCTTGAAGACGATGATGCGCCACCAGCTTCGGAGGGACGGTCAAATTACCGTGGAGAATCGCAGCTAGTGAAACCGCTTCGCGCCACGATGGCGATTCAGAGAGATCAGAATAAGATTGTGGCGGTTGCAGCTCGCGATCCAGAAGATAGGCCAATTGCCGCAAGGGAACTGGAAACAGATACGGAGTTACTTCGGTTAGCTCAATAGCAAACACTTCCTTCGCGTCAACGCAATAATCGACAAATTCCGACTCGGAACAACCTAGCGAGTCTCCGAAGCTGCTCCAAATGGTTGACGGGGGCGCATGCCGAATCGTCCCAATTGTCACTTCTCCAAAAAGAGCGCTGGTCGGGCGCGTCGCGAGAATCGCGGCACGAGCTCCGAGCCATCGACGGGAAAACTTTTTACGTATCTCGTAGCGTTTCATTCCATTGAAGATAGCTTCCGCGAAACATGGCTTGAGCGACATCAGTAGCGGCATCTCAAGGTGGTAGCCACCAGAGCGAAAAGTGCGTGCGAGCTTCGGCAATTTTCGACGCGTCGCTGACCACACGTTTTCGAAGGAAGCAGAACACCGTAACTCAACTTCTCCAAGACGATATTGCGTACGAGAGACGGCAGCAGAAGAAAACCCGAAGCTCTGAAAAAAACCACGCTTCTCAGCCCACAAACTCTCCGGCAGTGTGAAGTGAACTTCGGATGCGAACTTCTTCACTTCACTCGACATCATGGCAAAAAACATATCGCCGAGATTGACGTTTTGTAGACCATGATCAATCCTGAGATGACAAAACTTCGAACACTTGCCGCGCTTTACCACTGCTGAGATGGCTGGCTGTGAACCATTGTAGCCAACGAACGCCACCCGTTCGCCGGTCTTGACACCATCCAAAACCTTTTCGTGCAGCCATCTATTGATTCTCGGATAGCTATCTTCATTCGTCAGAATTAGTTTTTCAAAAGCACGAAGATGGTCCGTCCCATGCGAGACGTCGCTCGCGCTAAGGCGAATCACACGAATATCGGCTTGCGTGTTTATCATAGCGATACAGACGTCTTTAATTCTGAGACGGGCTCCAATCGGCGAAGAATTTCGAAAGCTGCAGCTCTTGATCGTTGTACGACATATCGGTCTCAGCATCCTGCACTGCATCTTGAGACATCCGATAGAATGTCAGTTTCGCCATTCTTTCGCCGTCCACCAGACTCACGTTCACGTTGTGCCCTCTGACCTCAAAGATTAGCGGCGTCCCGACTTTACCGTCAGTGCGATTGTACCCGAAGAGAGGGTGGACAAATCCCGCATAATGAATCCGCATTTCACCGATGGTTTCGTCTGATGCGCGGCAATACACTGCCACACCTTTGGGTAGAGCGATAGCTTCCTTCGAACGCAGAATGTAGAAATTATCCTTCGCGATGGTAAGCCGCTTGTACTCGTCGGCTTTCAGTAAACTCCAGAAGAGCCTAGGGTTAGGCTTCTCGATCTTGTCATCTTTCCATAGCCGAACCGGTTCTCTCGAGTTCTGCTCCGAAGGAGGCGTCGCGACAAACGCCGCAGTCGATTCTCCACAGATAGTAGTATCGTCGAGGTTGACGGAGAGCGATCCATCAGAGTTGTTGCCCGCGGTGCGCAGCACCCTACGATACAAAACATCGCCCCTCATCTCTACTTCACTAGGTGCACCCAAAAAAAGGCGCAACTGATTGACTGATCCTCCGGGGCGTAGCTTCACATCGAATGTAATGGGGGTGATCTCAACATACATATCACCCTTGCCGTCACGGTCAGTAAAATCCTCAGGGGCGAAGATCTCATAATCACGTGAGCCGTCTACGATGAGCCGCGCCAGAACATCGACGCGACCGACTGAACTCTTTGCTGTTGCTTGCCCGTAAAGACCGCCCATCTCTCGGATGACTTCGCGGAGCACAAGTCTCTCCGAGAGTTTGAAGAGATACGTGTGCTGCCGTTTAAGAAGAAATGACCCGTCACCTTCGGGTGACAGTGTTTCGCATTTACTTGAAAGCTTTACGTGGTGGAGGTACCTGGTACCGGAGGGTTTTATCGAGCCATTGGGTAGCCGATACCCTTCCTCCGTCAAATGAAGATCCATCGAGGAGTAATCGAATGCACTAGGCTCAGACGACGTGTTTGTAATGAAGTCGTCGGCGATTAATGCTTTGATCTGAATCTTCGAAAGAACACCGGGTATCCATTGGTCATACGTTGAGCTAAGCGTCGGCATCATTTCTCTAGTAGCCCTTTTATTCGCGTGGCCCGACACGCATTAGGGGTTCCAACCTGCTTTGTGCTATGAGCACCCACTAGTCGAACCGCAGTTCAAACACTTGTAGCAAGCCCCGTTTCTCACCATGATCGACCCGCAATCGCTGCACGACGGCGCATCCTGCTGGTACCGGAACGTGGCGGTGTTCCGGGCGTTCGGCCCGTCCGCATCCTTCGGTGCGGCGATGATCGGGGTGGTGCCGAGGGAGGTGACGAACGAGGCGTCGTCCTTCGAGAGAGGGGCGACGTTGGGGGAGGGTTTCGGAGCGGCCACGGGCGCGGCTTCCTCGCGGAGGATCACGCCGGCGTTGCTCTGGCTTTCGCGGTCGAGGAACTTGGTGGCCAGCCATTTGAAGATGTAGTCCATGATCGACTTGGTCATGGGGATCTCGGGGTTCTTGGTGAAGCCCGAGGGCTCGAAGCGGGTGTGGGTGAATTTATCGACCAGGAAGTTCAGGGGAACGCCGTGCTGGAGGGCCAGGCTGGTCATGGTGGCGAAGCTGTCCATGAGGCCGGAGATGGTGCTCCCTTCCTTGGCCATGGTGATGAAGATCTCGCCGGGGGTGCCGTCCTCGTATTTGCCGACGGTGATGTAGCCCTCGTGGCCGCTGATGGAGAACTTGTGGGTGATCGACTCGCGCTCGTCGGGGAGCTTGCGGCGGACGGCGGTGGGGGTCACGCCGAGGTCGGTGAGCTTCTCCTTCTCCTTGCCGGTGGAGAGGGGCTGGGAACGTTTGCAGCCGTCGCGGTAGACGGCCACGGCCTTCAGGCCGAGCTTCCATGCTTCGACGTAGGCCATCTCGATCTCGTCGACCGTGGCCGCCGCGGGCATGTTGATGGTCTTGGAGATGGCGCCGCTGATGAAGGGCTGGACGGCGCCCATCATCTTCAGATGGCCCATGTAGTGGATGGAGCGGGTGCCGTTCTGGGCTTTGAACGCGCAGTCGAAGACGGTCAGGTGCTGGTCGAGGATGTGCGGGGCGCCTTCGATGGTGTCGTTCTCGTCTATCGAAAGAATGATCTCGTTGATCTGCCTGGCGTCGTAGCCGAGGCGCTTCAGGGCCGTGGGGACGGTCTGGTTGACGATCTTCAGCATGCCGCCGCCGACGAGCTTCTTGTATTTCACAAGAGCAATATCGGGCTCGATGCCGGTGGTGTCGCAATCCATCATGAAAGCAATGGTTCCGGTGGGGGCCAGGACGGAGATCTGGGCGTTCCTGTAGCCGTGCTCCTGGCCGAGCGCGTACGCCTCGTCCCACACCTTGGCGGCGGCGTCGGCCAGGTCGGCCGGGAGCGGGCGGGTGTTGATGCGGTAGGCGGCGCGGCGGTGCTTGTCGATCACGCGCAGGAAGGGCTCGCGGTTGACGGCGTAACCTTCGAACGGACCGACCTTCGAGGCGATGCGGGCCGACTGGGTGTACGACTCACCCGAGAGGATCGAGGTAATCGCGGCGGCGTAGTCGCGGCCGTCTTCGCTGTCGTAGGCGATGCCGCGGGCCATGAGCAGCGCGCCGAGGTTGGCGTAGCCGATGCCGAGCGGGCGGAAGGCGTGGGAGTTCTTCTCGATCGCCTTCGTCGGATAGGAAGCGTAGTCGACGGTGATCTCCTGGGCGGTGATGACGATGCGCAGCGCGGCGCGGTAGGCCTCGACGTCGAAGCCGGTGCTCTCGCTGTAGAAGCGCATCAGGTTCAGAGAGGCCAGGTTGCAGGCCGAGTCGTCGAGGAACATGTACTCGGAGCAGGGGTTCGAGGCGTTGATGCGGGCGGTGTTCGGGCAGGGGTGCCAGTCGTTGACGGTGGTGTCGAACTGCATGCCGGGATCGCCGCAGAGATGGGCCGACTCGGCCATCTTGTGCATCAGCTCGCGGGCCTTGTAGGTGTTCATGACCTGCCTCGGCTCGGTGACCGACCAGGTCTGCCAGTCGAGATCCTTCTCGTAGGCGTGCATGAAGTCGTCGGTGACGCGGACGGAGTGGTTGGCGTTCTGGAACTGCACGGAGTCGTACGCGCCGCCGACGGCATTGAAGGCGCCGTCGTAGCCGGCATCGATCAAGGCCCAGGCCTTCTTCTCTTCCTTCTCCTTCGACTCGATGAAGTCGACGATGTCGGGATGGTCGGCGTTGAGGATGACCATCTTGGCGGCGCGGCGGGTCTTGCCGCCGCTCTTGATGACGCCGGCGAAGCTGTCGTAGCCCTTCATGAAGGAGACCGGCCCCGAGGCGGTGCCGCCGCCGGCGAGGAGCTCTCTGGAGGAGCGGATGCTGGAGAGATTCGAACCCGTGCCGCTCCCGTACTTGAACAGCATCCCCTCGGTTTTTGCCAGGCCGAGGATGGAGTCCATGGTGTCGTTCACGGAGTTGATGAAGCACGCCGAGCACTGCGGGTGCGGCTCGATGCCGACGTTGAACCACACCGGCGAGTTGAAGGCGGCCATCTGGTAGAGAAGGATGTGGGTGAGCTCATCGCGAAACGTATCGCCATCCTCCTCGGAGGCGAAGTAGCCGCCCTCACGGCCCCAGCCGGTGATGGTGCGGACGACGCGGCCGATGAGCTGGCGCACCGAGGTCTCGCGGTCGGGTGTGCCGACGTGGCCGCGGAAGTACTTCGACACAACGACGTTCGTCGCCATCTGCGACCAGAACTTCGGCATCTCGACGTCTTTCTGCTCGAAAACGATGCCGCCGCTCTCGCTGGTGATGGCCGCGGAGCGCATTTCCCATTCGGTGGTGTCGTAAACGTCGATGCCGGGCTTGGTGAAGAAGCGGCCGATCTCGATGCCGCCAGTCTTGGTTTCTTTTCTTCGGGACGGTTTGCTGCTCGAGCGCGGGCGGATGCTGTTGGGGATCTCGATGGACGTCATGGCCTGTTCTCCTTGATTCGACGCAAAAGCGCCCCTACGCGGGGCGCTCCGGGTGAGTTGTGTAGTTTGTTAGCGAGCCAGCAAGCGCGCGCCGGAGGGGCGGGCCTGAGGGACTGGTGTCTTGACTTTGACGGTGACCTGATACTCGCGAATCTGCAGTGAAACGGATCGCCGTGGACTCCGGGTGGCAAGACGGGAAACGTGTTTCAAATCCTTCATCAATCCTCCCCGCGCTCTCCAGTCATATGTTGTGCCGGACAACGTACGCCGGGTGGAAACGGATGTCAAGTCTGTGGCCACAAGATGTTGTGGTCGTAATTGGTGGAAACACAACAGGAAGCGTAAGTATTCGCTGAATCAACGAGTTAGTCCACAGGATGTAGACGGGCTTTCGAATGGTTCTCCGCGGCTATTCCGCCAGTTCTACGCAGGTTATCCACAGGGTTTTCGACAGTCCTTTGACGCGTAATCCGCAGAAAATCAACGCCTTTTCCACATGTTTTGCACATGATTCTCATGCAGATTTGGCGAGTCCTTTTTCCGCAGGATTTACGATGCGATTCCGAAGGAAATAGCAGACGCAGCCGGAAAAAACTTGCGCTTGGGGGCTGGGGGATGGGAGGCCTGCGGAAAAGCGGCGATTCCTGGCGCTCGAGGCTGGTTTTTTTCGGCCGTCCGAGGACTTCGAGCAGCCATGCACAACGGTTGTGACACGTGGAACACTACCGGTTCTGCGCTTTCGCGCGTTATCGGTTGTCGGTTGTCGGTTGTCGGTTGTCGGTTATCGGTTATCGGTTATCGGTTGTCGGTTGTCGGTTGTCGGTTGTCGGTTGTTGGGCTGTCGGTCGTCGGTCGAGCAAAAAGGGCCTCCTCGCTCAACCGACCAACCGACAACCGATAACCGACAACCGATAACGCGCGAAGCGCCGTTAGTAGCCCGCTCCCGCTCCCCCGCCGCCGAAGGATTTGTCTGTCGGACCGGAGGAGTCGGCGAGGTCGGGGCCGGTGTGATGCGACGCCGGCGCGCTGCCGTGCGGGGCGACGCTGATGATGCCGCCGATCTGCATCGCTTCCTCGTAGCCGCTGCTCTGCACGGGAGTTACGACGAAGCCTCGGGTGGCATCGCGCAGCGCGCGCCCGAGGGCGGCAGCGATGGCGGCGACGAGGACGCCGGCGGCGATCAGCTTCGTTTCGTTAGGGAAATGAACGAGGTTACGCAGCTCGACCGCCGCGCAGGCGATCGTCAGGACGGCGGAAACGAGGAGAACGCGGTTGCGCCAGAGCACGCCGCAGGCGAGAAGCACGATCGCGGTCGCGCCGAGGATGATAGCCAGAGGGACATTGATCGCCGGCTCCGACCGGAAGAGCGACTGGCCGATGCTGGCCAGATAGCCGGTCACCGGCATCGCCAGCACGAGGCCGGCGAAGAGACGCTCGGTCGACGGCCGCTGCCAGACACGCTGCAGCGCGATCGTCGCGCCGATGGTCACGGCGGAGGCGACGGCCATGGCCGGCAGTGGATCGTGATTCCACTTGAAGGCGACATAGGCGACGACCAGGATCGCCGCGAAGACGCCGAAGAATGTGTTGCGCATCCGCCAGCCCGAGAGAGCCGCAGCGGCGGCGAAGACGAGGATGGCCTCGATCTTCCCCGAGCTGGGCAGCCCGAAGATGAAGGCGAAGGTGCCGCAGATCCAGAGCCCCGACTCGATGCCGGTGCGGAAGAAGTGATGCTGACGGATCAGCCACTCGGCGGTGCCGATCGCCGCCGCGGCGGTGAGCCATCCCTTCGGCATCATCAGCAGGCTGAAGAAGCCGAAGAACGCGGAGACGGCGATGAGCGCAAAGACGGTGAAGACGATGCGCAACAGCAGTCCGTTGTGCCGCCACGGTGTCTGAGGCTTCGTACCCGGCAGCAACTTCTGCAGGGCCTCGGCGCGCTCGTCGGCGACCGATGGTCCCGGAAACCAGTCGGTCATGCCGCCCTCCGCATCCGCGCGTGCGAAACGAAAAGACCGACGATGGCCGCGACCGTGGAGACGAGAAGGTAAAGGGCGATGAGAACTTCCTCATGGATGGCATCGCAGACGACGATGTCGACGGCGATCGTTCCGTAGACCCAGGCGTAGATGACAAATGTGGCTTCGCGAATGCGCCGGCCATGGAGCATCGAGACGACTGCCAGGGCGATGGCGAGCGCGCATCCCAGCAGCCGCGTCTCCTTGTGCACCGCCAGCGTCAACGCGCCCCAGAAGGCAAGGTTGGCGGCAGCGTGATCGAAGAGAGAGCTGAACGTCGTGGTACTCCGCACGGCTCGATCGACGACGCGCCAGGCCATGACGACGGCCGCGCAGACGAAGGCGCGGTCCGCGGTCGCGACCGGGGAGTCGAAGATGGCATCGAACGTTCGCCGCTCGATCCCGAGCCACGCCGCAAGCGAGGCCACCGCGAGCGAGAGCACGAGGCGCGACTGGAAGATGTACGCCGTGACCGCGTGCAGGAGGGCGAGAAAGAGGAAGTGCCGCGACCAGCTCGCGCCGAGGAGGTGGTAGTGATACTCGATGTAACCGACGTCGGCGCTGGCGAGGAGCGCGCCCAGAAGGAGGACGTAGTCGTCGACCAGCGCCGCCTGGCGTGCCTTCTTGTAAAACGACCACGCGTAGCAGGCGATCGCGGCGAGACCGATGGCCGCGGCGATGGCCAGCGGGCCGATGTCGTCGAGATGTTTGGAGATGTAGAGCCCGACGCCCCAGGAGATCAGCATCACGCCGGCCCACGTCAGGAGGCGCAGCTCGGGATAGATGCTGACGACGTCACGGCGCTCGATGGCGATGAGACGGGCGGCGGCGGGGTCGCCGCTCGCGGTCAGCTCGGGTTCGAGGGAAAGCACGGGTTGATTGTAACTGCGCCTAGCTTTATCCTGACGTGGAGCGTAGCGAAACTGTCAGGATGAACTCACCAGCGAAACTGTCAGGATCTCCGGTCAGACCGCTCGGCAGTTGCCCATTGGCAGGGCCGGCGCGCAAGCTTTATCCTGACGTGGAGCGTAGCGAAACTGTCAGGATCTCCGGTCAGACCGCTCGGTAGTCGCCTATCGGCAGGGTCTGCGCGGTCGCACCGGAGATCCTGACAGTGTCGCTGCGCTCCACGTCAGGATGAACTCACCAGCGACGCTGTCAGGATGGGGAGCCAGACAACCACGTCAGGATGGGAGCTACCCGTGATCCGTTTGCTTCGCCCGGCGCAGTGGCTGAAGAACGGGTTCGTGCTCGCGCCGCTGATCTTCTCGCGCTCGTTCACGTCGGCGAACGCGGTGCTCCACTCCCTGGCCGCCTTCGCCATCTTCTGCGGCGCGGCATCGGCCGCGTACATCATCAACGACCTGTTCGACATCGAGAGCGACCGCGCGCATCCGGTCAAGCGTCTGCGGCCGATCGCTTCGGGGGAAATCCCGCCACGGGCCGCGGTAACGATCGTTACGATTGCCATTCCCCTTCTGCTCGTCGCCGCGTTTTTCGTCGCGCCGAAGTTTCTGCTGGCGGTGGCGCTCTACCTCGGGCTGACGACGTTCTACTCGATCCGGCTGAAGACGATGCCGATCGTCGACCTCTTCGCCATCGCCTGCGGCTTCGTGCTGCGGGTGTGGGGAGGCGCTGTGGCGATCGACGTGGTGCTCTCGGTCTGGATGTTCATCACCACACTGTCGCTGGCGCTCTACCTGGCAGCGACCAAGCGCCGACAGGAGCTGCTGACGACGACGCCCGCCGGCGGGTTCCGGGCCGTGTTGCAGCACTACACGGTGGCGCTGATGGACTACTACTCCGGGATCGCCGTGGTGGCCACGTTCGTCTTCTACGGCCTCTACATCGTGACCGTGCGCCCCCAGCTCGCCGCGACCGTGCCGGTGGTGCTGTTCGGCGTCTTCCGCTACCGGTACCTCCTGGAAATCGATCATGACCAGTCGCCGACCGACCGGCTGGTGCGCGACCCGCAGATGATCGTCTGCGCGCTTCTTTGGGCGGCGATCGCGGTGCTCGTGCTCTACTTCGAGCCGTCGTGATCTCCCGTCCCCGCGCCGCGAACATCGTCTTCGCCGTGATCTTCGCGGCGTTCGCCTTCCTGCACCTCCACCGCATGGCCTCGATCTCGCCGACATGGGATGAGGGGACGGACATCGAGATCATCCACTGCCTGGCGGCGACGCACGATCCATTTGCCTGCCTCGACGACATCTCGCAGACGCGCCTCCCCTTCTACATTCACGCCACGGTCCTGGCGATCACGCCTCGAATGGAGGCGCAGTACGCCGTCAGCGTCGTCGCCAGCGCTCTGACGCTGTTCCTGCTGTACGCCTTCGCGCGGCGGGAGTTCGGCGTGGCCGTGGCGACGATGACGGCCGCGCTGTATGTCCTCTCGCCCCAGCTCCTGACCGCGGGGCGGATGCTGCTGACGCACGCGAACATGCTCTTCACGCTGTTCACGACGGTGTCGTTTGTTGCGTTTTATTACGCGGTGGCGCGGTCTCGGGGTCGCGCGGTTACGCAGGTTGTTCACCGCGAGACCGCGAAACCGCGAGACCCCGCCGCAACCCCGCTATTGATCAGCGCGATCGCCTTCGGACTGGCGACATCGTGCTCGATCGTCGGCGTGTTCAACGGCCTCTTCATCGCGGTCTTCTATGCGATGACGATCGGCCGCGAGCGCCGGATGTTGTGGCGCGACCTCCTCTTCCTGCCGGTGGCCGTGGCCACGTTCTTCGCGACCTCGGTCATCTACCTACGGCCGAAGCTGCTCGTGGCGCTGATCCGCGCCTGTACTTTGCCAAAACCCTATCCGTTCTGGAACTACCTCGGGCTCGGATCGCCGCACGCGCCCTGGTATTTCTCGCTGGTCATCTTCGTGATCAAGATCGGGCCGTGGTGGCTGGCGCTGGCGGCGACCTGCTGGGCCATCTCACGGCGCCCCGCACCCCGCACGACGCAGCGTGCCTTTCTCGCCGCAATCGCCATCAGCGTGGCCATCAACTTCGCGCTGAAGGGATTGGTCTTCCGCTACGACGCGCCGCATCACCAAGTGCAGTTCTATCCGCTGGTCTACCTCGTGATCGCCACCGTTCTCCTCGGATACGAATTCCGGCGCCGCGTCTCCGCGCCGCTCGTGGCCGTCATCGCCGTCTGTTTCGCCGTGCAGCTCTACGACGTCGTCCGCTTCTTTCCCAACTATCTCTTCTACGGCTCGCAATACGGCGACCGGTTCATCGGCGAGTTCTACGGACCGGCGGTCATGCACGCGCAGGACCGCGGGCCGGTGAATGCCTACATCGACCGCCTGCTGGCGCGCGACCCGAAGGTGAAGATCCTCGTCGCCGACAACAACGCGCTCGAACGCCCGGAACCGAATTTCGTGCTCTTCACGAAGCGGGATTCTTCCGTACGCTATCAGTACGCCTTCGTCGACCGGCTGTACGCGGTACACCTTCACCTTCCGGAGAGGGATGCGTATAACGCGTATCTGGCGGCGAACTATGTGGAGGACTATGAGTACGACTTTCCACCGGGGGTGTGGATGTATCAGGTTCTGCGAGCTCGCTGAACCCCCATCCTGACGTGTTTAAGCTCCATCCTGACGTGGAGCGTAGCGACACTGTCAGGATCTCCGGTCAGACCGCCCGGTAGTTGCCCATTGGCAGGGTCTGCGCGGTCGCACCGGAGATCCTGACAGTGTCGCTTCGCTCCACGTCAGGATGGGGGGCTCACCAGCGACACTGTCAGGATCTCCGGTCAGACCGCTCGGTAGTTGCCCATCGGCAAGGTCTGCGCGGGTCGCACCGGAGATCCTGACAGTGTCGCTTCGCTCCACGTCAGGATGGGGGTTCTGGGGTTGGGGGTCACACCACATACGCCACCGCAAAACCCACCTGCGCAGCCATCATCATCAGATACATGTGCCGCCAGGAGGGATGGTTCTCCGTCGCGGTCAGCTCGTCGGGATTGCGGACGATGAGCCAGACGGTGTAGGCGCCCCAGAGCGACAGGGCGATGCCGAGGATCGTGAGGAACCGGGCGTTGCCGGTGAGAATGTGCGTCGCGGCGCCGAGGGGCATGAGCAGCCACGGGAAGATGAAGAACGGCGCGATCATCCAGGCGGCGCGCTTCACGCCGAAGGTGATCGGCAGCGTACGGCAGCCGCCGGCGCGGTCGCCTTCGATGTCGCTGAAATCCTTCGTCGAGGCCGCGCCGAGGAGGAAGAGCATGAAGACCGAGCCGATGAACCACGGCTCCGCGGTCCTGGCGCTCGCCACCATCGTCCAGCCGGCCACCTTCAGGAGACAGCCGCGCGGGATGGCGATGGTCAGGTTCGCGCCGATCGGATGCGCCTTCGTCCGTCCGAGCGCGGGGACCGAGTAAACGAATGTCGAGATGAAGGCGATGAGGTAGATGGCGATGCATTCGTGCAGCGGCAGCGGTGCGAAGAACTTGGCGCGCCACGTGGTGTAGGGATAGACGACGACCAGCCACGTCGGCACGAGGCCGAGGACGTACATGATCCAGGTGAAGATCCAGGCGCCGCGGATCGACACTTCGCCGGTGACGATCGGCCGCTTCGGCTTGTTGATCCGGTCGATCTCGAGGTCGTAGATCTGATTGAGCGAGTTGTTCGCCGCGTTGAGAAACGACGCGCAGAGCGAGCCGAGGACGATCGTCCAGATCACCGACGACGTCAGCGCCCGCGCCGGATCGGGATTGTGGGCCGATCCCCACGCGCAGACCGCTCCCGAAACGATGCCGAAGAGCGGTGGGAGGAGGGTGAACGGACGGGCGAGGGCGATGTAGTGCTTCAAGGGTGGGAAGTGTATATGGGGTTGCGGGGTCTCGGGGTTGCGGGGGCGCGCTTGCGGGGCTTCATCCTGACGTGGAGCGAAGCGACAGTGTCAGGATCTCCGGTGCGACCGCGCAGACCTTGCCGATGGGCAATTACCGAGCGGTCTGACCGGAGATCCTGACAGCGTCGCTGGTGAGTTCATCCTGACGTGGAGCGAAGCGACACCGTCAGGATCTCCGGTGAGTCCGCGCCGGCCCTGCCAATGGGCAACTACCGAGCGGTCTGACCGGAGATCCTGACAGCGTCGCTTCGCTCCACGTCAGGATGGGAGTCGCCGCCCCGCGAGACCCCGCATTGGAATTGCTGTTCCCGTTCGGTGTTAGGCTGCTGGGCTGATCACCGATGAGCCGTAAGCCAAACTTTGACAACGATGGGGCCGAGGACGACACGAATGTCGGACCGCCGCCATCAAGAAGCAGCATGAACGAAAGCAAAATCGCACTTTTCATCGACTTCGAGAACATCGCCATTGGCGTGACCGACGCGAAGTACAAGAAATTCGAAGTGAACCTCCTCCTCGAGCGCCTGCTGGAGAAGGGGAAGATCGTCGTCAAACGCGCCTACTCCGACTGGGACAAGTTCCCCGACTACAAGCGGGAGCTGCACGAGGCCGCCATCGAGCTGATCGAGATCCCGGGCCGCGTCTACTCGGGGAAGAACTCGGCTGACATCCGCATGGTCGTCGATGCCATGGACATGGCTTGGTCGAAGGATCACATCAACATCTTCGTGGTGGCCTCGGGGGATTCCGATTTCTCCCCGCTGGTCTCAAAACTGAAAGAGAACGACAAGCACGTCATCGGCGTCGGGGTGAAGAACTCGTCGAGCGATCTGCTGATCGACAACTGCGACGAGTTCATCTTCTACGAGGACCTCGTGCGCGGCACGAAGGCGCCGTCGAACGTGACCTTCAAGGACAAGAAGCAGGGTGAGGTCTTCAAGCTCCTGATCGACTCGATCAAGGCCCTGATGCGCGAGAACAAAGAGATCCTCTGGGGCTCGATGGTCAAGCAGACCATGCAGCGCAAGAAGCCGACCTTCAACGAGGAGTACTACGGCTACAACACGTTCAGCGACCTGCTCGAGGACGCGCAGAAGAACGACATCATCAAGATCAAGAAAGACGTGAAGAGCGGGTCGTACGTGATCACCGGCTTCGCGCAGCCGACGCCGTAGCGATTGCCGCTACTGCTCGCGCTTCCTCGTGGCGTAAATCCACACCACGAAGATCAGCAGCAGAAGGCCGAAAAAGAGCGAGTGGACGGCGGTGCTGACCAGTCTCATCGCCGCCCGGAGAGCAAGGCCTCCGAACAGCAGCGCCAGAACGGCGGCGATGGCGAGCTTGATGACGGTTGCGGGTTTCAATCGGCCGCGAGGATAGCCGATTCCGCGTCCTTTTTCGGATCGCGGCCAAAATGCGGCTTGCCGTCCGGCGCGATCTTCGGCAAGGCCGGGACCGTTTCGTGGACGCCCTTGAACCGGATGGCGGCGGCGCGAAGGTACTTGCGCAACCATGGCGCGCGCGCGGCCGCGGCCTCGATGACATGCGAGACCGGCTCGAAAAGGCGAACGCGCATGGTGACATCGTGGTCGACGCAATGAACGCTCGTCCGCGCGCCGAGGATCAGGCGAGAGAGCGCGGCAACCTTGCGCTGGTGCACCCGGTCGCAGAAGACGACGAATCGCGCCACGACGCCGGCGTGATGCTCTGCCAGTCCGCGCGCAAAGATGAGGTTCTCCAGCGTGGTCATGGCGTGCTCTTCGAGGACGAACGCCGGCGCCGGGACGATACCGCGCAGGTGCCCCGCCATGACCCAGGCCTCGGAATGATTCGATCGCGGAGACGTGCGGCCGCCCGACAGAATTACGAAGTCGAGATTCTCACGGGCGATGAGCGGCGCTACCGATCTCACGTACCCGGGCAGGTCGTCGTTGAGATCGTAGCCACAGACAATACCGACGGAACGCACCTCGCTAGCCCCCTGCTGCGCGATTTACGCCAGATGGAGGGTTACGAATGAGGTGCCGGGTTCGTTGAAGGCGGGGTTGCTGAACGGAGCGCTGGCGTCTCGCCGGCTGGCTCGGGGGCGTCTCGCCCCCGACCCGGCAAGACTCCAAACATTCGCTGGTAACCCGGCGGCGAGACGCACGCCGGGCCAGCCGGCGAGACGCCAGCGCTCCGTCGTCGAAATGCTTACGACTGCACTGGACCCACCAGCACCGTCGGCACCATCGACCCCGCCTCGATCGCCGTGACACCGGCCTCGACGATCATGAGGCCGTTGGCCTGCACCATCGACGTCGAGACACCGGAGCCTTGCGAAATCATCGGCTGCGAGACGAGCTCGCCATCCCGCGCCATGACACGGACGCGCATGTAGTTGCGGCGGTCGCCACGCGATTTCAGCGATGCTAGAACGCGCGTCTGCACGATCGGCGGCAGAAGATTCGTCGTCTGTCCCATCGCCTTCCGGATCGCCGGTGCGATGAAAAGGAGGAACGAGACCAGGCACGAAACGGGGTTTCCGGGCAGGCCGAAGTAGAGCCGGCCGCGGATCCGCGAGAGGACCACCGGTTTGCCGGGCTTCATCGCTACCTGCCAGAACCTCGTCTCCGCGCCCAAGGTATCGAGCGCCTCTTTGACGAAATCGTAGGCACCGACCGAGACACCGCCGGAGGAGATGACGTAATCGGACTCGAGCCCTGATTCGATCGCCGCGATGGTGGCCTCGGGGGTATCGGGCACGATGCCGACCATCCGCGGGACCGCCCCCGCTTCACGGATGAGCGCCGCGAGCGAGTAGGAGTTCGAGTTGACGACCTTGCCGTACGCCATCTCGTCGCCGACGTCGATGATCTCGTCGCCGGTGGAAAGGATGGCCACGCTCGGCCGCCGCCCAACGCGGACGACCGGTTTCTGCACACCGGCCAGCACGCCGACCTCGGCAGCATGAATCGGAGTCCCATCCGCAAGAACGACGTCGCCGGCGTGCATGTCTTCGCCGCGCCTGCGGATGTTGGTTCCCCGGTTTAAGGACTCGTTGACTGTCACGATCTCCGACCCGGCGTCGGTGATCTCGACGTGCGCGACGGTGTCCGCACCGTCCGGCATCAGCGCGCCGGTCATGATGCGGATCGCGGTCCCCGCTTCAACCCGCTTCTTGGACACCGTCCCCGCGGGGAGGTTCTCGACGACACGTAACGACACAGGAGCATTGGCGATGTCGTCCGCCCGGACGGCATACCCATCCATCGCCGTGTTGTCGCCGCGCGGCACATCGAAGCGTGCACGCACGTCCTCGCGCAGCACGCGCCCGAGGGCGTCGGTGAAGACGACCTGCTCGGTACCGAGCAGTTGCACCTCGGCCAGCACTCGCTCCTGAGCCTCTTCGACAGGGATCATCCGCTCGCCGGGGCGGGAGGGTTGGAAGGTAGGCATGAGGGAAGTTTAGCTGGAGATTGTTCCGCCGCACCCCAAAAGCGGTGCGACACGCTCCGCGGCGCATCAATGCGGCGCAGCTTGCATTGTTGATCAGCCGCCGGCGATGGCCACGACGATCTCAACCTCGTCGCCATTCTTCAGCGTGACGTCTTTCTCGCCATGCAACACGAGCTCTCCGTTGACGGCGAAGTTGAACAACTCGTCGCGGTCCTCCGCAAGATTGAGGCGGGCGATGATGTCGCCGAGGGAGGTTGCGTCCATCGTCATGATGGCATCTCGGCCTTCGCGCAGAGGCTCGGGGAGGTGGACGGTGATCATGAGGATGATTCCTTTCGATAGCGGATGCCCCAAATGGCGAACAATTCTCGACAGGCGTCATCGAAGCGGCCGATGAAGTCGATCGTTTGGATCTGTGGCAACACCCAACTCAGATCCTTAGCCTCGCAAACGCTGATGCGCAAAGGAATAATGCGTCCGTCGAAGCGAGGCTCTTCAATCGCGTGTGTCACTTCCCGTTTCACCCAACGCGAGGCAATCGCCGCCGGCGACAGGATGACGATCATCCAGTCGCATCGAGCAAGCGCAGCGCCGATCTCGTCATGCCATTGTGCCGCTCCTAGGACGCCATGCTCACTGAACCAGGCGGACAGTCCATGACTACGGAGAACGGCTGCAAGCCGCTTCAGAAAGCGCCTGTCTTTCGCGGAGTGAGAGAGAAAGACTTCGACGGGAAGCGTCCGGCCTGCTCGTTTGCGAGAGCCCATCAGCTCACGCGGCCGTCTTCAGGAACTTGAGAATTTTCTCCGCCGTTCTCTGCGGGTCCTGCGCCTCTTTGATGAATGGCAGATCTCGCAGGATCCATGGATATGGGAACGGCGTCTGCGACGGAGTCCGGCGCTCGACCGTGATGACGCGGTTCTCGAAGCGCGGCGTGGTCATCGCGAATTCGAAGGCTTTTTTCAAGTCCGGGGACCCGCTCGTCTTGGCAGAGAGGACGAGAATCATCGTATCCGCCCGATCGAGAGCTCTCGCTCCCGAACGGAGCCAATTCGTTCCCGGTTCAACGTCGCTGGCGTCGAGCCACGCATCGATACCGGCGCCGCGGAGGGAGTTGGCAATCTCCGCGGCGAATTCGCGATCGGCATCGCCGTGACTGATGAATACGAACATGACCTTCTATTCTACGCCGTCAGCACCGTCTCCAGCTCCTCACGCCATTCCGGCTTCGGCATTCCTTCTTCGGTGAGATTCGAGACCTCGTAGAAGCGCGAGAGCATCTTGTCGAACTCGCCGCGGTCGATTTTTTCGCCTTTGTAGGGGCCGACGCCGATCGCTTCCTCGAACCAGCGTTTGGGGAGCGTGTCGTCGGCGCGGGTGACGCCGAGTTTGGCGTTGATGAGACGCTCGACGCCCATCACGTTGAGTCCGATGCCGTCGATGGCCTGCTTCGTCAGCTCGATGCCGGTGACGTTGGCTACCTGGTCGGCGAACTCCTCGTAACCCGGCAGCGAGGGGGAGTTGAAGAGCTGCGTGGTGAAACGGCACATGCCGACCGAGTCGCCGACGGCGTAGATGTTCTCGCAGCGGCGGACGGCGATCTCCTTGCCCTCGTAGCTGTTCGGCTCCGCGGAGACCTGTCCGCCGTATAGCTCGGCCTTGAAATCGGGGGAGTCGTTGATCTTGGCGTTGATCTCCAGCGTCACACGGTTGCGAAGGTGGTCCATGCCACGCGTGGCGACGGCCAGGCCGAGGGCGAAGGCTTTGAGGATGCGGGCATCGTGCGGATCGCTCTGCGTGAGACCCTTCACGGCCATCAGGTAGTCGAGCGACTCGACCGGATACTTGCCGTTCGCGACGGCCTGCGACGAATCGGCGATGACGTCGCCGAAGCCTTCGCGCTTCGCGGTCATGAAGAGAAGTTGCTCGATGGCGTCGTAGTTGCCCCAGGTCAGATCGAGCTCCGTCTGCTCGCGGGTGATGATGCCGCGCTGGTAAAGCTCCATGGCCCAGGAGATCGCCGAGCCGGAGGAGGCGGTGTCGAGTCCGAGGTCGTTGCAGATGTTGTTCAGACGCAGCACCTGCGTCACCTCGGAGATGCCGACGTTCGGACCGAACTTGCCGAGGGTCACGTACTCGGGACCGTCGCCTTTGATGTATTTGTCGGGGACGGGGGTCGGGGGTCGGGGGTCGGGGGTCGTAGAGCCAGGTACAGCACCTGTGAGCTCCGACTCCCGACCCCCGACACCCGACACCCGATCGTCCGACATGTCATTCAACGGCCGGCAGTTGACCGGGCAGGCGAAACAGCCCTCCATGCCCGGGCGGTACGGGTCGATATTCTCGGCGTCGAGCTTGTCGGTCCAGGTCGTTTCCTGATTGTTCTTCGTCCCCATCGCGCCGAGCATGCGCGACGGTTTGTAGAGGAACGGCGTACCGCGTTTTTTCAGGGCATTCTTCACCACCGAGGTATTGAGGAGCTTCAACGCCACATCCCGGTTGCGGAGCTTGTGGGGGCGGGCGGTGGTGAGGTCGGCGTGGCGTCCCTGAATCAGTACCGCCTTGAGGTTGAGCGCCCCCATCTTTGCGCCGGGGCCGCCGCGGGCGTAGATCGCTTTCGGACCGGCCATGATCCCGGAACAGAGGACGAGGTTCTCGCCGGCCGTGGTGATGGCCGCCAGCCCGTAGTCCTTCCCTTCGACTCCGTGAAAGTCTTCGGCGATCTTCGCGCGCAGATCGAGGTTGTCGAGCCCGACCCACGGCGCGGCATCGACAAATCGAGGCTCATTCCCCTCGAAATGCAGCAGCGTCCAGGCCGGAGCTTTCCCGTAGAGGACGAGGTGATCGATCCCGTTGAGCTTCATGAACGACGGGAAGTAGTCGCCGGCGTTCGAATCCATCAACACCCGCGACTCCGGCGACCACGAGGTGACGTTGCCGCGCGATGCCGAAGGGACCATCGACGTCAGGATGCCGGTGCCGAAGATGAGCGGGACATGAGGATGAATCGGCTCGAGTGTTTCATCGAGCAGGTTGTGCAGGAGAAACATGTTCACGCCGCGCCCGCCGAGAAGAGCGTTGACCACGCGAAGGGGAATCCAGGCGTGGCGCACCTCCCGCCGCTCGAGGTCGACGAAGATCGTCTGCCCCTGGGTCGGGAATTGCTGCTGGGAGGCGAGCCGGGTCAGGAGCGCGTCGACGCGCGTGTGGATCGACATGAGCAGAGTCTAGAACAGGGCCATCGAACGTCAAATGTCCAGAAGGACGAGGCCGTGCTCGAAGCGGTGCTCTCCTTCGCGCGGGATGGCTGCATCATCGCGGCAGATCAGGACGTTACGCAGCTCGACCGGCGAGGCAATCTCCACACCGTGCGCGACGACGCAGGAGTCGAGGACGACGCCCTTGGCGATCCGGCAGTCGTCCCAGACCACGCTGTCGTCCAATGTCCCCTCGATGACGCTGCGAGCACCGGCGATGCTGCGCGACATGGCGCCGGTCACGACTGCCGTGTCATCGAACAGCGAGTCGCCCGCGACGTGCGTGCCGCGCGCGGGCGCGAGCCGGCCACGTACGGTGAGGCCGAGCAGCGTGCGCGATGCGGCCACGTAGCGTTGCGGCGTTCCGATGTCGAACCAGAGACCGTCGTCGACGACGCCCGCGATCCGCTCGCGGCCGCTGTCGATGAGCGGCTGATAGACCTCGTCGACGATGCCGGAGAAGTCTTTGTCCGGAAGGTAGTCGAAGATGCGGTTCGAGATCAGGTGTGTGCCGGAGAACATCAGCGCCTCTCCGGTACCTTTGCCGAAGCCGGTAACGCGGTCCTCATCGAAGTAGACCGGGGTGAAGCGATCGCCCGGCGGTGGATGGCGCAACGTCAACACGGCCAGCGCTTCGTTCCGCCTTGCGCGCAAGGCGTCGTATGGCGGGAACTGGATCGTGTCACCGTTGACGAGGAAAAACTCGGGATCCCGTTTTAGAAGACTGCGCACCTTTCGTACGCCGCCGCCCGTCCCGAGAATCTCCAGTTCGTATGAAAACGCGAACCGCGCGTCCGCAAACCGGGCCCGAAGAAGCCGCTCAATCGGCTCCGGAAGATGGTGCAGGTTGACGATGAAATCGCGGATGCCGAAGTCAAGCAACGATTCGATCACCCAGGCCACGAGCGGCTGTCCGCACAACGGCACGACCGGCTTCGGCAGTGTGTACGTCACCGGCCGGAGACGCGTGCCGTAGCCGGCGGCGAGGATCATGGCCCTCATGAGAAGGCAGAAGGCTGAAAGCAGAAGGCAGAAGGCTGAAGGAAACGCATCATCCTTCTGCCTTCTGCCTTCTGCCTTCTGCCTTCAAAGCGCCTCCGGCGGAAAGATCATGTTCTCCCCAAGATCCGGCCGCGTCCGGCGAGCCAGCCGGTACAGATCCGAGTATGTCTGCCGGATGGCCTGGTCCATCGTCATCCCCAGCTCGGCGGCGATGGTGCGGATGACGTCGATCGGGCCTTCGATCTCGAAGTAGTCGCCGATCGGGGTGCGGTCGAGGACCACTTCGACCTCTTTGATGCGCCAGACCTCGCGGAACTTCTGATAGCGGAAGACCGGCTTGTATCCGAGGGCGTCGAAAAGCTGGATGGCGAGCTCGAAACTCTCGACGCCGGTCTGCACTTCCTCGCGCGACTTCACCCCTCCCTCGATCGACATCGGCCCTTTGTAGGTGGCGATCGAGTACTTGCCGAACTTGCGGACGCGCAGCAGGGAGCCTTTGGTCCGCAGCTCGCCGCGGCGGTCGAGGACGATGTTGTCCTCGAAGGTCTCGGGATAGAGCCGCTGCCCGCCGATGTCGTGCAGCTTCCGCACGAGATCGGCGCGGTCTTTGAGGGCGAATTTGACTTCGATTTCCTGAGGCATGATCAAAGGCAGAAGGCAGAAAGCAGAAGGCAGAAGGTGAAAGGATTCATCCTTCTGCCTTCTGCCTTCTGCTTTCTGACCTCAGCACCTCCACTCCCGGCAGCGTTTCCCCCGAAATGAACTCCAGCGATGCGCCGCCGCCGGTGGAGATATGGCTGATGCGGCTGGCGTAACCGGACGCTTTCACGGCTTCGACCGATTCGCCGCCGCCGACGACCGTCGTCCCTCCGGCCTCGGCCACCGATCGCGCCATGGCCATCGTTCCCTTCGCGAAGGCTTCGTTCTCGAACACGCCCATCGGCCCGTTCCAGAAAATCGTGCGCGCGGCTTTCAGTACCGCGTCGTACGCGGCGATCGTCTTCGGTCCGATGTCGAAGGCCTTCTGTCCGGCGGTCAGACCGCTCGACACGTCGACGGTCTCGATGGTCTTCGGCTCCTTCAGATCGTCAGCGACGATGAGATCGACCGGCAACATCACGTTCGTGATCCGCTTCGCCACTTCGATCGAATCGTTGTCGACGAGCGAGCCGCCCATGGCTACGCCTCGGGCGGCCAGAAACGTGTTCGCCATTCCGCCACCGACGAGGACCGTGTCCGCGAGTTTGACGAGCGCTTCGAGCGGTTCGATCTTGCCGGCGATCTTGGCGCCGCCGAGGAGGGCGACGAAGGGTCGGTCAGAAACGTTGGTGATTTTCTGCAGGAACTCGATTTCTTTCGCCAGCAGAAGACCGCCCGCGATACGCGCCTTGTCGAAGAGTCGCGGCAGGGCATCGATCGAGGCGTGTGCGCGGTGACATGCTCCGAAGGCATCATTGACGTAGTAGTCCGCAAGCATGCTCAACTGCTCCGCGAAGGTACGGTCATTCGCTTCTTCACCGGCGTGGAAACGCAGGTTCTCGAGCAGGAGGATCTGGCCCGGCTCGAGAGCCGATGCCTTGGCATCGGCGTCGTCGCCGACACAGTCATCCGCCCATTGCACCTCGGCGCCTAAGAGCTCGGCCAGTTTCGCTCGGATCGGCTCCAGCGAGTACTTCGGCTTCCGCTCGCCCTTCGGTCTGCCGAGATGGCTGGCGATCACGACGGCCGCACCGACATTGCGGAGCCGGCGCAGGGTCGGCAACGTCTCCTCGATACGGGTGGCATCGGTAATCCGCGTCCCGTCGAGCGGAACGTTGTAGTCGACGCGATAGAAGACGCGCGCGCCCCGCGAAAGCGAAAGGTCATCGAGCGTCCGAATAGTGATCATGCGTGTTGCAGCGACTCCTTCTTCACCCGCGCCACGTGCGCGATCAGATCGAGGACGCGGTTCGAGTAGCCCCACTCGTTGTCGTACCACGACAGCACCTTGTGCATGTGCGGATCGACCGAGCGGGTGAAGGTCGTATCGACGATCGCCGAATACGGGTTGTGGTTGAAATCGACCGAAACGAGCTGTTCGTCGGAGTAAGTCAGGATGCCTTTCAGCGCGCCGTTCGCGGACTCGCGCAGCACGGCGTTGATCTCATCCGCATTCGTGGCCTTTTCGGTGCGGAAGGTCAGATCGACCAGCGAGACGTTCGGCGTGGGAACGCGGACGGAGATGCCGTCGAACTTTCCCTTCAACTCCGGCAGCACGAGGCCGACGGCCTTGGCCGCACCGGTCGTCGTCGGGATCATCGACATCGCCGCCGCGCGGCCGCGGCGGACGTCTTTGTGCGGGAGATCGAGGATCTCCTGATCGTTCGTGTAGGAGTGGATCGTGGTCATGATCCCCATCTCGATGCCGAACTTTTCGTGCAGCACCTTCGCCAGCGGCGCCAGGCAGTTGGTGGTGCAGGAGGCGTTCGACACGATCTTGTGCGCGGCGGGATCTAAATCCTGCTCGTTGACGCCGATGCAGATGGTGACGTCGGCGTCCTTCGAGGGGGCGGAGATGATCACGTGCTCGACCGACTTCCGGAGATGGAGCGATGCCTTCGCCTTCGACGTGAACCGGCCCGAAGACTCGACGACGATCTCGGCGCCGACTTCGCCCCACGGAATGTCGGAGGGATCGGGGAAAGAGAAAACGCGCAGCTCTTTCCCGTCGATGGTGATGCCGTTGGCCGTATGGCCGACCTCGTTCGGAATCGTGTGATGAACCGAGTCGTACTTCAGAAGATACGCCAGCGTCGCGGCGTCCGTGAGATCGTTGACGGCGACGAATTCGATATCGAGATTGCGCTCGAGCGCGGCGCGGAGCACGTTGCGTCCGATGCGCCCGAAACCATTGACTCCAACCCTGACCATTGTTCCTCCGGAAAAACTGGGCCGGCACGGCCGGCTGCGTTGGTTGCCCAAGGCTCGGCCACCCTCTTCGCTCGATCGTTCTGCCGCGCAGACTCCTGGCCGTAGTATAACGACCGCCTTTCACTGCGAACCGTATGCACGTTGAACCTATTCGCTGGCGCGGCAACGCGCTGGACCTCCTCGATCAGCGCCTGTTGCCCCGAAACGTCCACTGGGTTACCTGCAGTGACGCGCACGAGGTCGCCGTGGCCATCCGCGACATGATCGTGCGCGGCGCGCCCGCCATCGGGGTCTCGGCGGCGTTCGGTGTCGCGCTTGCGGCCCAGCGTGACGATGATGTCGATGCCGCCGCCGCGGAGTTGCGGGCGTCGCGTCCGACGGCCGTCAATCTGATGTGGGCGCTCGACCGGATGCTCGCGGCCCGCGAGGCCGGCCGCGATCTGACCGCCGAGGCCGAGTCGATGTTTCGCGAAGACGTCGAAGCCAACAAGCGCATCGGCCGCTACGGCGCCGAGCTCCTCGGCGAGTCCGTCACCATCCTCACCCACTGCAACGCCGGCGCCCTAGCGACGGCAGGCTACGGCACGGCGCTGGGCGTGATCCGCGCCGCCGTCGAAGGCGGCAAGCGCGTGGCCGTCTTCGCCGATGAGACGCGCCCCTACCTGCAAGGTGCGCGATTGACGGCGTGGGAGCTGAAGCAGGAAAACATCGACGTCACGCTGATCACCGACAGCATGGCCGGGCATTTCTTTCAACAGGGACGTTTCGACGCCGCGATCGTCGGCGCCGACCGCATCGCCGCGAACGGCGACACGGCGAACAAGATCGGCACGTACACCGTGGCCGTTCTCGCGAACGCGCACGGCGTGCCGTTCTACGTGGCCGCGCCGCTGTCGACCATCGACGTGAACACACCGACAGGTGCTGGCATCGAGATCGAGGAGCGAAGCGCGGCGGAGGTCACGACGATGAATGGTGTTTCGATCGCGCCCGACGGAATCAACGTCCGCCATCCGGCCTTCGATGTCACGCCGGCGCGCCTGATCAGCGCCATCATCACCGACCGCGGCGTGCTGCGCGCGCCGTACGACGAATCGATTCGAGAGGTATTTCGATGACCGAGGAGCCGAGTATCGAACCGACGCCGGCGGCGGCGCTCGAGGAAACACCTGTCGTCGAAGTCAGCATGCCGCCTGAGGAATCGCGTCCGCCGCGAAAGTCCTCGCTGGCACTTACCCGCCTCATCACCCGTCTCATTCAGGCGCTCTGGCTCGGCAGCGGCGTATTTCTCATGCTTTCGGCCTCGGCCGCGTTCAGCGCGGCCACCAATCCCACCGATGCCGCCAATGTCGTCGGCGCCATCCTCACGCGCTGGCACTACATTGCCCTTCTCGCGCCTCTTCTGCTCATGTTCCTCGAGTGGCGTCGCAGCCGGCCGGTGATGCTGGTCATCCTCTTCGTGGCCGTCCTCCTGGCGTCGTTCCAGGCGCTGATCGACACCCGCATCCGGATGATCCGCGCCGAGTCGTTTACGCCGATCAGCAGCCTTCCGAGTAACGATCCGGTGCGTCGCCAGTTCGGAATGCTGCACGGCATCTCGCAACTGTTTCTCCTCGGTCAGGTCATCGCGGCAGGGACGGCGATCGCCACCCGCGAGTAGGCCGGCACGGCCGGCGGCCCGGCACGGCCGGCGGCGTTGGTTGCCCAAGGCTCTGCCAACAGTGCCTCAGTAACGTTCTACCGCCTCTGACTCCTATAATCCGGCCTTGTGAACCTGCTGATCGTCGATGACGAGGCGTCGCTACGCGACTTTCTCTCGATCGTCTTTGAAGAGGAAGCCTGGCGCGTGGAGACGGCCGGGTCGCTTGCCGAGGCGCGAAACGCGCTGGCGAAACACGAGCCCGACATCATCCTCTGCGACCTGATGCTGCCGGACGGATCGGGCATCGACCTGGTGCGCGAAGTGAAAGCAGCGACGCCGTCCGTGGCCGTGGTGATGATCACCGCACACACGTCGACGAAATCGGCGGTTGAGGCGCTCAAAGCAGGGGCCTTCGACTACATCGCCAAACCGTTCGACATCGACGAACTGAAGATCATCGTCCGCAACGCCGCGGAGCGGAAGGAGCTGGAGGAGGAGAACATCCATCTCCGCACGGCGCTCGAGGAGCGCTTCACCTTCTCCAACATCATCGGCCGCAGCGCGCGCATGCAGGAGATCTTCTCCATCGTGCAGCGCATTGCCAAGACCACGTCGACGGTGCTGATCTCGGGCGACTCCGGCACGGGCAAGGAGCTGATCGCCAGGGCCATCCACTACAACTCCGGCCGCCGGGGAAAGTTTGTCTCGATCAATTGCGGCGCTCTGCCGGAGACGCTGCTGGAGTCGGAGCTTTTCGGACATGAGCGCGGCGCGTTCACCGGCGCGATCCGCGAGAAAAAAGGACTCTTCACGGAAGCCGACCGCGGGACGATTTTCCTCGACGAGATCGGTGAGACCTCGACGGCCATGCAGATCAAGCTGTTGCGCGTACTGCAGGACCACGTGGTCCGCCGCGTCGGCTCGAACAGCGAGACGCAGGTCGAGGTGCGCGTCATCGCGGCCACGAATCGCGATCTCGCCGAGTCGATCCGCGCCGGTACGTTCCGGGAGGATCTCTTCTACCGCATCAACGTGATCCCGATCGCTCTTCCGCCGCTGCGGCAGCGGCGCGAGGACATCGCCCTGCTGGTGGAACACTTCATCACCAAGTACTCCAAGTCGATGGGCGTACCGCAGAAGAGGATCTCGTCCGATGCCATGCGCTCGATCGAGAAGTACCACTGGCCCGGCAATGTGCGCGAGCTGGAGAACGTCATCGAACGGATGATCGCGCTCGAAGCGTCGGACGTGTTGACGACGAAGTCGCTCCCGGAGCACGTTCTTCTCGGCGGCTCGATGCCGGACGTCACGTTTGAACTTCCGGCTGACGGGATCTCGCTGGTGGACCACCTCGAGGGAATCGGGAAAATCTTCATGCTGAAGGCGCTGGAGCGCACCGGCGGAGTCCAGACGCAGGCCGCCGAGCTGCTGCGGATGTCGTTCCGCTCCTTCCGCTACTACGCCAAGAAATATGACCTCATCTCCCGCGAGCGGCCGGACGAGGTGGTCGAGGTGGAAAATGAAATCTAGCTTTCTGTTGATGCTGGCTCTTGCCTGCGCCCAGCGTACGCCAGCCCCGAGTCCGGCCACGACGATGGCCGCGGCCAGTGCCCAGCGCATCGTCTTTCCCGACCATTTCGTCGTCGCGGTCGAAGTGGCCTCGGACGAGGAAACCCGGTCGCAGGGCCTGATGTACCGCGATCACCTGGCCGACGACCGCGGGATGATCTTTCTCTTCACGCAGCCCGGTGAATATCCGTTCTGGATGAAGAACACGCTCATCCCGCTCGACATGATCTGGATGGACAGCCAGCACCGCATCGTCCATATCGCCCATGACGTGCAGCCTTGCAAGGCCGACCCCTGCCCGAACTATCCGCCGAACGCGCAGGCCTCATCCGTCCTGGAACTGGCGGCCGGCGTGGCGGCTAAGCATCACCTTGCCAACGACAACGTGCTGCGGTTCGAGGGGATGGACAACGTGGTGGTGCGTTAATTTCTTGCAGCGGGTGCAAACGAGTTCAACACTCTCGCCGTCCTATGCGTAACAACCGCACGGGAGGCATTGAATTAATCAATCCAGGACTTACGTTCGGATCGTCATGTTCCGAAGCCGCGGTGAAAATCTGCGCTCGACGTACATTCTCCTTTTCCTGAATGTCGCGTTCTTCCTTCTCCAGTACCAGGACGCCCAGAAGTTCACCCGCCTCTTCGGATTCGACCGGAACGCCGTCGCCGCCGGACAGATCTGGCGCCTGTTCACCTACCAGTTCGCCCAGGCCGGGCATGTCGGAGCGTTCACGATCCCGCCCGTTCTGACCCTGTTTCTCAATCTCGTGCTCCTCTCGCTGATGGGATTCGCCGTCGAGGAGCAGTGGGGAACGGGAAACTTCCTTCGCTTCTACCTGATGTCGACGCTGGCGACGGCGCTCGTGGCAGCCTGGTTCAACACGCCGCTGCTCGGCTCCTTCTTCATCAATTTCACGCTGTTGTTCGTCTACGCCGCCCTCAACCGCGATCAGACGTTCTATCTCTCGACGATCCTTCCCATCCGCGTGACGTTTCTGGCCTGGCTGGCGCTGGCGGCGTTGCTGACCGGCGTCTTTTTCGGCAGCAAGACCAACCTGGCGGCGCTGGCCGGGGCTGTTGTCGGTTTCGGCTATTACGTTTCGCAGCGTGTGCGGGTGCTGGCGATCGCCACGCGCGAGACCGGTCCGGCGCCAAGGCTCGGATCGGAGGATGCCGCGGTCATCGCCGCGACACGCAACATCACCCGCGTGGTTGCGATGAAACGGGCTCTGGTCACAGGCTCCGACTCCGACATCAATCGTCTGATCGACCTCGCGCAGCACGAGAAGGTCAGCGGGGTCAATATCTGCGAGCCGATCGACTTCAAGCCCGAACACTCCGACCGCTACTGCATCCGTTGCGAAGGGTTCGCCGAGTGCACCGCCCGCCATCTCCAGCTCAACCGGCCGAAGGTTGCGCCGCAGGCGCCGGCGACGGCAACACTCGCGTAAACGGCGGCTTCGCCGCGTTGTCGGTTGTCGGTTGTCGGTTAGCCGTTGCGGTATCGGTCCAATTCGATGCGGTATCGATCCGATTTGGAGCGGTATCGATCCGATTTGATGCGGTATCGAACCAATCTGATGCGGTATCGATCCAATCTGGTGCGGTATCGATCCAATTTGGAGCGGCATCGATCCAATCTGATGCGGTATCGAACCAATCTGATGCGGTATCGATCCGATCTGATGCGGTATCGATCCAATTTGATGCGGTATCGATCCAATCTGATGCGGCATCGATCCGATTTGATGCGGTATCGAACCAATCTGATGCGGCATCGGTCCAATCTGATGCGGTATCGATCCAATCTGATGCGGCATCGGTCCAATCTGAGGTAGTGGTAGCGTTTGGGTGGCAAGTTGTAACAGGCTCTATCTCGATGAAAACACACGGGTTGAGGTTGTCTTCCGTCTCGGCGGTGATCGCGCCCAGGCTGGCGAGGAGGGCGGCGGTAGGGGTCATTTTCGCCGCCCGGCAACGTTACGGGGAGCGTTCACGCCCAAAGATGAATCCCACGATTCCCGTGAAGATGGGAAGCAGGGAGGCCGCTGCGAAGGTCTCGAACACGTTACGCGCACGTTCGTGAGCAGCGTTCGTGAGCAGCGTGTATTGCTCGACTGCCACCTTGTAAGCGGCTAAATCCGCCTCAGCCGTAGTTCTAGGCAGTGGCGGCATCGGCGGCAAAGCAGCCTTCAAGATGACGAAGTCAAACACGATCGTAGAAACGACCAGCAGAAAGACGGCACCTGCCAGAGCAAACGCCACCCACTGCTCACCAGTGAGCTTGCGGCCGCCGGCATTGCCGACCGACGCTAGCACATCGCCAGCCGGAACTACCGCGTGGCGCGGCGGAGTTGACCCTGGTGCCGATGCGGGTTCGACCGTGCTCATGCGGCTCCTGGCTACGGTACGACAATTTCCTTTACGATCCGATCCTCCTCCGTGATCGCGAGGTGTCGCAGACCCTGCGGAGAGAGCTGCGAATCGATGTATTTGTAGAGGGCGACGGCGCGTCGAAGGACATCGACCTTCGTCGTGCCCTTCTCTTGCGCCAACCCGGCAAGGATCTCGTCCATCTTTGGGTTGAACTCTACGGTTAGTTTCGACATGACTGGCCTCTTTTCCCAACCCTGGGACATGCTGCTAAACCTTTAGGATGCTTTGGTTTACGTGTTTTTAATATGACGTTCTCAGATGAAACTTCATCCGCACACGGTGCCGAACGTCTCCCCGGAACCGTGCGGTTGCAGTATTTGTTCCACTGGTATGACGGAAATAATAGGTACTTTTACCGGCCTCGTCAAGGGGTTTTTGTGGCGTTTTTGTGGCGCTTTCCAAAATTGTCAGGTATCTTTCGGATCTCCTCGATCATCCAGCGAAGGGGTTCCGACGCCAGCGTGGTTGTGGCTGGTGGTGGAGTAGCTGCCGGCAACTCCGGGTCCGTGATCGGCTTCGGATAGAAGTGAGCGCGAATCGCTTCCATCGAGTGAAACGCTTTCGGCTGTCGCTTCGGCTTCGCGACCGATGCCTTTGCTCTTCGTGGCATTTGAGAGTTCCTCCCAAGCAATGTGCTTTCGGGTGAAGAAGCCGGGGTTCAAGTCAGCGGAAAAATACTGCTTCTTCTTTACCCACACGCATCCGTCATGTTTCGAGATGACCAACACATCAATCGGGCCTCCGACGCTGTAGTCCATCGATACGCGTCGCTTCAGAGACGTGAGGCTGACTAGCGATTCCGCCACGGTTGCCAACTCATCCTTTGGTAGGGACTGAATAAGGTAAAGCGATGGTTTGACCTGTTCGCGGTGACGCCAGCGAGTCAGCGCGGCGAGTTGCTTTTCTAGCGCCCCAGCAGCGATTCCGCGTATTCGCTCCGCGGCGTCTTTCCTTCTGGTGCCGATCTCTGCCAGAAGGATTTCTATGCAGCCACTCCAAAAGATCCTCAGCTCTCTCGTGTGGTTGTCGGTAACGAGCGGATCGATGCCTTCCATGAATGTCCGCACCATGTCCGATTGACCGAACGCTAGAACAGCCGCAGGGTTGGCCGTGGTGATGGAGTAGTGCTGCCCCAAAAGATGCCGGAGCCTATCGTCAATAACGCCGTCCAGGTGCATTTCGACGACAGAGGGGAGGTGCTCGCTGGCTCCGAATCCGGCGAAGACTACCCCGCTGGTGTGGCCTACGTGGCAGATGTCGTGTAGCGGAAAGCGTGTCAGAAACCAGATGCGTAGCTGCTCTAGACCTAAAAGAAGCGAAGACCTCGCCGTTTGTAATGAGGCGTGCAATAGTTATTGATTGTGAATAACAAGCTGGCCTTCAGGCAACCGCCGTTGCG
>JADGNY010000171.1 GCA_017883235.1 Thermoanaerobaculia bacterium | reverse complement strand
GTAGCCCCCGGTTTCAACCGGGGGTTTTCGAGGTCGCCCCCGGATTGCAAGCCCGCTTTAGCGGGCGACAGAATCCGAGGTGCATTCCGCCGGGACGTCCGCACTTGCCTGCTCTGTCGCCCGCTAAAGCGGGCTCGCAATTTTGGGGCGACCATGAACCCCCCGGTTGAAACCGGGGGCTACAATCTCTCGCCGGCTCCCGCCGGCGAAAGGTCGGACTCTCTAGTCCGACCGGTGCTTGCGTGACCCTACGTCGAAGCCCTGCCTACGTCTCAGGACGCCGATCGCGGTTGCGGAGTCTCGGGGGACGGCCTGCGATTCGGTATGTTTGAGGGGGCAGCCAGACCGGAGGCGAGACGCCAGCGCTCCTTCGCGCTTCGCGCGCTCGAAAACAAAGGGTGGCAGCGGTTGCTGCCACCCTCCATTTCAATGCTGCGTAAAATCCCTACTGCTTGGCTGTGATCGTGCTCGGGTCGTTGGTCTTCATGTCGATCAGAGATGCCGAGGAGAGGACATTCGTTCCCTTCAGCACGGTGACCGTGGCAAAGCCCCAATCGAGGTCGGGCGCGTTCGCCCGGTTCTTGAACGGCTCGAGGTCCTGCGTGCCGGAGCCCGCGGGGACCGTGAGCGTGTAGGCGATCAGCGACTTGCCCGATGAGTCGAACAGATTGACCGTGACCTGTGCGTCGGTCGTTCCGCCGTTGGTGACGACGAGATTCGAACGATAGGCGTCGGTCTTCTGGCGCAGTCCGATGAGACTGATGGTCTGGCCCGCCGAGTATCCGAGGTCGGCAACACGGCCGTCGTAACTCTGGCCGTAGGTGCCGGCATCAGCCTGGTTGAAGATGCGCGTGTTGACGAGAAGCGGGCGGTCGGAGCAGATCTCGAGCGCGCCGATATTGTTCGTCGTTCCCATCGCGGCCGTGAGATCTTCGAACGCCTTCTGCGAACCGCCATTGACGGTGCCCGTGGTCTCGATATTGCCGCTGGCCTGGTGCAGGATGAAGCGGAGAGAGGCGGTTGACGTCTCGAGGTTGCGCGCCACGACGTCGGTGCGCCACTGGCTTCCCGCCTGGCCCGTCGTATGACCGGCCATCTCACTCCAATAGACGTAGGCGCTCTTGCAGGAGACGGCGCCGGCACCGTTGCCGAGGCCACCGCCGAGCGCTGCAGGGTTGCTGCCCGCTACGGCCGGCGTAATGGCCGCGGAATTGAGCGAGCTGACCGCGAAGGTCGAGACGTCGAGCGCGGAGTTGACGAATGCCGGATTGTGGACGCCCTTGCTCCGGTCGTTGATCACCATGAAGTAGTTCCAACCGGCTTTGGCGATCGCGGGATCGGCAACGGCATACAGCTCGACAGCCGAGCCGGACGGACGCGTAACTTTCACGGTGGCAAGGGAGAGATTGTTGACCTTGGAACCGTCCTTCAGAGTGACGTTGACACCCTGGCGGCCCGAGGCCGAGATGAACTCGACTCCCGCGACGTCCGAGGCGTTCTTGATCGTCTTGACGCCGTTGAGGTCGATGGTGTTGCCGGCGCGGATCTGCGCCTGCATCACGTTCTTGATCGCGGTCTCCATCTGCGCTTTGAGCGAATCGAGCTTCGCCTGCACCGGAGTCTGCACGGTCTCCTTGGTGATGTTGCTATGGCACTTCGTGCAGATGGTGTTGCTGGCGTAGAACGTGTGGTTGGTGCCGACCCAACTGCCGTCGGCATTCTGGAGCGCAACCGCGGCCGGAGGATTGGTCGATTCCATGTGGCAGGAGACGCAGGAGTCCTGAATCATGGAGTGCAGGCCGCGCGTGCCGACCTTCGTGAAGAAAAGGTTCTGGCCCATGATGATGTCGGCCTGCGTTCCCTCGTGCGGGGCGCGCGAGGCGTCCGAGGCCAGGTAATTCGCATCGTCCTTGAGCCCGCGCCGGCCGTTGTGGCAGGTCATGCAGGTGGCGCCTTTGCCGACGTTGGTGGCCGTGAAGCCGGCCATCAGCAGCGGAGTCGTGTTCATCACCCGGACCGTGGCGTTCGTGTTGTTGTCGCCGGAGGTCGTGCCGGGGTTGTGCGGGTCATGGCAGGCTACGCAGGTCTGTGGTTGGACCTGGTCGGCAGTCCAGTCTACGGTCAGATTGGCCGTGCTGAAGCCGGTGTCCTGCCAGGCGATGAATCCCTGCGCGCTATGGCACTTGCTGCAGGTGGGGTCGGTCCCCTCGGCGATTGCCGTGGTGGCGTTTGCATGCGCCGACAACTGCCACTGCTGGTAGCGGCCGTGACGGGTGGGCTCGCCGTGGCAGCTTCCGCAGACGTCGGACGAGAGCGACATGCGCGAGCCGTCCTTCTTCATGTGAGCCGCGCTGTCCTGCGGTCCGTGGCAGTTCTCGCACTGGATGTTGGTCATCCGCGCGGTGGCGGGGAATTGCGTAACGATGTTGCCGAAGTTCGCGGGATCGCCGTGCGTGAGCAGTGTCGTGCTCAGGAAGGCGGTCCAGTCCGGCGCGTCGTCGATGCCGTTGTTCTTCACCGCTTTGGCGTTATAGCCAACGGTATGGCACCCGAGGCACGCTGTCGAATAGTGGCCGGCAGGCGTATTGACGTTCTGCGTGAAGATCTCCGCGTGGCCGGAGGCCTTCCACGGAGTGAAGAGATCGAAGTGCGGCGTGTTCTTGACGTGGCAGGCCATACAGGCGGGATCGACGTTCGGCCGGCCTGTCGCATCCAGGCCGGTGATGATGCCCTTCCAGGTACCGCCATAAACATTCATGCTCACCGGTTTTCCTGTCGAGAGATCGGTCACGGTCAACTGATACGTTCCGGCGATGTCGGGGGTGAACTCAGGATTCTGCGTCGTGGCATCGGCGAGCGTCGCGGTCGAGCCCGAGGGGACGGTCAGCGACCAGTTGTACGACGCCTGCTTCTTTGCGTGGAGCAGAACCGGAAGAAGCAGCGGTACGTTGCGAACGCCCGTCGCGGTCTCCCACGGCAGGTTTCCGGCGACCGTGGCGGCGGTGTGGTACGTGCCGGAGGTGGTCGTGACGGCGATGTCGAGCTTGATCCCCCCGGCGTCGATGAGGGCTTCATTGGAGACGCCCGCGACCAGGAAGCGATCCTGGAGGCCGCCCGTGTAGTCGGGGCTCGGCGGCACCCAGGCCGGCAGTAGCGCGTCGGCGACCGGTTTCTCCTCCAGCACCGTCATCAACTGCTCCCGGAAAACCTTCCGCGCCGGAAGCGCAATGGTGGCGGTGTCGCCGGTGATGTTGGTGAGCGTGGCGGCCACGCCTCCGACCTGACTCCATTTGATGCTCTGTAACGTCGAGCCATCGTTGATCGTGATGGTCGCCTTGGCGGTGACCGTCGCACCCGGCGACGGGTCGCCGGTAACGGCCATCGTCACCGTGACCGGTGCCGTGGCGGCAAACGCGCTACCCGCGACTCCTAAGATCATGATCGCGGCGACTAACGCGATCATGAGGTGCTGCTGAACCCGTTTCTGTCTCTCCATGACGCTTTCTCCTCTTGTTGGTTTCCGAAGGATGGCGATCACTGCGGGCCTGGCAGGCTGCGCCGTGCACGTCGATGGGGTCACTTTGCGGTCGAAGCGATCAGAAAGATGTCCAGCCGGTCACCGTACCCATGTACGGCAAATCACAGGTGTTCGGGACGCGGGGTCACGGGTGGGGGTGATGGGGGAGAAAACCATCCAACCACAGAGGCACAGAGGACACGGAGAGACCCCTCCGCGTGTCAGTGCCCGACGGCACGTTTGCGGGGTGGTGTGGGAGCGGGTGCGGAGAACTTGACCACGAATGCATCGAAGCCGCCGGCCGATGCGGCGCGATAGGCATTGGATGCGGGGAAGTTCGTCGAGCCCGTGTAGCCGGTCACGTAGATCGCCCCGGCGCTGTCGGCAGCCACGGCTTCACCGATATCCCAGTCGTTGCCGCCCACGAAGGTCGAGAAGGTGAGATTGTGCAGGGTCCGGTCGAAGACGGAGACGAACGTATCCCGCTTTCCACCATATGTGCTCTGCGTCGGGCTGACCAGGGGAAAATCAGCCGATTCTGTGGTTCCCACCACCACCACTCCGGCGGAAGAAGCCGCGATCCCGGTGATGCTGTCATCGCTGCGTGCACCGCCGAGAAACGTTGCCGAAAGCAGAACGAGATCAGGGCTGAGCCGCGCTACAAAGCTGTCGCCGCAGTACGTCGGCGGTGGTCCGTTATTGCAGTACTCGAAGGCTCCCCGATACGACTGCTGATAGCCGTCGAGGACAGGAAAGTCAGCCGAACGCGTCGTCCCGGCAATGTACACGCTGCCATCGGGGCCGAGCGCCAGCGATGCGCCTCCGTCACCGTTGCTGCCGCCGATGAGCGTCGAGCGGAGGAGCGCCGAGCCCGACGGGTTCAGCTTGGCCACCCATGCGTCGCCTTCCCGGAGTACGACCGGCGGCAGACCGGCTTGCGGAAAATCGCTGGAGGACGTGGTTCCGGTCACGAATGCGTTGCCTTCAGCGTCCACCCGGATGGCCCTTCCATAGTCCCAGTCCGATCCACAGAGATAGGTCGAGTAGACGAGCGACGAGCCGTCCGGGCTCACCTTGGTGACGAATGCATCGAGATTGCTGTCGCAGCCAACGGTCCGGAATGCGCCCGCGGTCACCGGCCAGGTCGGGTCCGTCGTATCGCCGACGACGAAGGCATTGCCCTGAGCGTCGACGGCGATGCCTCGAAGCCTCTCGAAGCTCGGCTTATCGCTGTTCGCCCCGAGGTACGTGCAGTAGACGATGGCGTTCCCGGCGGGCGAGAGTTTGACCAGAAAACCGTCGTCGCCGACCCAGATGTTCGCCTTCTTCTGAAATGCGTTCGCGGAAACGGGGAGGTTGGTCGAGTAGCCGTTGCCGGCCACGTACACCGCGCCGGTGGAATCGACGGCAATTGCCTGAACGAGGTCGTACGCGTTCCCGCCGAAGTACGTCGAAAAGATCACCCTCCTGCCCGACGGATCGAGCTTCGTGATGAACCCGTCTCGTTGGGATGGAGTCTGGTTGGCCGGCTGCACGCCGCCGAGAAAGGGATAGTCGGTCGAGTACGTCTCTCCCGCGATGTAGATGTTGCCGCCGGCATCCACCGCCCCGGCGTGTGCCTCGTCGCCGCTGTTGCCGCCGATATAGGTGGAAGTCTCGATCACCGGATCGATGATGAGCTCCGCCTCCGCGTTGTACTGGCCGACCGCGAACCGGATCTCGTCCCCATGCAGCCGCCACGCGCTCGTGACCGGTCTGCTCCGGGGGGCGGCCTGGAAGGAGGCCGGCGCCAGTTGACGGAAAGCAACTCCGTCGCTGGTGGACGCGACCAGCGCGCCGCGTTCCTCCTCGAGGCGCATCGTCCCGCCGACCGTCATGGCGATGACCCCTGGGCTGGCCCCCGGCGCGATGACGAAGTCATATTCGAGCTTCTCCCCCGAGGAACGAAACACGACGTCGATTCCGGGATAGAGGTCGTCGATCCGGACGCGCTCCCACGCCGGTACATCCGTTACCCAGCGCGAGGGATCGTCGCCGACGAAGTAGTTCCTCGTTCCCGGCAGACGACCTTCGCCGTGAACGGCCGGCGTCCGGCTACCGCAGTCGAAGGAGAAGCGGATCCATTCACCATTCGCGGTAGCCAGTGTGAACGCATCATCCTCGAGCGCGAGGAGCATGGAACCGCGCCGCGCCAGAAAACGAACGCCGGCCGGTGCCTGACCCTGGTTCTGCTCGAACACGAGCGCAGACGCGGAGATCAGCCGCTCGCTTGCGCCAGCCGCGTGACAGACCAAGAGAATGACAGACAGGAAAGCCGCTACGTGAAGACCGTACCTTCGCAGGTCCATTGAACCCTCCGTGAACGCAACCTCACCGGCGGTCATCGTCGGACCGGGCTGGGGTTCTCACAGTGACGAGCGATGCCTTTCCTTGTGATGAGGCCGTTCCTGGCGGGCATTTCTCACACGCTCACTCGAAATCGTCGGCACCCTGTTACTCGCCGAGAGCCTTCTCCCCCAGCGCTTTTCAGCTGGGGGAGAACAGCCTCATATCTTCTGCGCACGATGGGAAGATTTCGGTTGCGCGCGGAGGCGCGCCGCACAATTCAGCCCCGCGCTCGGCGCAGCGCGTGCGCGGGGCATCGATGGTGATGTGTGGAAGTGGGGCCGCGGAGGCGGCCGCCACAGAACCCGCATTTCTGGCCTGAACCTAGCGAAACGGAGCGCTGGCGTCTCGCCGGCTGGCCCGGGGGCGTCTCGCCCCCGACCCCTGCAACACTCCAGACATTTGCCGTTAACCCGGCGGCAAGACACCAACGCTCCGACCGTGAACCGCTAGTTCAGACCATTGCCAGCTAAGTACGGCACCCTCGACTTTAGAGTTTAGACTCCCGCACCCGCGTGACTGACGGTGCGAGCCGGAGCCAGTGGCTGCAGAGGACCGAAGGCCTGGCACCCACGCCCTCTCTCCGACTTACCACTCTTGCCCGTTCGAGATCATCTCATCGCAGGCGCGTCAAAGGCTATCCAACTCTCCCCTGGTCCGCCAGCTAAGAATCCCCAAGACGGCGTGCATGGACACGAAAACGGCGTGCATGGACACGAAAACGGCGTGCATGGACACGAAAACGGCATGCACGGACACGAAAACAGCGTGCACAGACACGAAAACGGCATGCACAGACACGAAAACGGCGTGCACGGACACGAAAACGGCGTGCACGGACACGAAAACGGCGTGCGCGGACACGAAAACGGCGCACACGGAGAGAAAAACAGTGCGCACGGAGAGAAAAACGAGCGCACGGCCCGAAACACAGCGCGCACAGGCCGAAACTCGGTGCGCGCAGCCGAAACACAGCACGCACGGACCGAAACACACCGTGCGCAGGCGACGCGCGTCCGCATACCCGGCATTCCGCTCCGCCGCCGAGGAAACGAAGCGCACCGGAGGTTCGTGTCTTGAGGTCGGAACGAACGACTTGAATCACGCGGAGGCGCGGAGGCGCGGAGACGCGGAGCAGATGACGAGGAACCTCTTTTCTACGCGCACTCCGCGCCTCCGCGTGAGTCCTTCAGACCAGAAGCAGGCGCCACAGCATGGTTCAAAGATCGGACGAAGATCTTGGCCGAGCCTTGGACAACTAACGCCGCCAGCCGGCCCGGCTACCCCTGCGGCGTCTCTTCCGGAAACGGCCAGTTCACGGCCTCGGCGAACCCCGCGATCGACGCGCCGAGGCGCTCGCGGTGCGCGTACGCCAGCCCGTGCAACTCGCGCGTCAGCAGCGCGCCGGCGCTCTCGCCGTTCTCCTCGGCCAGACACTGCAACGCCGCGACGACGTAGCGCGGCAGCCGCGCCGTGAACCTGCGCGTCCGAACCCCCGCCGGCAGGATGAGCGCCGCTTCCCTCCCCAGCGCCTCCTCGATGGCGTCGATCGGCCAGACATGCACGGCCTGCTCCGCCAGCTCGTGAATGTCGATCATCGCCCCGCCACACCCCGACGTCGTCTCGATCTCGCCGTCCTCGATCGCCGCAGCGATCTCCCCGCCCGACCTCCCCAGCAGCCGCGCCGCATCATCGATGGTGACGCGCG
This sequence comes from Thermoanaerobaculia bacterium, assembly GCA_017883235.1. Taxonomy (GTDB): domain Bacteria; phylum Acidobacteriota; class Thermoanaerobaculia; order Gp7-AA8; family Gp7-AA8; genus JADGNZ01. Next base: position 3,361 of record JADGNY010000171.1, on the reverse strand, counting down.
CCTCGTCATGTAGGAAGATGGAGCGAATGCGTTCTGTGATGGTTGGGTCGAGCATTTTTGTGTACCTCGTGTTTACATAGACTATTATGTATCCAACTTCTCTATTTGTCAAGGTCAGTTGCCGCTTGTGAAAGAGCCAAGTGCGGCAGCCGTGGTGCTGGGGCAGCGCGTGCGAGAGCTGCGCACGAAGCGTCATTTGACGCAGCAAGCGCTGGCCGAAGCGGCCGGCATCCCGCAGACGCACGTGAGCGCCGTCGAACTCGGCGTGATGCTCCCGAGTCTCATCACGGTTATCCGACTGGCGATTGCGCTCGACTGCAAAGTGGCTACGCTCGTCGCGCCATTCGACAAGACCGACCTCGCCTCCCTCGTGCCGACGTAGCATCCGACGCCCCCGCGAAGCGAAGGGTGGGGGTCGCTACTCCGGACGGCATCCGCTCACTCGAGTGCCATAAACTCCGCTGATCGCGCGGTCTCAGAATTGGTGGAAAGCGAAGGCTTGGCTCCGACCCCGATCCTCTCGCGAACTTAACCCCGTCACGCCTTGGCTTTGAGAGTCCCGAGAAACGCCTGGTACTCAGCCACATGATATCCACGACGAGCAGGTCATCCGACTGCGGGCCGATTGGCTGGAGGAGTTCGTTGATGATCAGGACGCAGGTGCCGATCTCCCGTTCATTGGCATCACCGGCCGTACGATCGCCCCGGAGTCCCAGGCTAATCTTTGCGAGGAGGAGCAGCGACCGGCGCGTGAAGATCACACTTTGCTGCGCCGTTCGTTGGGAGCGTACCGAGTGCAGCCCGGCGAGGAGTTGGGATAGACGAGCTCGGCTTCGAGTTGCGCGTGCAGAGACGCGTTGCTCTTTCCGTCGTGCAAGAGGCGCGCATTCACGTTGCTCACGATCGCCAGCAGCGTCTCCGGAACAAACGCAAGGAGCTTGGCGATGAGAACGCCAGCGAGATCCGGCACGCCTTGCGTGATCTCTCCGATCGTGTCGTACACGATCAGCGACGGACCATCGCTCTCACCCTCCCGAGCGTGACCCGGTTGTTGCACGGCTGACGATGGAAGCCAGAGGAGCGGACGATCGGGCATCGGCCTTGAGCGTACGCTGATCATCGACCCGACGCACGTCGGAGAGGCGTCCCAAAGCAGCCCCTACGGTCTCGAACCTCACGCAGGTTGCGCATTGAATTCGGGGGTAGGGTTTGGGCGTCCCAGATCACTCCTTATTAGGAGGCTAACTCAAGGTCGAGACAAAACGTTGCCGTTCTGCTCGGCTGGGAGCCTCGGCAGGTCGCGTCACCCACACTCTGACTCACATCAAGCCGCCAGAAGGGAAACACATGACTCCTCTACCGTCTCCGGATTCTCAGAGGGAAGTTGACTACGTCGCAACGCGGGTCCGCAGAAAGTACTGGGCGTTTCCGCCGTTGCTTTGTTGGCTTCTTTTTCCGTTATTGAGCGGTGCAATCGCTGCCGTGATCGCGAGCAACCAAGACTTCCCAATCTCAGCCTGGGCGGGCTTGCCGATCGCATTCTGGGTTGGGGTAGCCGCTGCCCTTGCAGGGCTACTGCTGGGTGGGTTCCTTGCGCGTAGGGTCCCAGCCTGGAATCGTGCGAGAAGTCAGAGAATCGCGGCTGACGCTACCACCGAGTTCCGCACGCGATTCCAAGCTCTGAAGAAGGGGTTCGAAGGCGTCAACGCAGACGTCGGCCAGTTTCGAAAGGCAGTCAACGCGAAACAGTATCAAAGTTATGTTGAGCGCGCGAAGGTGACCACTCGGCTGCGCGATTTCGCGAAGGCCGATGATCTTGATCTCTTTTTCGACAGCGTTCCGATCACTATTTCTGAACTCATGGAGTCCGTTCAGGCATTGATCCTCGAAGTCGAATCTGACCCGAAGGCCGTAACTGCCTACGAACCGGATCTCTTCGACAGAATCGAGTACCTCGGACGGCGAGCTACAGCAGGCAACGTTGTCGATTGCTATCAAGCCGTTCACGACCTTGAACCGCTACTGGACGGACTTCAGCGGCGTCGCACGCCTTTCAACCTTGGTACAGCCGTCAAGCGATTGAAGAATCAAGTGCAGGAATACCGTGATCAGATCCTCTCTGACCGACATCGCGAAGCCGTCTGGATGGACCTGAAGGCCCAAGACGAAGTAGAACGACACCACGATGCGATGGAAAGGGCGGCAAAGGCTCAGGCGGAAGCTGCAGAAGCTTTGGCAGAAGCAGCGGAAGCTCACGCCGAAGCAGCGCAAAAACAAGCAGCTTCAGTGGAGGAGCAAAATGAGATTCTGCGAAAGCAGCTGGCCGCGCAAAGGGCGAACGCCGTAGGCACAGCTGCCAACGCTTTGTACACTCGAAAGCTGGCTAAGCTCGAACAAAGCAAGATGGACCGCGAGACCTCGGATGACTAGCCTAGTTGAATAACCTCGTGATGTCGTTGAAAGAGAATGAGGTCAGGACTATGGCCAATGCGGTACGGACTCCCGCTGAGCACGTAGCAGGGATAATCGTCCTGGAAAAACGCGTGAGGCCAGACCTTCGTTTTTCTATGGCACCTAAGTCACGACGATTCAGTGGCTTGCAGGGACGGCACGGAGAAGCCTGAATTTGCCAAGAGTTATTCGGTGCTTCGGAGTCGCGGGTAAGCAAGAGCGCGGTCTTGCGGCAGCGTATCGTGAAAAGGCTTAACCGCAGATGACGCAGATTGAACGCAGATGGAAGACGGGTTTATCTGCGTACATCTGCGTCATCTGCGGATCGTCGTCTCTGTGCCGCTAACCATCTTTGACGTGAAATCGGGTGTGGAGTACGTTCCACATATGCGCACGAGACAAGTCGTGATCGAAGAGGATTTGCTCCGCTCTGCGGATCGGGTGGCACGGCGGCTCAAGGTCAACCGTTCCGTCCTGATCCGCGATGCGCTCCGAGGACATCTGCAGCGCCTGCGCACGGCGGATCTTGAACGTCGCGAGCGCGAAGCCTATGAGCGCATTCCTGACGATCCCGCCGAGTTTGCCGCCTGGGACGGAGTAGCAGTGTGGCCGGAAAGGTAGCGCGGGCGATATCCGCCTCTTCCGATTTCCGGAGCCCGACAAGCAGCGGCCGGTGCTGGGGCTGCCGGAGCCTCGTCAGTGGCGTTGGTGCTTGCGCAGAGGAGAATTCGCGGCGGAGGACGCCGAAGGACCCCCCCAACTACAGGCCGGAAAGGGAGGGGTGTCCTCGTCTGCACACCCTTCCACCACCTCCCCGCAAGTAGGTTGGGGGTCCTTCGGCGTCCTTCGCCGCGACGTTTGATTTGAGCAATCACCAACACCACGGGCGCGGCTCCGGCAGCCTCAGGAT
>JADGNY010000170.1 GCA_017883235.1 Thermoanaerobaculia bacterium | reverse complement strand
TCCGCCGCCCAACCGGGATACAACTTGGGGGTCCTTCGACCGTCCTGCGCCGCGCAATCGCTCCGCGATTACGCGGCTCCGGCGGCTCAGGATGACAGTTGTGATCTACGTCGCTACAGCCCCGGCGGTGCCGGCGCTGCGCTCTCCGCCGGCGCCGTCGTATCCGGAACGGTGTGACCGCGATGGCAGGTGTTGCATGTGACCATCTGGCCGTGCGGGTTCACCTTGGCCAGGTAGTCGAAGTCGACGGCGTGGACCATCCGCAACATCGCACGGGCGGTGTTCTTCTCCGGCTTCGCGTCCGATGCGAAATCGAACTGTTCCTTCGAGCCCGGCGGGTTCGCGGCGTGGCAGTGATCGCAGCGCGTGCCGAGGGCTTTGGCAAAGCCGCGCATGTTCGCGATCAGCTCATCGTGCGTGAGGTTTTGCGGGAAGATCTGCAGGTTGTGGAACTCGCCGGTGTCGGCCGCGCGCGCCGCCAGCGCCTTCTGCTGCGTCACCGCCGCACAGGCAGCGAGAAAGAGGGAAAGCGTGATCGCGACGATGACAGTACGAGAGACCTTCGACATGCAGCGGTTCCTCCGGCGGAGCATTCTGCAAAACGCGGGCACGAATGGCAATGAAAGTTTTGGTTAACGGGTGGTTCTTCTCCTTCGCGTCTTCGCGTCTTCGCGTGAGATGCCTACCACCCGATCCCGTAATCCTCGCCGTGATTGCTCGATCCGCCCCAGAACGTGCCGTGGGCCCGGTCGATCATGATGGCGTTGATCGGCCCCGAGGTGCGGTCCTCGAAAGTCATCGTGTAGCCCATGCGCCGCAGCTCGCCGCGCACCCACGGCGGCTCGGCGGAGTTGAGGAGGATGTTGCCCGGTTTGATGTCGTGCGCGCCGAACGAGCTATGCATCTGAAAGCTGTTGATGTTCGGCGCCTCGGTGGCTTCCTGTACCGTCATCCCGAACTCGACGACGTCGAGGAAGAACTGCAGCAGGTTCTGGTCCTGGCTGTCGCCCCCCTGAACCGAGAAGACCAGCCACGGCAGGCCTTCTTTCATCGCAAGCGTCGGCGTGAGCGTCACACGCGGATGCTTCCCCGGCGCCACGACGTTATAGGGCCCCTCGGATGGATCGAGGACGAAGCTCTGCATCCGCTCGCTCAGACCGACGCCGCTGTTTCCGGCGATGACGGCCGGCAGCCAGCCGCCGCTCGGTGTGACCGATACGGCCCACCCTTCCGCGTCCGCTGCTTCCACCGAGGTCGTACCGGCGTAGAACGCGAAAAGGTAATCGTTCGATAGTGACGGCGTGGGATGGAGAAACTCGTTTTGACGCAGTGCGCCGGACTCCGGTGTTCCGGCCGGTTTAACCACCGGCGCCTTCGGGGCATCCCAGTTCCGCAGCAGGTCAGGAAACGGATTCACACCGCGCTGATACGGATACGGGTCGCCCGGCTTGATTCTCGGATCGTTGTGGTCAGGATTGATCAGTTTCGCGCGCTCCTTTGCATAATCCTTCGAGAGCAGACCGAGCACCGGCTTCTCGGGCGGCGCATAGGTGTCGCCATAGTAAAAATCGCGGTCCGCCCAGGCCAGACTCATGGCCTGATAGACCGTGTTGATGTAGCGCGGCGAGTTGAAGCTCATCCCTTTCAGGTCGAAGTTCTCGAGGATGTTGAGCGCCTGCAGCATGGCCGGACCCTGCGTCCAGACGTTCAGCTTGTAGACGTCGATTCCCTTGTACGTCGTCGTGACCGGCTCCTCGATGTGGACCTTCCAGTTCGCCAGGTCCTCCTCGGTGAAGAGTCCGCCCTGCTCGCGCGTCCCGCGGACGATCTCCCTGGCGATGTCGCCTTTGTAAAAGCGGTCGTACGCCGCGTAAATCGCCTCCTTGCGCGACTTTCCTTTCTTCAGGGCCTGCTGTTCGGCCTCGACGAGCTTGCGCAGCGTGGCGGCGAGGTCCGGCTGGCGGAAGATCTCGCCGGCGACAGGACCGGGATGCTTGGGATCGCTGTCGTGGATGAGAAAGACTTGTTTCGAATATATCCAGTTCTTCAGCTTGTCCTTGTTGTGGTCGATCGTGTTCGCCGACTGCGCCTCGAGCGCGTAGCCGTCCGCCATCTCGATGGCAGGGGCCAGCACCTCTTTCAGCGAAAGCCGCCCGTACTCCGCCACCATGGTCATGATCCCGCCCGGCGTACCGGGAGTGACGGCGGCGAGGACGCCTTCATCCGGCGGATGGGTGAAGCCCTTCGCTTTGTAGAGCTCGGGCGTGGCGCCGGTCGGGGCCACGCCGAGGGCGTTGATGCCGGTGACCTTCTTCGTGTGCGGATCGTAAATGAGCGCCTGCGTCTCGCCGCCCCACGACAGCGTGTCCCACATCGTGCAGGTCGCGGCGATCATCGCCGCGGCGGCATCGACGGCGTTGCCGCCCTTCTGAAAGATCATCGCTCCGGCGGTGGCCGCGAGCGGCTTGCCGGTGACGGCCATCCAGTGCGATCCATGCAGCGGCGGCTTCTGCGTCCGGATCAGCGTCTGCTGCGCGGAGGCGGTTGCGGCGAGGAGAAGCAGAACTGCGGCCAGTCGTTTCATCGCCGCGTATTAAATCACTCCGCGAGCAGCGGCATCGAGGAGGTCCGACGCCGCATCCCACCCGAATCAGATTTCCAAGTCACCGGCCATACGTGTCGGATGATCAATTCTTCATGGCCTCACCGGACGCCGTCTCGGCTCCGGAACAGGTGGAGTCGCCAACAGAGAAACCACGGTTACGCTCGTCCCCGCGCTTCCGCGCGCCACCAGCCGGAACTGGTAGAGGTCGGCTACGTCCGGGGTGAACGTCGGACTGCGGGTGGTCGTCGAGGTGAGGCTCGCTGCTGATCCCGATGGCTGGCGGATGATGCTCCACTCCCACGAGGTTGCGCTCTGGCCTGTGGTGTCGAACTGGCGTCTCTCGCCGGCCGGTGCGAAGGAGTGATCGATGGCCGCGGCATCCGGGAGTGTCGGGCTGGCGCGGCGAATGGCGGAATTGTCGGTGATATAGACGTTGCCGTTGCTGTCTGCTGTCAGATCGGCGCCGCCATTGAGCCGCGCGTCGCTCCCCGCCCCGTCTGCACCCCCATAGGCACCGGAGATGCCCGCCACCGTGGTGACCATTCCTGCCGGTGTGATCATCCTGACGGCGTAGTTGGCGACGACAAACATGTTCCCACTCTTGTCGATGGCGATACCGACCGGATCGTTGAACAGTGCGCTGCTCAGAGGTCCGTCGGTATCCCCGGCGGTTCCCGCTCGTCCGGCAAACGTGGTTACCTCTCCCGAAAGTGTGATCTTTCGAATGGTGTCGTTCAGCGTATCGGTGACGTAGAGGTTTTCCTCCGCGTCCATCACCATCTGCGAGGGAAAGTTGAAGCGAGCGGCCGTACCGGTTCCGTCTTCTGTTCCCACGTACAGGAAACCCGCCAGCGTGCTCACCATCCCCGCCGGCGTGATCTTACGAATGGCCTGGTTGAACACGTCCAAGGCGTAGATGTTCCCGTCGTGATCGACAGCCACGCTGGCCGGGTTGTTGAGCCTGGCCACCGAGACATTGCCGTCGACGTAGTCCGGAGCAACGTTGGGTTTCCCCGCAACCGTAGTCACCACGCCGGCCGGGGTGATCCTCCGGATCGTATTGTTGCTGCTGTCGGCCACAATCAGGTTCCCGCTGCGGTCCATCGTCAGCCCTGCCGGATCCGAAAAGCGCGCCCCCTGCCCCACGCCATCCGCGAACCCATGAACGCCGGCCCGGCCCGCGAACGTGGTGACCATCCCGGCCGGAGACATCTTCCGAATCGTATGGTTGGCGCTATCCGAGACGTAGAGGTTTCCGCTGTTGTCGGTTACCGCTCCGGCTGGAAAGTAGAACCGCGCGTCAGTCCCGGCCCCGTCATCGGTCCCGGTATTCCATCCCGCAAACGCCGTCAGCTCTCCTTCCGGATTCATTTTCCAGATCGTGGAGATGTCGGCGGCATAAACGTTCCCGTCGCTGTCCGCGGCCACTGAGGAGAGAGAGCGGAACGTTGCCAGCGGTACCGTCGACCATGGGAAGGCGTTGCTTTCCCAAAGCGTCTTGACCACACCGGCAGGACTGATCTTCCGGAGCTTGGTCTCACTGACGACGAAGACGTTCCCGATCCCGTCGACTGCGACGCCGAGCGGTTCCTGGAACCGCGCCACGCTCCCCTCCCCATCCGCATCCCCTCGGGCGCCGGCGAGGCCGGCAAAGGTCGTGACCAGACCCGCCGGGGTTATTTTCCGGATGGTCTGATTGTTCCTGTCGGCGACATAGACGTTCCCGTCGCCGTCGGTTGCTACGGAGTTCGGATAGTTGAAGCGTGCCGCGCTTCCCATCCCATCGGCACTTCCGCTGCTGCCGGCCAGACCGGCGAAGGTCGTCACCGTGCCCCCGGGAGTGACCTTCCGGATAGTGTTGCTGTTTGGCTCGGCGATGTAGATGTTGCCGCTGGGATCAACCGCGGCCCCATTCGGGCTGTTGAACTTCGCCGCGCTCCCCGTTCCGTCGGCGCTTCCCACCGGTCCGATGGCACCTGCCAGCGTCGTTACTTCGCCGGCGGGCGTAATCTTCCGGACGCCGTAATAAGCGGTCACATAGACGTTCCCGCTGCGATCGGTGGCCACCCCGCTCGGACTGCCGAATCTCGCGCCGCTCCTCTTTCCGTCTGCGCTTCCACTCTGACCGGCCAGGCCAGCCAGCGTCGTGACCGCTCCCGCCGGCGAGATCTTGCGGATGGTCTCGTTGCGGGTGTCCGCCACGTAAACGTTGCCGTCGCCATCGGTTGCCAGTCCGCCTGGGTTGAAGAACCCGACCGCGCCGCCGGTACCGTCAGCGGATCCGCGCTCCCCGGCCGGCCCGGCGATGGTGGTGATCGTCAGCGACTGACCCTGAATAATCGCTGCATGGGACGCGACTACTACGACGATGACCACACTCGCCAGTTTCCGCATGCAGAGAGTATAGGTCGCGCGTTGCCGGTTCCCTGTCGCCGGCTGTCAGCCTTTTGCAAGGTTGTGTCATTCACTGTCTGCGACAACGCGAAGCCGCAGACAACCGACAACCGACAACGCGGCGAAGCCGCCGTCTACGGCACGACCTCCAGCAGCTCGAACGACCCCGGCACCACCGGCGGACGCGGACGGGGATTCTTCTCCGTCGGCGCGGGCGCTTCGCCGAACTTCGCGGCCGGCAGGTAGATGTGGTGCGTCTTCGCGTCGAGCGCCATCGTGCGCGCGCTCCGCTGCGTGGCCACGTTGTCGACCACCTCGTACTTGTCGGGCGACGTCTCGTGGATGACGGTCAGCGTCGCGCTCTGGCCATTCGAGGCGAAAGCGAGCTGCCTCGCGTCGTCGAATACCGCGGCGTCGGTCCCCTTTCCGGTCGGCACCGTCGTCACCACGTGGCCGTTCGTGGCGTCGACCACGGCCATGATCTCGTTCTCGCAGACCGTGAACAGACGATGGTGCTTGCGGTCGATGGCCAGGCCGCTGGGCGATTCGCACGGCGCCAGCTTCCAGCGCGCGGAGACGACGTTCTTGTTGGCGTCGATCATCGCCAGCTCGCTGGTGTCTTCGATGTTGACGAACACGTGGCCGTGCCCGTCGCTGACGCCGAACTCCGGCTTCCCGCCGAGGTCGATCGTGGCGATGACCTTGCCACGTGTGTTGAATACGGTCGCGTTCTTGCCACGGCCGTTGAAGGTGAAGACATGCTTCGTCGACGGCTCGAACATGATTGCGTCGGGGTTGTCGCCTGTAGTCTTGACGTCGGTGATGCGGGCGTTCGTCTTCAGATTGAAGATCGTCATCATATTGATCCGGCCGCTGGAGATGAAGCCGCGTCCACTCTCATGATCGATGGCGATGCCGTGTACCCCGAGGGTGTCCGGGATGAGCCCGACCACCTTCCCCGCGTCGACGTCGACGACTTCGACGCGGTCTCCGTGCGACACGTAGGCGCGGCGGGCGGCGGCGTCGATGGTGGTGTAGTCCCAGCCACCGGTCCCGCCGATCACGATGTGGCGGCCAACATGCCAGGCGGCGAAGGCGGAGACTGCGACGGCGAGCGAGACGAGTGCGATGAGCGTACGTTTCATGGGCGCGAACGGTATCGCCGTTGCGGACGCGGCGCAACAGGCGACGCGTTTAGGGAACGTTTAGGAAGAAAACCGCCGCCCCTCGAAGGACGAAGGGCGGCGGCAAACGTCAACGCAGCAAACCAACATCAATCCTGCACAGCCCTCTCCAACGCCTCGTTGAAGTAATCGGGATCCTTCATTCAAACGTTTTGAGTCGCGACTCAACACCCATGAGTCGGCGCTCAACCCGTCTCAAATGTGGGCTTCCGCCTCAGGCAATGCTGACCCTTTCGGAAAGACGGCCACGATTTCGCTCCACGGCACCAGCCTGCTCGTAATCGCCACCACGATCAGATCGAGCAATATGTAGAGAATCCCAACCCCCGCCGGCGGGTTTGCCGAATGCAGCCGGAGGAATGGGACCTCGGCGGCCCAGGTCCAGTTGCCGATAGCCGTCCCTACCCACTCCAGGATGATGGTGTAGAGGAAACAGGCCGACAGCAGCAGCCGGTTTTTCGAGAAGAAGATCAACGCCACCGCGCCGATCCACCAGAGGAATCCCCAGATATCGTGCCGCATCGTCAGACTCACCATGGCGATGATCGTGCCGCTGATCAGCGTCCACCGGGTGATGGCCGAGGCGCGCAGGCGGACCGCCTGCTGGCGCGCGGTCGTCGCGGCCAGCGTGTAGAAGAGGCCGTGTCCCGGCGGCACGTAGAACGGGATGACGGCGTGACGATACGAATAGAGACCCCATCCGAGCGAGAGAACGACCTCTCCGATCGTCGCCACGATGATGCAGCAGAGGATCTGGCCTGCACGCACCTCCGACGAGCGCGCGAAGTACCAGAGGAAGAGCGCGGTGGCGGTTCCGAGGGCCAGTTGCCGCGGCAGGCCGTCGCCGTCGAGCAGCAGCAGGACGGTCATGAAGACCGCCGAGGCGGCCACGAACTTGAGAAAGCGGGATTCCATCGGTGGGTGTGTGTCTGGAGGCAGTCTACGGTGCCGCGCCTGAAACGGATTGACCACTTCCGTCACTTCTGGCGATGGCAGCCGATCACCGACTACGCCTCGGCGATCGACATGCTGACGAACGATCCGACGTTTGTACCGGCGCAGTGAAGCAGTGGATTAGTAGATTAGTAGATTGGTGGATTAGTGGGGCCACCTCACTGACCGCCACTAATCCACTGATCCACTGATCTACTAACCTACTGCTTCACCGCCTTGATCAACGCCTCCATATGATTCAGATACCGCTCCAGCGCACGTCGTCCGGCCGCGGTGAGCGAGTACTCGGTCCGCGGCACTCGGCCGGCGAACGATTTCCTGCAGGAGATGTAACCCGCTTCCTCCAGCTTGCGGGCGTGAACGCTCACGTTGCCGTCGGACGTCTTCAGAATCCCCTTCAACTCGTTGAACGTGAGGGTCGGATTGACAGCCAGGGCGCTGATCATGGCCAGGCGGGTCTTCTCGTGAATGACGCGGTCGAAGTCGGGGATCTTCGTCTCGACGATGTGGCTGACCTTTGCCGGTTCGCCGTGTTTCTTCGCTGTTGCCGATTTAGCCACCGTAGCTCCTTGCGATGATGAATCCGAAGATTATGTGAAGGCCGCCGAAGCCGGCGCCGAGGAGGATGTTCGACGCGCCGAGAGGGACGAACGCCGCGAGAGCGCCGAGGAGCATGAAGGCGACGCCCATCACCGGGATCACCCGGATCGAGAAGGCGCCGCTGCTGACGAAGGCCGTCCCGTACAGCAGCAGCCACGTCGATGGAATCGCCGAATACGCTTCCGCCCGTACGAGGGCGAGCGTCACGACGGCCCCGGCCACGAGCGGCGCGAAGTAGCTGATGAAGAACCTCTTCGCGGCGCCGGACATGAACGCCGCTTCCGAGCGGCGAGCTTTAAGGGCCATCGTCCCGAAGCCGATGGCCGCTGCGACGACCGCCTCGGTAAGCCACGTCGCCAGCCACATGCGCAATGAGCGCCCGAGGAACGGCTGCGCGACGATGGTGGTCACGATCGCCGTCACTCCCACACCCACCCCGCCCCACCCCGGAATCGAGGTAAACGATCCCGCCCGCTCCATGGCGTCGCGGATGAAGCGGATGTTGTCGAGCGCATGCTCGCGCAGCGGCAGAGGAGCATCGGACATGTGGACATGGTAGCGCAAAGTGCTTTGACGTCGAGAGACTCAACCACAGATGCACCGCGCGGCGAAGCCGCAATCAACGTGGATGCCGGCGAGGGCATGACAAGTACGGCCCCCTCATCCGCCTTCGGCACCTTCTCCCCCAGCTGAAAAGCGCTGGGGGAGAAGGGCTCTCGATGTTAGGAAGGCGCGAGCTCTCTTCGGGGTGGCGGCACTGTTTGCGAGATCTTCGCGTCACGCGCCGGCTTCTTCCAAAACCGTGCTGTTGCGCCGAGAGAGCAGAGCTTGCGCTCCCTACATCGAGAGTCCTTCTCCCCCAGCGCTTTTCAGCTGGGGGAGAAGGTGGCGAAGCCGGATGAGGGGGCGGTGCTTGCCGTGCCCTTGCCGGCATCCACGTCTTGGTTGCGGCTTCGGTGCGCTGTGCCTCTGTGCTTTGGCCTCTCGACGAAAGCGCGCAGTCCATACATGGATAACGAAGTCCTCGGCTCGGACGGCCCCGCAGTAGACTGCCTCTCATGCCCCTCCCCAGATCCCTTCGCTACCTCTGCGTTCTCATCATCCTCGTCGCCCTTCCCGCCTTCGCCGGAGACAACCGCTGGACCATCAACGGTCCGAACGGCGGCACGAACCGAATCGCCTTCGACCCTGCCGATTCGTCGATCGTCTATGCCGCGAGCGACAACGGCGTCTTCCGCAGCACTGATGGCGGCCAGCATTGGGCCGCGGCCGCGTCGCTGCTCGGCACGCCGTTCGGCGATCTGGCGGTGGCGGGCAGTGATCCAACGAAGGTCTTTGCGTCGTCCGTCTACGGACTTTTCAAGAGCAACGACCGCGGCGTGACCTGGAGCGCCGTTCATCCCTTCGCATCCTTCAAACTGGCCGTCAGCGCGGACGGCAGCATCGTTTACAGTATCTCGACAGGCGGGCCGATCCGCTCCTCGGACGGCGGAGCAACCTTTGGCAGTGCCGGTAGCGGGTTCCCCACCGCGACCTCCGTCACCGCCCTGGTGGTGGACCCCCAGAATTCCGACACCGTCTATGCGTCGCTCCTCTCCACCGCCGGCGTGTACAAATCGGTCGACGGCGGCGCGCACTGGACGGCCGCGAATACCGGCCTGACGGCGCCCGGGTATTACTCCCTCGCCATCGACCCAGTGAACAGCGCGACGCTGTATGCCGGTCCCGGTCCCGGCCGGATCTTCAAGACCACCGACGCCGGCTCGTCATGGACGGAGCTGACGAACGGCCTGAGCACGACGTACTACCGCGCGATCTCCATCAGCAAGACCTCGCCCACGGCGATCCTTGCGGCGACGGATGCGGGCATTTACAAATCGACGGATGCCGGCGCGAGCTGGGCCGGCCCGACGCTGCCGTTCTCCGCCACCATCATCGCCATCAACCCGGTCGATCCGACGATCGTCCTTGCCGTCTCGTCATTCAATCTTCTCCGAAGCGCGAACAGCGGATTGAACTTCGCGGCATCGAGCTCTGGATTGACCGCCTTCAACACGCAATCGATCGCGGTGGATCCCCGCAACGAAGCCGTCGTCTATGCGTCAGGACCGCAGGGAATCTTCAAGAGCGCGGACCGAGGAGTGAACTGGTCGTCGATCGGAACCTTCAGTCAGGCCGTTGCGGTCGATCCTTTCAATTCCCAGACGCTGTACGCCATCACCTCGGGGGTTTTCCAGCGAAGCATCGACGGCGGCAACGTCTGGCAGAGTTTCACGACGGGACTCCCCGCCGGCTCGGAGTCCTTCATCCTCACCGATCCCCAGATTCAGGGAACGCTTTACACCATCCTCGGCAACGCTGTGTACAAGAGAACCGGCAGCGACCCATGGGTGAAGAGCAGCACAGGCTTGCCCCCCAACGGGTTCCCAGCCTTCCTGGCCATCGACCGGAACAACTCATCCATCCTCTATACCGGCGGCGCGTTCGGGCTCTTCAAGAGCATCGACGGAGGGGCGAACTGGAGCGCGTCCGCCGGCGGACTCTCCGGGGTGAACCCTGGCGGTCTCGCGGTCGATCCGTTCGACTCCCGGCACCTGCTCACCTGGGCGAGTTCATCGGCGTACGAATCGACCGACGGCGGTGCGAATTGGGCTCCCTTCGCCATCGCCGCCGACAGGCAGGCCATCCTCCTCGCCTTTGACCCGGCCGTTCCGGCAGTCATTTACAACAGCAGCTCCGACTCCATCGACCGCAGCGTCGACGGTGGCAAGAACTGGTTCCCGATGCAGAACGGCCTTGGAAGGACGCACGGCAACGTATTCGTCATCGCTCCGAGCGGCAAGACCATCTACGCCGGTGGTTCAGGTGGTGGAGTGTGGGCGTTTCACTTCGCCCGCGCACGGGCGGTGGGGCACTGAGTCAATTGTCATCCCAGGACGGCGCAAGGCGCCGCGGTTGACACTCCTGAGAAGAACGTCGCCGCGGTCTGTGGCGACGAAATCAACCTGATCGCCGGCGTCGATCAAAGAAGGACGGCTGCGACCATGAGCGGACGCCGCATCTGTAAACGATACCGCGGCAGAGGGGGAAATGCGGGCTAATTCATCGTGCGTGCCGGCCGGCTCACGAGCGCGCTGGACGATTCTACCCGCGTGCCTTTCAGCTCCCGCTCGATGCGTTTGCGCGTCCGCTCGATGCGTTTCCCCGTCCTCTCGATGCGTTTCCCCGTCCTCTCGATGCCTTTCCCCGTCCTCTCGATGCGTTTCCCCGTCCTCCCGATGCCTTTCCCCGTCCTCTCGATGCCTTTCCCCGTCCTCTCGATGCG
>JADGNY010000169.1 GCA_017883235.1 Thermoanaerobaculia bacterium | reverse complement strand
CGCTGACGCGGCACCAAACCACGACATCTCTTTACCAGGGGTGCTCGCAAAAAACGCTCGCACCCCTGGCTACCGTCTTGTTGCCGCTAACGCGGCAAATTTCTGCGTCGTTACCCGCGGATCAGCAGCCGACGGTCAGGAATCGCGCGGCGACGCCGGCCAGCGCGCCGTTCTTCGCTTTTGACGAAAGGTAGAGCGTCAGATCGCGGCTGTTCTCGCTGTTGGTGGTGTTGACCAGCAGATCGAGCTTGCCGTCGCCGTCAAGGTCACCGGCCCAGGCGAAATAGGGCGACGGTCCGCTGAAAGAGATGTGCTCCTGTACCCCCGGGAACGCCGTGTAGACGAAGAGCTCCTGACTCTGCATGCCATCGGAGAGAACGAGCGGACAGCGGAAGCTGGGGGAGAGAGTCTTCCGCGGCTTGCAGGAGAGGGTGAGCGTGTAGCGCGCCGGAGAATCGGGGAGGGTCAAAGGCACGGCTTTTCCGAGCTCGAGATCGCCGTTGCCGGGGAAGACGGCCGTGGTCACCGCTCCCTCGTGCAGCTCGGGGCCGCGGAGGATCGCCACCAGCGAATCGTCGAATGCAGGGGTGACGGTGACCCGTTTTCCGTCCGGAAAACTACTCTGATCGGCGGGATCCACGCTGGCTACGTGAATGGTGACCGGCCGCAGCGCGCTCCCCTTCTCATCCCACACCAGAGCCAGCCATCGCTGGCCGCTGACGGCGCGGACTTCGTCGCCATGAAACGACCCCGGCTCGAGCAATTGAATGGCGAGGAGCAGTGCGAAAGGAAGCATGGAGATAGTTTGCGCCTGTTTTCTAACGGTTGCGCGGTCTCGTGGTTGCGAAGTCGCGCGGGGCAGTGTGCCGTCGATTCCAGTAAGAGTGCGCGAGTTAAAGCGCATTTCTCAACAGCATTGCTTCGTTTCTTGCCACGCCCTTTCGCCGAGAGCCTTCTCCTCCCGCGGTTTTTTGCGGGAGGAGAAGGTGCCGAAGGCGGATGAGGAGGGCGTATACGCGTCAGAAACGATCTTGCGTCGCTGGCCAGTCGCGCGCGAATAACGCACTCGTGAACGCCCCCTCATCCGCCTGTCGGCACCTTCTCCCCCGCAAGAAACCGCGGGGGAGAAGGACTCTCGACGGGGTACAGGGTGCCGACGACTCCAGTGAGAGCGTGAGAAATGCGAGTTAGAGCCTCAGCAACCTAGCAACTCAGCAACCCAGCAACCCCCAGACCGCGAGACCGCGTAAAACGGTACACTCCCACACCAATGATGGAACATCCGGCCTCTCTGACGAAGTGTACGAACTGCGGGGCGGACCTCGCGGACGCCTATTGCGCCCGCTGCGGCGAGAGGCAGCCGGGGCATCACGACCTCAGTGTTGCGCACTTCGCGCACGACGTCTTTCACGAGATCGCCCACGTCGACTCGAAGCTCTTCACCACCCTGCGCGATCTGGTCACGAAGCCGGGATTCCGACCGAGGAGTATTTCGCGGGGCGCAAGTCGCGCTACATCCCGGCGTTGCGTCTCTTCCTCGTCCTCTTCGCGCTTCAGTTCCTCGCCTTCATGGTCTACACGCCAACGGCGATCTACAAAGTGGGGTCGCTCGATAAGTTCCCCAGCGGCGACCAGCTCGCGAAGCTGATCGGGAGGGCGGCACTCAAGCGTCACCTGACGCGCGAGACCCTCGAAGAACGGATCGACGAGCGGTGGCACAAGAACTATTCACTGCTGCAGCTCTTCAACATCCTCGGCGTCGCGCTCGTGCTGAAGGTGCTGCATCACCGGCGCTATCTGGCCGAGCACCTCGTGTTCGCGGCACACTTCCTGGCGTTTTCGTACATCGTCACCCTCGTCGTCAACGGCCCGGTCTACGCCATGGCCGGATTCCACCCGGGACCGTTGCAGAAGGTCGTCTCCGCGGTCACGATCGTCATCCTGCTCGTCTATCTCTTCCTTGCGCAGCGGCGTTTCTACGGGGACACCCCCGCATCGACGGCGTTCAAGACCGTGTTGCTGTGGGGTGGGCGCGCGGCGGTCAACGTCGTGCTCCTCGGCGGCTCGCTCATCGCCGCCGTCCTGATGGTGCACTGAGGCGATCCCCGAGGCGCGCGAATCCGTCAACGGATACACTACTCTCCATGAGAGCCAACATGTCCAATCGTTTCTGGTTATCCGTCTGTCTGTTCTTACCTCTTTCTCTTTCCGCCCAGAACTACCGCATCGACACCGTTGCCGGAATCGGTACGTTCGGAGGCGACGGTGGTCCGGCCACCGCGGCACTGCTGACCCCCGGCGCCGTCGTCGTCGACGGAAACGGGACTGTCTATGTTGCGGACAATCAGAACGACCGGATCCGGAGAATCGATAGCGCCGGCACCATCACCACGCTGATCGGCAGAGGCTACAGCACCTTCCGCGGCGACTATGGCCCGCCCGCGTTTGCAGGGATGACCACCGCGGCCAGCCTGGCGCTGGATGCCGCCGGCAATCTCTATTTCACGGACGACGGCAACCAGCGGATCCGCGAAGTCACCGCCAGCGGGACGGTGCTGACCATCGCCGGAAACGGAAATTGCGGCACGGCGACGGCAGGCGTCAGGGCTGCGCAGGCTCCGCTCTGCGACGTCGAAAGCGTCGCTGTCGATGGGCAGGGGCGTGTTCTGTTCGGCTCCGAAAGCCAGATCTGGATGGTGGCGGCCGACGGCACGCTGGTCCTGGTCGCCGGGAACGGCGGATTCGGCAGTGGCGGCGATGGAGGTCCGGCCGTATCGGCGCAGATCGGGTATCCCGGCAGTCTGGCCGTCGACACCAGCGGCAATGTCTACATCGCCGATCAGTTCAACTTCGCGATCCGCGAAGTGACGACCGACAAGGTGATTCATACCGTCGTCAACATCAGCGACGTCAACGCAACGACGGTCACGCTCGCCGTAGACACCTCCGGCACTCTCTTTTATGTGACCGGCACCAAACAGGTCTTCAAAGTCCAGGGCTCGCCCTTCGCCGTGGCCACGCTGACAGGCGTTGAAACCGCGGATTTTCTCGCCGTCGACCGGACCGGTGCCCTTTACGTCTCCTCCATCACCGACGAGCGGCTCTTGAAAATCAGCAACGGCAGCACGGCCGTCATCGCCGGCGCCTATCCGTACAGTCTCGACCCACTCCCCAACCAGGCACGCAACGTTCGCCTGCATCTCAATCCGCTGCTCATCGGCCTGGCCGTCGACTCCGCGGGGAACGTCTATTTCCCGGAACTGGCCGGCGACCTCGTGCAGCGCATCGACAAGGTGACGCCCGCCGGAACGATGACCGCGCTGAACACGCCGGCCAAACTTCCGACCGGCGGCGATTTCACCGTGCAGGCCGTGGCCGTCGGTCCGGCGGGAGCGATCTATTTCAGCACGTTCACGCAGGTTTACCGGTTGGAGACCGGCGGAAGCGTCACGCTGATCGCCGGCGCTCCGGGATTCCCCTCAGCCGTAGGCGACGGCGGTCCGGCCACGTCCGCCAGGATCAGCAATCCGTCGAGCCTGGCCTTTGATACTGCCGGGAACCTCTACATCACCGAACCGTTCGACAGCCGCGTGCGCAAAGTGACGCCGCAAGGGACGATCACCACCTTCGCCGGTACCGGTAACGCCGGCTACAGCGGCGATGGAGGACCGGCGGCCATCGCCCTGCTCTCGACGCCCGTCGATGTGAAGACCGACAACAACGGGAACGTCTTCATCGCCGATCTGACCGCCTCGGTGGTCCGAAAGGTGGCGCCGAACGGCGTCATCACGACGGTGGCCGGCAACGGGACGCAGGGATTCAGCGGCGACGGCGGACCGGCGACGCAGGCGATGATCAGCGGGGCCGCCGCAATCGCCGTCGACCCCTCGGGCAACCTGTTCATCGCCGACCATCCTTCCGCCGCCTCCACGATCTCCCCCGCCACCGACAACAACCGCATCCGCATGGTGAACAGCTCAGGCGTCATCACCACGCTCGCCGGCCCCGCCTTCGGCTACAACGGCGAAGGCATCGCCGCGGTCGCGGCGGCCATGGGCGATCCGGTCGCTCTCGCCGCCGACGCGCAGGGCAATATCTATGTGAACGAGTCCGGCACCCAACGCATCCGAAAACTGACGCCGCTGGCCGCTCCGGTGCAGAACAAGCGGCGGGCGAGTAAGTGATCGATCTCAGACGATACGTCCTCGAAATTGCGGCTGACTGACATCGATAGCCCCCCCTGGGACCGCGGGCGTCTCGCCCGCGTGGATCTTGGCAGCATCCTTCCTAACCGCGCGGGCGAGACGCCCGCGGTCCCAGGGTGCCGCCGATTCCACTCAGCGTGCCTCGCCGAGGAGCATCCGTTCCCGCGGAATGCGCCCTCCCCACCCGGCGTTACCGGCCCTTGACCGCGGAAGAGCGGCACGCTATCTTCCGCGTCCCCACCATCCCGGCGCATTCGTCTAGGGGTCCAGGACGCCGCCCTCTCACGGCGGTAACACGGGTTCAAATCCCGTATGCGCTACCAACCCCGCCTCACTCACTGCATTGCCGCGAGCGATCATCTCCTGCTGATCCAGACGCCGTCGATCCGCGGTACTCATCACCCCCTGAGCGAGAAGTTGTCTTCATGCCGCTGCCGCTGCTCTCGATGTACGGCAGCTTGCGATTTCACGCTGTTGTTGCTGCCTCCGAGGACGATCCTCTTCCATCCTGGCGAGACGCGACAGGTAGACGAGCTGCTCGATTTCGTTCTGCGGGGATTCCGTTCAGCGGTTGGCGCGCGCCAATTATAGGTGTCGCATTCCGCCCTTGACTTTAAGCGGACATCAGCAGAGACTGCCGGAAATCAATTCATGGAGGGAGGATTTATGAAGCGAAAGGTGCTTCTTTTTGCTGCCGGTCTGGTCCTCGTGTTGCTTCCGTTCAACGTGTTTGCTCTGCCTATGCAGTGTTCGAGTGGATCGCTGGCCGACTCCGGCTGCGGCTACCAGATCTGCTTGTCGGGCGGCAGCCAGTGCGAGTACTGCATCGTCAGGGGATAAGCGGAGCTGGTGTCTCTCGTTCGGTTTCTTGTTGCGATCATGACCGCGGTACCGATGTACGGCGCGTGCGTCGAAACGCTCGCGCCGTACAAAACCGCAGAGCTCTCGTGGGCCGAGTATCCGCGGCTGCAGGACGTCGCGTGGGTCGATTCCGAACGCCTGGCGCTTGCGACGTGGCATGGCGTCTCGGTTTATTGGATCGCGGAAGGGCGAGCGTCATGGCTCGTGCCGCTGGACACCGTAGAGAACGTGATGCGGGTGTCGAGTGACGGGCGCACGATCGTCGCGGCGAATGCGATGTACAGCATGATCGCGGCGGATGCAGAATCGGGGAAAGTGGTCGCGCAGTCGAACAGCCTTCCCGTGCGCGTCACCGATCTCGCCTACGGCAGCGGCCATCTCACGATTCTCGGCACCACGAACGGCAAAAATGTTCCTGCCGCGATGCTCTATACCGGCAAGATTACGGAGCCGATCGAGAAGTTTCGGCCCATCGGCCAGCTCGACGCCGATCAGGCGCTCGTCGCACGCCTTGCGCTCGTGACGCAGGGCGGCTCGGTCGCCCGAGCGCCCGATGGCACGATCGAGACAATTGTTCCCTGGCGCGCCGGCATTCAGCACGTCAGCGCTTCGGGCGCCTTGCAACAGCAGGACGCGGCCCCGCTCTCGGCTCTGGTGGTTGCGAACATCGATGATTTGATGAAGCGGTACGCTTCGGATTTCCCGGCGCGCTACACCAATATCCTGAACAAACAGCCGATTGCGGACGACATCGTCGCCACCGATCAGGGTACGGCGGTTGTCGTGCGGCACGTCGAATCGGATCGCATACACTGGACGTTGTGGTTCGTCGATGGGCGTGCCGTACGGCGAAAGGTCGACCTCGCGGCCGAGCAGGCGTATCCGTACGGCGGTCACCTCCGCTGCGATGCACGCGGCGGGCAGATCGCATGCGTCTTCCTCACCCTGACGAAGGTGGGGGAGCCGCCCGCATTCAACCGGCTGCTGCTCTTCAACCTTCACGACGTTCGCAGGGCTCCCGGTTGCAAATGAAGCTCCTCGCTTCGGTCGCATTGCTCTTCGCCTCGATGTCGATGCAGGCCGGCGAGACGTGGATTCGCATTGATGCTGACGGCTGGGCCGAGAAGCTCGCCACGGCGCCCGTCGCGCTGGCGCCGGGCCAGCATGCGTGGCACTGGTCGGCTGATTGCGGGCCGAAGCGAGTGACGGCCCTTCCGGACGCAGATTGCGTGGTTCTCGAATCCCGGCGAATTGCGCTCGTCTCACCGCCGCCGCTCCGCGAGCCCGGGTCCGGCCAGCGCATCCTCTGGGGTACCCGGGCGATGCTTGCGGAGATTCCGGACGCGTTGCTTCCGGCAACCTCATTGGTGAACCTGAAGGCCGTCGATCTCCGCGTTCCTGCTGGCGCGGACGTTGTCGCACGCGCAACGGGACCACTTGCGTCCCGCTGGGTTCCGTTGCGTAGCGGGACGACGACGATGCGCGTGGAGCCGGGAATCGCCGTCTCGCTGGAGGCGCGCTCCTCCGGTGTCCCGGCGCGCCACGCACAGGTCCAGATCACTGCCGCGGACGACCCGGCCAGCCGGGCCATTCCATTCTGCGGTGCAGGGGACGGCAAGATCGCCATTCCCGCGATTCCTGCCAATGACTTCATCCGTCTGCTCGTCTGGAGCGAAGACGGGCTTCCGTCGATCACCACCGCGCGCGCCTCGGCGGTTCCATCGCGCGTCGAGCTTGCCCGGGGATTCTCGGTCAGCGGCGAAGTGATCGGTCCCGACGATCATCCGCTCCCGGCGGTGCAACTTGCGGCGCAGTTCGTCGTGCCGAAGGAGGACGTACACATCACACGCCGCGCCGCGAGCGATGGCAAGGGGCGCTTTCGGCTCACCGGCATCGGTCCGGGCCGCGTTCTCTGGCGCGGCGAGAAAGACGCCTTCGCGCCGCGGTCAGGCGTGCTGGCAGTGATGACGGATGTCGACGGCTTTCGGATTCGCTTTGACCACGGCCGGATCGTGCAATTCCTCGTCCGCAGCGGCGCGGCGATCATCGCAAAGGCGACGATCACTGCGCCCAACGAGCAGAAAGCGGAGACCGACGCGCGCGGAATGGCGCAGCTGGCGGCGGTGCCCGAGGAGCCGTTCACGGCGGTCGTTCGCCAGGATGGATATCTGCCTCAGGACGTCCCGGTTGCGCTCAAAACGGACAAGCCGATCGTCGTCGATTTGAAACGCGCGGCGGCGATCCGCGCCCGTGTGGTGCGCGCGTCCGACGGCTCGGCCGCCGGTCCGGGCAGCGTGGAAGTGAGCGCCGACGGAGTGACGGACATCGTTCCGTTCGGCGCGGATGGAGTCATTGAGATTGGCCGGCTGACCGCATCACTCGTGGCGCTCGAGATTCGCGCCGATGGTCTGGCGCCGTACCGTGTTCCCGCGCGCAACGTGACTGCGGGCGAAGCCGTCGATCTCGGCACGATCCGCCTTACAACCGGGATGTCGCTGCGCGGCAGCGTCACCGCGGCCGAGAGCGAAACTCCGCTCGCTGGGGCAACCGTGCGCGTACTCCGAACGAACAGCTTTAGTCCGCTCCTCGCAGTCGTGCGCCATGACTGGATCGAAACGCAGAGCGACGACACCGGTGCGTTCGTGCTCCAGGGCGTTCTGCCTGGACCGTGGGTTGTCCTGGCCAGTGCACCCGGCCGCGCGCCGCTGGTCCGTACCGGCAGCGGCGACGATGCCACGCCCGTCGACCTCGGAACACTCCCGCTCGAACACGGCCGCACGATTCTCGTGAGCTGCGAACCGGTGGCGCGGTGCGGCACCGAAGCGAGCATCGTGTTCGCGAACGCCGATTGGATGACTCTCTCTGCGGCGCTGAGCGAAGGCAGGGCGACCGTCGGACCTGTTGCTGCCGGCAGCGCAACACTGCGGCTCACGAATTCCGCAGCGGTCGTGCACGAAGAAAAAGTCGAAGTCCGCGAGACAGAGATGACTGAGGTCGACGTGCATCTCCACGGCGTCGATGTGACGGGCAGTGTCATTCGCGGCCGCCAGGCGGTGCGCTCCGGCAGTGTGACGTTCCTCAGCGGTACGACCACCGGCAAATTGATCACCGTCGCGCGGAGCTCGGCTTCCGGTGACTACGGCACGGAGAATTACGGTGTCGCTCCGGAACGGCGATCCGTGCCTGTGCTCCAGGATGGCTCGTTTCACATCGACGATGTCGCGCCGGGCGACTATCTGCTTTCCTGGTCGGACGGCGCCGTGCAGTCGCCGCAACGGCAGGTCCACATTGCGGCCGGCAGTGCGCAGCAGGTGATCGTCGAGCTTGCACAGAGTTCTGTCGAAGGAACCGTGCGGCTTGCGGCAGGCGGGGCACCGCCGTCCGCTACGGTCACGGCAACCCAGCAGGGCCGCGAAGCGCACGTCATGACGGCGTCCGACGGCACCTTCCGGATCGTAGGACTCGATCCCGGGCCGGTCGTGCTGCATGCTGCTGCTTTTGATCCACAGGCCCAGACCGAAAAGACGGTCGAGCTGCGCGACGGCGAGACGGCCAGCGTGCAACTGATCCTCGAAGGGAACGCGGAGGAGCGGACCTTCGTCGTGACCTCGGGCGGAGCACCCCTGGCGAATTCGTTCGTCTTCGTTCGCGGCGGTGCCGCGATGCGGATGGCCACCACGGGCGCCGATGGACGCGCATCGATGCAGGTTCCGTCCAGCGAGGCGAACGCGGAGCTCGCGGTCTTCTCGCCCATGGCTGGATGGGCATTCTGGCCGGCGCGCGAACTGACGGGCACCATCGCGCTCGACGTTGAGCCCGCGCGATCCGCACTCGCCATTCGCGCGAAATCTTCGTTGCCGGTCGCGCTTTGGTCGACGTCCGGATTTCCCGTGCACGAAGCGCTAGCCAATCTCGGCGTGTGGCTCGCGACATCGGCGACGATCCCGCTGCGCATCGACCATCTCCCGCGCGGCTCGTACGTCGTCAGCGCCGGCTCCGAACGCCGCAATGTGACGCTCGCTGATCTGAAAGAGATCTCCTTCTGATTCAGTACGCTGACAGAATGGAACCGAGGCGGCGCAGATCGCGTGAGGGCCAGACCCTCCGGCGCAGATCGCGTTAGGGTCACCCATTACAGTACGAAGCAAAGTTACGGGGACTGGCGAAGCGGCTCATGTCGCCGGCCTCGTACATGATCGTCAGGCCGAGGATCTTGCCGACACCCCATACCGTCAGGATCAGCTCCAGGTCGGACCGGGGTCAGCCCTTCGGTTGTCGTTTCCGTGGCTCGTGGAGAGGGCTTGTCACTCGCAAAATCACTCGCATACTTGGCCACGGAGATGCCCAAAACCCGCATGTTTCCGTGGACACGCGAAAACGACCGTTTCGCGCTAAGTGTTTGGAATCAGAGAGATATAGCTATTTGAGAATGGCTCTCTCACGGCGGTAACACGGGTTCAAATCCCGTATGCGCTACCAATGATTCCTCAACAGCTTAGCTTCACTCGACCACGGTTCACCTCGGCGAGACGGGCATCCCGGCGATGTCGACCGGCTATCGGCGATCGCCCACACACGGCCATTCGGATCCAGCGAATTCTGGTGTTCTTGGCTGGAGCGGGGCGAAGCGGCACGGTCTGCGATACGCTTCCGCAAAATGGAGGGAGACAGCGATGTCCACGATCTATGCAGGTGTTGATCTCGGCGGCACCAGCTTTGTTGCGGTCGTCGCCAACCGCAAGGGACGTGTACTCGGCAGCTCGGACTGCGTCACCACACCGGACGCGTCTTCGGAGGAGACGCTCAGTCAGATCGGCGATCACATCCTGATCGCGGCGAAGGAAGCTTCGGTCAAGATGTCGACGATCCGCGCGATCGGAGTCGGTGCGCCGGGCGCCGTCGATCTCGAGCGAGGCATCGTCGTCCGCGCCCCCAATCTTGGCTGGACGGACGTACCGCTCGCCGCCACACTCCGCAAGCGGCTCCGCACCGACGTGGTCCTCGGCAACGACGTGCAGGTTGCCATTCTCGGCGAACACGCCTATGGCGCGGCGAAGGGAAGGGACCGCGCGGTCGGGATCTGGGTCGGCACCGGCATCGGCGGCGGCCTGATCGCGAATGGCAGGATCGATCGCGGGTTTCGCGGTGCGGCGGGGGAGATCGGCCACATGGTCATCAACGAAGACGGTCCGGAATGCTCTTGTGGACGACGAGGGTGCGTTGAGGCTCTGGCGAGCCGCAGCGCAATGGAGCGCGACGTGCGCGCCGCATCACCGGAAAGCGCCGCCTTGACGATCATGAAGGAGCGCAACAAGGATCGGATGACCAGCAGTGTGATTGCTCGCGCGCTCGAGCAAAACGATGCGGTGATGCGCGAGGTGGTCGCCCGCGCACAGCACTACCTCGGCCTGCTGGCGGGCAATATCGTGAACATGTTCGATCCGGAAATGATCGTGATCGGAGGCGGCGTGGCACAGCGCCTCAAGGAAGCGTTCGTCGGACCGATCGCCGACGTGGCACGCAGCCGTTTTCTCAGGCCCGACCCCGAGCACCGCATCCGCATCGAGCACGCCAAACTCGGCGACTACTCCGGCGCCCTTGGCGCTTGCGCATTGGCCCGCCAGACGATCTAGGCCCAAGGGCGCTTGGGGTCAGGTCCAATCCAACAGGCTATTGCTTCGCACCCTCCTGCTTCGGCCGAGGCAATTGGGGGCAGGTCCAAAGTCGAAAGTGCCAGAGACAAGTGCCGCTGAGTCAACCAGTTAGACAGAGCACTTTCGACTTTGGACCTGACCCCAATCCCCGTTCTCGACCATTGCGCGCGCGAGGGCGCGACGCTATCTTGAATCAGCGGCGATATCCGGTTAGGTGTCCAAGCGGTGGGGCAGTCAGCACGGCAATGGGGTCAACCTACACGGGACCGGTGACGACGACGAGAAACGGAGCCACGATTTGCGACTATTCGAGGAATAATGACACGGTCACGGTCGCCTTTTATCCGACGGCCCAGCAAATGCTGGCGAACATCG
>JADGNY010000168.1 GCA_017883235.1 Thermoanaerobaculia bacterium | reverse complement strand
TCGCCTCCGCCAGCCCCGCCTGTACGTACCGCTTGACGTCGTCATGTCCGCGGAACACGCTCCGGCACTCGGACAGAATTGCATGCGCCTCCTCGAATCGCTCCAACTGCGCCAGGGCCATGCCTTTCACAAGCCGCACGATGGCGCGATCGTGCTCGAGGCCGGCAAATGACGACAGCGATTCTTCGCCGCGCTCCGCGGCTTCGATCGCTTCCTCATAACGCGCCAGATAGCGCAGTGCGCTCGCGCGGTCCTTCCACGCGTTCGCGCGGATCTGGGCAAGGATGACGGGAAAGTACTGACTCGGAGGCAGCGATTCCGCGATCGACGCCGAGAGATTGGCAATTGCCAGTGCCTCGCGGGGTTTGCGGTGCAGCCGTTTCCGCACCTCCTCGCTCATCTGTTCCAATGCTGCGTTGTTACGCAGCTCCGGCATCTCGGCGAGACGTGCCCATTCATCGGCGGGCGTATCGCGGAGATAACGCGCCACGACATCCGTCGAAGCATCACGTTCGCGCTCGAGCCGGGCTGCCGTTGCGGTGAATTCCTCCTCGCGGTTGCGCCGTGCGGCATCAAACGTCACGACATTGCCAGTGAACCGCCGGCGGCAGGCAGCGCATTCGGCGAGGTGCGCAAGATCGTCCGAGTGCTTCATGTTTTCTTCCTTGGTTCCGAGGCATCGAAAACCTCCTCGGCGCGGCGCAGGCATTTCGTTACGAGCTTCTGGGTGTATTTCGCCGTCACTCCGAGGTGCTCGGCGATCTCATTGATGCTGTAGCCCTCGAAATAGCGAAGGCGAAGGATGTGCTGATAGCGCGGTGAGAGGCCGGCCAGCGCTTCGCCCGCCGCAATCCGCGAGGCCATGATCTCCAGGATGTCCTTCGATGCCGGATCCGGCCGTTCCGCGGCGAGCTCCGTGTCGAGCTGTTCGATATTGCGGCCATGCTGGCGCCAGTAATAGCGGCTGGCATTGCAGATTGCGCCGAGCAGCCACTTATGCAGGTCGCGGATATCGTCCTTTCGCTTGAGATACGACAGGAATACCTCATGGGCGAGCGCCTCGGCGTCGTCAGCCGGCACCTGAAATTTCCGAATGGCGACGGCAATGAGCACGCCGATATTCTTTTCATAGACTTGGATGAACTGCTCCTCGTCGATGACACACGGCGGCGGCGCCGGTGCTGGCGGCTCATGGGCCGCGTCATGGGCCGCGTCATGGACCATCGGCGATGCCTCGAACATCGCAGGCGCTGGAACGTCGGAAGCTTTTGGATTGTGCGGAATGACAAGACGATAACACGCACCACGGTCGACGAAAAGGTTTCCCGGCCGAGCTCGCCGGTCCGCCGGGACGTGTGCAAAATATTTCTCAACAGTGGGGTAGCAAAAACCGGACTTTCGTCACGCTAGAAGAAGAGGGCGCCCTCCCGAAAAACACCGCCCGGCGCGTGGCCGGGCACACACCTGGAGGGCTTATGCGTCGTGTATCCAAAGGTCTTGCTACTGCTTCGCTCATCGCCGTTCTCGCCGCCTCGAACGTCTACGCGGTCCCGTCGAGAGACGGCTCCCGGCCGTCGGCCGGCTCGAAGATCGTCAAGATCATCCGGCAGATCGTCGGGCTGGACGAGTGGTCGTGGCCGGTACCTTGACGAGCGGTCAGCTCGCTTGGGCCTGATCGGTTGCCAGCCCCTGCACAATCTCGTGGACGGTGCGCACGGTTTCTCCCGTCGCACCGTCCGCGTCGATGGATGATTGCAGACTGGCCACGGCTTGCACGGCGCGCGTGTCGATCCCCGCCGCTTCGAATTCGTCGATCACGGCGGCGGTCAGAGCGCGCGCCTGTTCGGTATCGCCGCGGTCGATCAGAACCTCGATGATTCGCAATGCGCAGAGGCCGGCTTCTCCCATCATTCCCAGTTCGATGAACGCGCGGCGGGCATCTTCGAGC
Organism: Thermoanaerobaculia bacterium; assembly: GCA_017883235.1. Taxonomy (GTDB): domain Bacteria; phylum Acidobacteriota; class Thermoanaerobaculia; order Gp7-AA8; family Gp7-AA8; genus JADGNZ01. Next base: position 9,174 of record JADGNY010000168.1, on the reverse strand, counting down.
CGCGCAAGGCCGAAAGCGATCTGCCCTTTGCCGATGAGGACGAGGGCCGCGCCGAGATTCGTGCGCGGAACTTCGGCGTGTAGGCCGAGGTCCGTGAAACGCGCGATCGACTCGGAGAAGTGAATGTTCGCGCGGGCGTAGTCATCGAGATAGATGGCGCAGTGACCGAGGTTGTTGAAAAGGCGCGCCTGAGTCTTGACGTCGCCGGTGCTCGTGGCAACGTCGAGCAGGTCGCCAAAGATGCGTTGGGCGTCCTTGTACCGCTTCTGGCGGCCGAACAGGTTTCCGGAGACGAGGCCGGCCTGAAAAAATCGCGGCAGGTCGTTGACGTCGGCAAAGACGACGCTGGCCGCGGAGATCATCTGTTCCGCTTCGTCGAAGAGATCCATCTGTCCCTGGATCATTGCTTTCACCAGCCAGATGATGGCCCGGTCGTGCGCAAGGCCCGGGAATTCGCCCAGCCGCGCCTCGGCCGTTTCGATCGAGTGGTATGCCTCGTCGAGGCGCCCGAGATACCGGAGGGCATTGGCGCGGTCGCGCAGCGCCGTCGACCGGATCTGGGCCATGACTGCCGGCGGGTAGGAGTTGGCAGAAAGCGTCTCGGCGATCGATGCGGCGAGGTTGGCAATGGCCAGCGCTTCGACCGGCTTTCGCTCGATGCGCTTCCGTATCTCCTCGCTCATCTGCTCGAGCGCGGCGTTGTTGCGCAGCGCCCGTGATTCGGCGAGGCCGGGCCACTCCGCGATCGGGGTTCGGCGAAGCAGGCGATCCACGATGTCTGGCGCGTTTTCGCGCTCGCGCTCGATCAGGACCGCGGCGGCGGCGAATGCGCGCGCCCCTTCCCGGCGGCGTGCCGCGTTGAAGGGCAGAACCTTCTCACTGAACCGTTGACGGCACGATGGGCAATCGGCGAGGTGCTGGAGATCGTCGGAATGATTCATGGCTTCTTCCTCGGGGGAGCGGCGTTGTACATCTGTTCCGCCCGGCGCAAACATTTCGTGACCAGCTTCTGCGTGTACTTCGCGGTGACGCCGAGATAGTCGGCGATCTCTCGAATGCTGTAGCCCTCGTAGTAACGCAGGCGCAGGATCTCCTGATAGCGCGATGGCAGCGCTTCGAGAATCTCGCGGGCGGCAAGCTGCGCCGGCAGCAGGTCGTTGATTCCCGCCGAGGCCGGATCAGGCAGAAGTACGGCCCATGAATGATCGAGCTGCTCGGTGCGCCGGCCATTCTGCCGCCAGAAATAACGGCTGGCGTGACAGATGGCGCCGATCAGCCAGTGATGCAGGTCGCGAATCTCATCCTTCCGTTTGAGGTACGAGAAGAAGACCTCGTGCGCGAGCGCCTCGGCATCGACTTCCGGCACCTGAAACTTGCGCATGGCGATGGCGACGAGAAGTCCGAGGTTGTCCTCGTACATCTGTGCGAAATCGAGCTCGTCGATCTTCTGGTGCAGCTCTTGGTGCAGCCCTTGGTGCAGCTCCTGGTGCAGCTCTGCCCGCGGCACGACCGGCGCCAGGTCGGCGATCGTCGGATCGAATGACTCCGCCGCGATCGCGTTCACGCGCGCGACCCTCGAGACGGATGGAATGCCGCAACCGTAACCATGGACGAAGGATAGAGCGAAAGAAGGGGAAGTCAAAAGGAGAAAGCGCGATCGTGACGCGGATGCGTGACTGTTTCCGCTAATCCGACGCCGATGAGAGTCAACTCCTCGTGTTTCGTATGATGCCGGCGTGAATGGCTCCGACTTTGTCATCGACCCGCGCGTGACAGGATTCGTCCGCCTCGACCTCGCAAAGCTGTTCGGCAACCGCAACCGCGCCGTGCTGGAGATCGGTTCGGGGAAGGGACGTTTTCTCATCGCCGGTGCGGCCGAACAACCCGGCGTGAACTTCATCGGCATCGAGAAATCGCTGCACTACCACCGCCTGATCCGCGACCGCGTGACCAAACGCGGCCTGGACAACATCCGCCTCGTTAACCACGACGCGTTTCTCGTCCTGCGCGACATGCTGGCAAACGCGTCGATCGACGAGATTCACGTCTATTTTCCCGATCCCTGGCCGCGGAAGCGCGAACAGAAGCGGCGCATCATTCGCGCCGAGGTGCTGACGGAGATCAGGAGGGTGCTGGTCCCCGGCGGCAGCGGCATCTACGTCACCGATCATCGCCAGTACTACGAAGCCGCGGCGCCGGTCATCGAACAGTTCTTCCGAAGCGAGCGCCGCATTCCGAGCGCAGACGATCCGCCGCGGACAAACTACGAGGCGAAGTATCGGGAGGAAGGGCGGGAGATCTTCGAGGTGAGGTTCTGGGCGTGAAAAGGGTTACCGAGACTGTCGAAGTGGCCGGCCCCAGAAGTCATGGCGAGTGAGGCCGAAGCTGACTCTGAAACAAGGTTCGATGTTCCGTCTCACGTTTGAAGAGAGTGCGTGACTCACTCCAGCTACAATCCCCCTCGTGCGAATCCTCGGCGTCGATCCCGGCTCGGTCACAACAGGTTTTGGGGTCATCGAGCAGGTTCGGGGGCGGCTGACGCTGATCGAGCAGGGGACGATCGGCACGGTGCGGGGGTCGGAGCTGGCGGATCGTCTCTGCAAGATCCACGATGAGCTGGTTCGCGTCATCGGCCGGTGTGTCCCCGAGGCGGTTGCGGTCGAAGCGCCGTTCGGCGGGCAGAACATCAAGAGCCTGATTCAGCTTGCGCACGCGCGCGGCGTGATCCTGCTGGCGGCGCGGTCGGCGAAGCTCGACGTTTTCGAGTACTCGCCGAGAAGCGTCAAAAGCGCTGTCGTTGGATACGGCGCGGCCGAAAAAGAGCAAGTTGCGAAGATGGTGCGCATGCTTCTTCCCGGGTGCGCGAATCTGGTCATGTCCATGGATGCCTCCGACGCACTCGCCGTCGCCATCTGCCATGCCCACACCGCCGGAACCGCGGAGAGGTTGCGGATCGCTCGATGAGCTCTTCGCTCCCTCAGGAAGAGACGGTCGAGGCGAACGCGCAGGTGGGTATCCCGCGCGGACGATTCCAGCGGACTTTCAGCGCGTTGCGGTACCGCGACTTCCGGCTTCTCTGGTTCGGCGCGTTCGCCTCGACCACCGGCACCTTCATGCAGACGCTGGCGCAGGGCTGGCTCGTCTACACGATGACCGGCTCGGCATTGCTCCTGGGTGTGGATGGCTTTCTCGCCACCGGCCCCATGCTGCTCTTCTCGCTCTTCGGCGGCGTCATCGCCGATCGGCTGGAGCGCCGCAAGATCATGCTGCTGTCGCAGGTCCTGCAGGGGAGCTTCGCCCTGATCCTGGCGGCGCTCATCTACTTTCACACGGTGAAGATCTGGCACATCTTCATCCTTTCGTTTCTGACCGGCAGTGCGCAGTCGATCAGCGGGCCGGCCTATGCGTCGCTGCTGCCGCTGCTCGTCAAGCGCGACGACATGGCCAACGCCGTGGCCATGAACTCCATGCAGTTCAACCTGGCGCGCGTGATCGGCCCGGCTCTCGGGGGCGTCGTCTTCGGTCTGTGGGGAGCGACGGCCTGCTTCGGAATCAACGGCCTGTCGTTCATCTTCGTGATCATCGCCCTGTCGATCATCAGGATGCCACCGGTGCACGCCGACGCCACGTCGACGTCGATGATGGCGCAGATGAAAGAGGGCTTCGCGTTCGTGGCGTCGAAGCGGTCGTTGCTCTTGTTAACCTTTCTCTCGTTCGCCGGCACCTTCCTGGGCATGCCGCTCTTCACGATGATGCCGGTGGTGGCCAAGAGCATCTTCAACCTCGGGCCGCAAGGCCTTTCTCTGCTGCAAGCTGATTACGGCGTCGGCTCCGTCGTCGGCGCGCTCTTCGTCGCCGGCAGCAGCTACGCGGCGAAGAAAGGACGTCTGGCTCTGGCGCTGCAGCTCGTCTTCGCCGCTACGCTGGTGGCCTTCGGTTTCTCTCGGCATCTCGGTGCCAGCCTGGTCATCGCCTTCATCGCCGGCTCCGCGATCGTCGGCGTGATCTCGCTCTACAGCTCCCTGGTCCAGCTCTCGACCAGCGACGCCATGCGCGGCCGGGTCATGTCGATCTTCATGCTGGCCTTCCGCGGCGGCATGCCGCTCGGCAGCCTCATGGCCGGTTTCGTCGCCCAGCGCTGGTCGATCACCACCGCGCTGGAGGTAAACGGGATCGCGCTGGCGGTGGTGGCGCTGGCGTTTATCGTGAAGGGAACGGATCTGGACGCGGGGTTGGGGTGAACGTAGAAGCAATGTTCAATGTTGAATGTTCAATGTTGAATGTCGAATGGAACATCCACGCGGGATGACATTCAACACTCAACATTGAACATTGAACATTCAACATTGCCTTTCGTTTTCCGTGACCAGAGCCACCACCCACTCGATATAGAATCCCGGCCCGCGTCGTGCACCCTTTTGACGCACTGAATTGATGGCAAAAGCGAAAGAACAAACCTCGGCAACGATCGACCCTGTGGCTGCCTGCGCGCCGGAGTGGACCGACATCCTCCGGCAGATGGTCCTCATCCGGCGCTTCGAAGAAGCGACGGAGCGGGAGTTCCGCAAAGGCAGGATCGGCGGATACCTCCACGTCTACAGCGGGCAGGAAGCGGTGGCCAGCGGCATCATCACGGCGCTGCAGAAGGATGACATCGTCTTCACCGGCTATCGCGACCACGCCCATGCCCTGGCCCTCGGCACCGAGCCGCGGCGGATCATGGCCGAGCTGTTCGGCAAGGCCACCGGCGTCTCCAAAGGCAAGGGCGGCTCGATGCATCTGTTCGACGTCGAGCACGGCTTCTACGGCGGCTACGGTATCGTCGGCGGGCATCTGACGCTCGCCGCCGGTGCCGCGTACGCCCTTCGCTATCGCCAGACCGAGCGCATCGCCGTCTGTTACTTCGGCGACGGCGCCATGAACATCGGCTCGTTCCATGAGGCCATGAACATGGCCGGCCTGTGGGGCAAGGCGGGGATGTGCCCGATCCTTTTCATCATCGAGAACAACGGCTACGCGATGGGGACCTCGGTGGAGCGGCATTCCGCGCTGACCGATCTCTCGGCCCGCGTGCGCGCCTACAACATTCCCACCGAGAAGGTGGATGGGCAGGATGTCTTCGCCGTCCGCGGTGTGGCCGACCGCGTCGTCCGTCAGATTCGGGAGACCGGCACGCCGTACTGCATCGAGGCGGTCACCTATCGCTTTTCCGGCCACGGTGCGGCCGACATCCTTCAGCCGTATCGGAGCAAGGATGAAGTGGAGCAGCACCGCCATCGCGATCCGATCGGAATCCTCCGCAACCGCCTCGGCGAAATCTGCAACCTCACCGACGACGATGTGAAGACGATCGAGGAGTGGGCGTCCGGAGAAGTCGCCGCCGCCGTGCAGTTCGCGGAAGAGAGCGCCGCACCGGATGCCGGGGAGCTGTGGCGGGACGTCGTCGCCGAGCAGGGGCCCGCGCGAGAGAACGAGTAAACCCAATGACCGAAAAGAGCTACCGCGACGCCATCCGCGACGCCATGATGGAAGAGATGGATCGGGACGGGAACGTCCTGATCATGGGCGAAGACATCGGCGTCTACGAAGGGACGTTCCGCATCACCGCCGGCATGTTGAAAAAGTACGGCCCGAAGCGCGTGATCGACACGCCCATCGCCGAGGCCGGGATGGTAGGGACCGCGGTGGGCATGGCCATGCTCGGACTGCGGCCGATCGTGGAGATGATGACGATGAACTTCGCCATCGTCGCCGCCGACCAGATCCTCAATCACGCGGCGAAAGTGCGCTACTTCTCCGGCGGACAGGTCGACGTCCCAGTGGTCATTCGCGGGCCGCAGGGGGCGGGCGTCCAGCTTTCCGCACAGCATTCGCAGACGTTCGAATCGTTTTATGCGCACTTCCCCGGCCTGAAAGTCGTCGCCCCGGCCACGCCGGCCGATGCCAAGGGGTTGCTGAAGACCTCGATCCGCGGACGCGATCCGGTCATCTTCCTCGAGAGCGCCGCGCTGTACGGGATGAAGGGGGAAGTGCCGGATGATGCCGGTTTCACCGTCCCCTTCGGCGTCTCGCGCGTCGCGCGCGAGGGGAGCGACGTCACGATCGTCTCGTACAGCCGCATGCTGCAGATGTCGCTCATCGCCGCGGAGAAGCTCTCGCGGGACGAGGGGATCGAATGCGAAGTGATCGATCTCCGCACGCTTCGCCCGCTCGATCTCGAGCCCGCCTGCGCCTCGGTCACCAAAACCCATCGCTGCGTGGTCGTGCAGGAACAGTGGAAACCGTTCGGCGCGGCGGCGGAGATCGCCGCCAGCATCACCGAGACGGTTTTTGACGAGCTCGATGCGCCGGTCGCGCGCGTCACGGGCGAGGATGTGCCGATGCCGTATGCCCGCAATCTGGAAGTGCTGGCCACGCCGCACGAGCAGCACGTGATCGCCGCGGTAAAGAAAGTGATGTACGCGAATGGCTGACATCATCATGCCCAAGATGGGCGACGCGATGACCGAGGGAAAGGTCGTCCGCTGGTACAAGAAGTCGGGCGACGCCGTGAAGAAAGGCGAGCCGCTGCTGGAGATCGAGACCGACAAGGTGAATCTCGATCTCGAAGCGGAGCAGGACGGTACGCTCGGCAATGTCGCGGCCGAGGCCGGGCAGATGGTCGAGGTGGGTGGGGTGCTGGCTACGATTCTCGGCGCGGGGGAGAAAGCCGCGCCTCGCCAGGAACCCAGCGCGGAAGCCGCACCTGCGCGCCGCGCCATCGACAAGAAAGACTCGATCAAGAAGTCGACTGGTGAATACGCCGAGGCGATCGACATGAAGGCGCCGCGGATCGATCGGACTGCGGCGGCTTCGAGTGAGCCGGTGCCGCAGGATGCCGGCGGCAGAAAACGCTCCTCACCGTTGGCTCGGAAGATGGCGCGCGAGATGGGCGTCACTCTGGAACAGGTGCAGGGGAGCGGGCCGGGTGGCCGCATCGTCGCGAACGATGTGAAGAACTTCAAGCCTGCCGCCGCCTCGCCGCAGAAGGCAAAGACGCCGTCGCTGCCGCCGATCCAGAAGCTCGAGACAAAAGAGATCCCGCTGAGCGCGATGCGCCGCACCATCGCCAGGCGGCTCGCGGAGTCGACGGGACCGATCCCGCATTTCTATCTGACCGCAGACTACGACGTTACCAATCTCCTCTCGCTGCGCGAGCAGTTGAACGAGATCGAAGGCATCAAGACCAGCGTGAACGACTTCATCGTCCGCGCGGCGGCGCTGGCGTTGCGCCATCACCCGAACGTGAACGCATCATGGGGCGATGAGGCCATCAAGCAGCACGGCGAGATCCACATCGGTATCGCCGTCTCCACTCCCGAGGGGCTCATCACCCCAGTCGTTCGCAACGCCGACCAGAAATCGGTGACTGACATCTCCAACGAAGTCCGCTCGCTCGCTGACAAAGCAAAAAATCGCAAGCTGACCCCGAACGATTACCAGGGCTCGACCTTTACCATCTCGAACCTCGGCGCGTGGGGCATCGAACAATTCACCGCCATCATCAATCCTCCGAACGTGGCCATCCTCGCCATCGGCGCCACCAGCGCGCAGCCGGTGGTGGTCGATCGTCAGGTAGTGATCCGCGACCGGATGAAGGTCACCATGTCCTGCGATCACCGCGTCGTCGACGGCGCGTTGGGCGCGGAGTATCTGCGTACGTTGCGGAGCTACCTGGAGCAGCCGGTGAGGTTGGTGCTGTAAGCCAGAACATACGGCGGGCATGTTGACCTGTCATCCTCACTGTCATCCTGAGCCGCAGGACGGTCGAAGGACCCCCACGTTGTATCCCGGTTGGGCGGCGGAATAGTCGACTTTCCCCCACCCTGTCCGGGTTTCAGGCTGGGGGTCCTTCGGCGCGCTCTGCCCCTCCGGGGCTGCCGCCGCCTCAGGATGACAGAGCTTGGGATGAACACCGTGTTCCTCACTCAACGCAATCAATCCACCAACCGACCTGTTACACTACCCGGCACTCCCGCCATGCCAGGCATCAACGAGCTCCTCGGGATCCTCATTGCGATCATCGTGATCTGGTCATTCTGAAGCTGGCCAAGGTAGCGATACGGTTGATCTTCCTCGTGATCGCCGTCCTCCTTATCGCCGGGGCGGTTTACTACGTTTTCATGAGGTGAATCATTTGAGTGATCGCAAATACAGGCACCGCGGCTATCAGGATAGCGGCGGCGGCTATTCGTCGAATTCGTCTTCGTCCAGCAGCTCGCGTCCGCCGCAAACTCCGTACGAACCGCAGAATCAGAGGATCGAGGGCGCCCCGCGCGGACGGACCGCCGGCGGCTTCGGCCCCGAGGTCTTCAAGTGCAACGCATGCGGCACGCAGAGGCTCGGGCTCGATCAGCCGACATCCGAAGAGACCTGCGTCAAGTGCGGCGCCGACCTGCATACCTGCGGCAACTGCCGCGCCTTCGATACCACCACGCTCTGGGAGTGCCGCGAGAGCATCCCGGCCCGCATCTCCGCCAAGCACCTCCGCAACGAGTGCGCCTTCTTCCAGCCGAAGGTCGTCCGCGACCTGACCGCGGACAAGGCTCGCCAGCCGCAGACGCCGGATGACGCGCGAAAGGCGTTCGACGCGCTGTTCAAGAAGTGATCTGCTGACGCGCGGCTTCGCCGCACGGCACAGACAAGAGTGTCTGTGCCACATTGAGTGTCGGTATTTGCTGAAGTGTGGAGTCTTCGCCAGATCCAATGTGGCACAGACACTCTTGTCTGTGCCCGGCGGCGAAGCCGCGCCTTCGCCGGCTGGAGCCGGGGGCTACGGTTCTTACATGGGCGCGTCTCGATCTACCTGGAAAAAACTTTCGTGTCGTACGCAGAAAACTGCTGATGAGTAGTACAGATTAATCCTTTATCCTTCGCCCGCCTTGCGCCTCGCGATCAACGTAGCCCTCGCCTCCCTCTCCGGCGTTCTCTTCGCCTTCGCCTTCCCGAACGCCGCCATCGGCTGGCTGATGTTCATCGCCCTGCTCCCGCTCTTCGTGGCGTTGACGCGTGCGCGAACCGCGCGCGGCGCGTTCTTCCTCGGATGGCTCTCGCAGACGATCGCCTGGCTGATCATGGTGCCGTGGGTCGTCCGCGTGATGTCGCACTACGGCGGCTTGCCGTACATCACCGGTG
>JADGNY010000010.1 GCA_017883235.1 Thermoanaerobaculia bacterium | reverse complement strand
GCCGCTCGGGAAGTGGTTTCCGCGGGCGGAGATGATGGCCAAGGCGCTGGAGATCTGGCCGATGCACGTCATCGAAGAGGCGCTCGGGGACGATGCGGATGGCATCCTGCCGCAGGCGATCCGGAGCGCGGCGCTGCGGGTACGGCTGCCGCGGCATCACATCGATATGCTGGAGTATCGGGCGGAACAGCGGGAGACCACCGTCAGCGGCGTGCTGGCGTGGGAGCTGGAGGGCATCGCCAGCGCGCACCTCGAGGAGCTGTCGGCGGCGTTGCCGGGGTTCGCCGAGGCGATGGCGTGGCCGGGTGATTGATGAAAGGCTTATCCGCAGATGGCGCAGATAAAACGCAGATGGAAGATGGTTTTCATCTGCGTCCCATCTGCGTCATCTGGGGATAAGCCGGGTTTGGAGTCTCGTCGCCCACCCGGCAAGCGCGTGACATTCGCGGGTAAAACGGATCGTCCCTTCGTCATGCCACCTTGCGAGGCGCCTTCACGACCAGTCGCACCATTGCGCCAAGGCTGGCCAGCATGTCGAGGAGCGCATCGGTGCTGAACAAATCGATTCGTCCGCGCAGGAGATCGCTGACCCGAGGCTGAGTCACGTGGAGGATCTTAGCGATCTCCGCCTGCTTGAGACCTCGGGAAGCGATCACCTTCTGGAGTTGGATGAGCAAATCCGCGCGGACGGAGAGATGTACTGCTTCCTCGCGTGAGAACCCAAGATCTCGGAAAACGTTGCCGCTCGACGGTGTGACCCTAACGGTTCCTTTTCTTTTCATGTTGCCTCATTTGCACCAGGGCGCGGAATCTCTGTCGTCCAATCTCCAGATGCCTGGCTGCTGTCTTGCGCGTCTTCTTCTCGAACGCATGAAGCACGTAGATCGCTTCCTCGAATGCCGCAACGTAAAACACCCGGTATGCGCCTTCGGTATGAATTCGAATCTCGCGAACGCCAGGGCCAACCGAAGGTATCGGCTTCCAGTCGTTCGGATCGAGTCCTTGTTGAGTCCTCCGCAGTTGAAAGCCGGTCAACCGGCGAACGAAGGCCGGAAATGTCCGGACATCACTTCGCGAACTTTCGAGCCAAACCAACGGCTTGTCAGACACTCTTCACTGCCATGTATACAAGTTTCTGTATAGACAGTCAAGGACCCGACCCTCTCTAATTACTGCCGCTGTGGGTGACTACCCGCACCGCGTGCTTCACCGCGCAACTCCAGTCGTGCAGTCGCGATTCGAGGGCCATGTCGAACTCCGCCTGCTGAAACTCCTCGACGGATCGGGCATACGAAAGGAATCGCGACCGGCTGAGGATGAGCTGCGATTGGTGGCATTCGATGGCGGCCCGCTTCCGCGCGGTTTCCTCGGGGCTGAGCTCGAGACGAAAGGCCACCAGGCCGCCCGGTGCATGGCCGTGAATCACGTAGGTGACGACGTTCCGGCCTTTTGCCGCGCCGTGCGCCAGCCAGGAGATGGCGCGATGATCGGAATGGAGATCGAAGGCCGAAGGGAGTACGAGCATCGACGGTGAAAAGGCCTCGATGATGGCAGCCAGCGCGTCGCGCGCGCGAAGGTCCCCGGCCCGGACCATCCTGAGCAGCATCGTGTCCGGATAGCCGAGGAAGATCGCCGAGGAGGGGGGAATGCCGAGCGCGGCCAACCCGCGGCGTGATTCTTCGCGCCGCAGCGCTCCCCACTCGGCTCGGTCGGCGTCGCTGATCCACAGCTTCTTTTTCAGATAGCGCAACGGCCAGGGGTTGTTGTCGCCGTCGGTGACGAAGACCACGCGTACCTCCCCGCCGGCGGCGACGGCACGCTGCAGCAGGCCGCCGGTGGCGATCGACTCGTCGTCCGGATGAGGCGCGATGACGAGTGTCCGGTCGAGTGCGAGGGTCATCAGAAGTCGAGATCCTGCGGGTGGAAGGGGGAGAAGCCGCGCGCATAGGCGGGAGCCCAGAGGCAGGCCAGCCGTTCCGCATGTGTGGCGGTAAAGGTGTGAGGGCCTGCCGCCAACGGCCGCGGGCCGCGGTAGGGCGTGCCGTCGAGCCGGCCGCCGGCCTCCCCGTGCTTTGTCAGAATCACATAATCGCCCGGCACGCCGATGGTGAACGAACCGTTGGGCCGGAGCCACTGCCCCGAGGCGCGCAGCCGGCCGAGATCGATGAAGTATGTATGCATGAAAACGCGGGCACGCTCGGGCCACTGCGTTCCATCCGCCTGTGCCACGTGGCAACGCGTTCTCACCAGATCCTCCGGAACCGTGTCCGCGATGAGCCCCTGGGCGATGGCGTTGCGCGTGATGAACTCGAGGATGAAGTAGTACGGTCTGCGCCGGTAGATCATCTCGCCCTTGTAATCCATCACCATGTCGGATGGAGTCGTCAGACGCAGGAGCTGCTTCTCCATCGTGATGGACTCTCGGGTCCGGTTCGAAAGCCATTCCGTGTAGTAACCGACGCTGACGAGAAAGACGATCGACAGCACGCACAGGATCATCACGAAATGCTTGCGCCGCATCAGCGCCGCGGCGGAGAAGATGGCCATGAACGGAAAGAACGGCAGATAGTCGCGCGGCGAGATCAGGATCCAGAACCCGCCGAGCGTGAGGATGAAGATGCCGGTGGCCACGGCGAACAGATAGCGCCAGGTGGTCGTCGTCCCCCGATAGCGCCACGCCACGCGCACGAGGATGATGATCAGCGGGACATAGAGCAGGCGCGGATACCAGACGGCGCGGGTAGAGCGGGTGAGCGCGACCAGCGCGTTGAAGTGGAATACACAGTAGGCAAAATCGCTCCATGCGCCGCGGGCGACGAAGTAGGCGACGATGAGCGCCGGCACGATGACGAATCCGGTGACGACGAGTGTGATGTCTACTGGCCTCACCGGTGACCGCTCCCTCCCTCGGATTCGGGCCGCCCACGTCAGAACGCCGGCCGCGGCCAGAGAGAAGAGGAGGAGCGAGGTCTTGAGGGAGACCGAAAGGGCGCAGCCGAAGAGGACGCCGCCGAGGAAAAGGTGCAGGTGGCGTGATGCCTCCTGTCCCGGCTCGGATGACGCATCGACGAGCATCAGCACCCCCACCATCCAGCAGACGTTCCAGAGATTGTCGGTGCGGAACTCGAGCGACTTCAGAAAGAAGGGGGGAAAGACGTTGAGCAGCAGCAGCGCCCACACCCCCACGCGCGTGTCGTACAAGCGACGCGCCAGCGTGAACGCTGCGAAGTTGACCACGATCCAGAGGATGACCATCGGTGCCCGCATGAAGAGCAGGATGTCCGGGCGCTCGCCCAGCAATCGGAGCAGCGGCGCCGAGGCCATGTGAAAGAGGGGCGCGTGGTTGTCGAAGAGATCGCGATACTGCAGCAGCCCGGCCGTCCATCCCCAGGCCACATGCAGATGCTGCGGCTCGTCGGAGTCGAACCGGTAGTGGAAGAAGGCGATGCCGCGCATGACCAGCGTCACGCCCGCGATGGCGATGGCCAGGAACCGTTCCGAACGCGGCAACGCCGGCGGTCGGATCTCGCGTTCTACTCCGGCCCCCGATCCCCGACCCCCGCCCTCCGATTCCACTTCCAAAATCGTCATCGTCAATTCGCGGCGGAGTGTAACCTCTCGACACCTGAAGCCACCGTGAATAGAATCGCGCGCCCCCCTGTTCTTCAGGGCCGCATCCCGACTCGCCGTTGTAGCTCAGTTGGCAGAGCAGCTGATTCGTAATCAGCAGGTCGCCGGTTCAAATCCGGCCAACGGCTCCAGTTCGAAATCTAGCCCAAGCCACTGGAAACGGTGGCTTTGTTCGTTTCTGGGGCTGCTGGTTAAGAATCAACTTCTCTGTCTCATTTCCAGCGCGGGTGTCCATGCGGGTGTCCACGTCGTCGCCATTCCGACGGTTATCGAGCGCGCTTGTAATTGCCTTCATTGCCGCGTCTGACGGCCGAGCATAGCGCTCGGTCATCTTCGTAGAGGCATGACCGAGCGCTTTCGCGATGAAGAGCATTGGTACTCCGGCAGAAGCGAGCGCACTGCCGAACGTGTGTCGCAGGTCGTGAACGCGGACGCGTCTCGCAATCCCTGCGATGGAGAGGGCGATGCGATGGTATCGATCGATTGTCTGTTTCGTGTAAGGCGAGCCATCCGCGTTCGTGATCGCCCACTCAGACGACACCACCGGCCGGGTCTTTTGGGCGAGTAGTGCATAGCGCAGGGTCTCGGAAAGCGGAATCGTCGCTTCGTGACCGGTCTTCGTCGTTGTGCGGCGGATGAAGCCTTCGGAGAGAGTGATGTCGCTCCACCGAAGAGTTGTCACGTCGCCCCGGCGGAGACCAGTATGCAGCGCCGCAAGAAACCACGTTCTCCCTTCGGAGAAGCGAGAGAAGTAGACTCTTGCTGCGTCGGAATCGGGTTTCAGCGATGCACCGAACCGTCGTGGACACGCGAACCTCTTTGACTCTCGTTCTTCGCCGTAGACGCGATTCTCGGCGAGGTAGCGCATGAATCCGGCGCTGTCGTCAAATGCGGCGAGGTAGCGAGTTTCTTCGTCGGCCGTGAACTCGTTTCGAAGCAGCCTCTCTTTCTCAAACGGCATGCGCGGAACGTCAACTATGAGCTTTCGTTTTCGGGCGTTGTGAAGAATCTTGCGGAGCATGCGGAGTGCGTAGTTGATCGTGGGCGCAGATACCGGAGCGGGATCGCCTTTGTCATTCTTTCGGGCCTTCAGCGTCGAGACAAACTCCTCGATCGCCAACTCACCGATGCGGCTCACCTTCATCGATCCGAGGTGAGTCAGCACGTGCTTGCGAACCGAGACGGTATCGCTTCGAAACGTCTCCGTCTTCACCGTGCCCGCCATGGTCTGCCAGTGCTGAGAGACGTACTCGTTCAGCGTCGGCATCTCTCCGGGTCGATAGCCCGGACGCTCATCCCTCACGGCATCACGAAACTTTGCGAACTCACTCTTCGCAGCCTCGACAGACTCAAACGACTGCTTCCGGCGAAGCCGCTTCCTCCGGCCCGGTGGTGAAGCGTCGAAGATCGCCATCTTCTTCCGCTTGTTCCACTTCAGGCCGGGTTGTACCTCGACGAAGTCTTTGGTCTTCATAGGCATGGGTCGTTCCTCCTTTCCACGTTCGCAGGAACTCATTCACTTCTGAGAGCGGGTAACTGACACTGGTTTTGCTGGTTCGAATCCATCGTTTCGGGCCTCGGCCTTGGTTCCGCCATTTCGCTAACGTGCCGGTCTTGATTCCGAGCATGCGGGCGACAGCGGGTGCTTGAATGTAATTCTCGATGATTCGATCGGAGCCATCAGCTCGTCGAAGTGCGGCGTCGAGTACGCGCAACGTTGCGGGTGAGAGAACGGCCCATTTGCTTAGAGTATCTTCGCCGTCGCTTTCACTTATGTGCTCGATCACGATCGTCGAAGCCGGTGTCATCTCTCCGAGGAGCGTTCGTAAGAAAGTAGACAACTCGTCTGGGCCAAGGCCGAGCGTCTGTTTTCTGCTGCTGTGAGGCGACCAGAGCCTCTCGAACATGTCGCGTTCTTGGTTACTTGAGACCATCAACACTTCTATCGAGCGCGGTCCGAAGCCTCTTCATGGTTCGCGGGTCACGCCGACTCTGTGGGCCGGGCCAGTTGACTTACTCCATGCCGGGGAAGAGGTACGCACGCCGGAAGCCGGGAATGGCCGTCTCTATTCGTGATGCTATCGTTCCAGCGAAGTCCATAAGTTCCCCTTCGAGACAGCCTTCGACTGTCGTTCCATCCTCGGCGGCGATCGTCTCCAGAGCACGAACAAGGTACTCGGGAAGCCGAACCGTTAGGCTGCGCAGCATCAGCAGCGGCGGCAGCACAGTTGCCGCATCGTCGCCAAGCGCGTCGTGAATTTCGGCAAGGGTCCACCGACGCAACGCGATGCATGCGAGTTGCCTCCACGTAAAGCACCACGCACCACGCGACTTGTATGCATCCGAGTGACCGCGCTGCACCTCCCGTTTCAACCGGCTTGCTGGAATGCCCATGAGATCTGACGCATCGCGAAGACCGCACGACTCCACTCTGCGGAGAAAGACTGTTCGGATCGCTTCCCGTTCATTCGATCGAAGACATGTCTCTAGTCCGCTTCGGGGCTTGCTGCGGCGCTCATTTTGTCTACCATCGTTGATATGCATGTGCCAACGATAGTGTGAAACTCCACGGTAGTGCAAGCCTCGGCAGCCAAGCTATTGAAGGCATTCGGCCGATCCATCCGCAGTCTTCGGAAGCAGCGCGGACTCAGTCAGGACTCCCTCGCCGACGCAGCCGACCTGTCGCGCAACTACATCAGCGACATCGAACGTGGTGTTCGCAATCCGAGCCTGCTGGCTCTCGTCGGCCTGTCGCGGGCACTCCGCGTCCCGCTTCGCGACATGCTCGAAGACGTAGAGCCTCGCATGCGCTAGCAAGCATTGCCAGCAGTAGCCCATGAACTGTGCGGTTGCCAAGCAGAAAGCCCCGGATGACGCTTGAATCGATCAGGCGGATGAGGGAGGATGATCAGCGCATCGTCGTCTCGATCAAATGCTGGTGGTCGGCAGATCGACTCCGTCATGCAGAGTGCAGTGAACGATGAGCGACGACGTTTTCCAAGCCCTCCATCACCTGAGCTTCGACTACCGTGCCGTCATTGGCGCTTTTCTGAAAGCGCATCCGGGGTGGACGGAGAATACTCATGGCTACGGTGCACCCGGCGAACCCATCCTAGAAACCGACCTTGAGCCGACGCACGGCAGCCACGCGAATGTAGGCGTTCGATTCGACATTCAGCATCCGACAAACATGGATGGCCGCGACACCGTTTTGATAACCGCATTCACGTCACACGGTCAGCAACGGCAGGAGACGCTGAAGGGGAAGGACCTCGCTGCGTTGCCGGATCGGGATTCACGGCTGAAAACGTTCGAGGGTGCCTTTCTCCGCGTCACGTCGATCATCAGCCATCCCAGCTAGGGATAGGTACTCGCCTCGATGCCCGAGACGTACTTCACGGTCAACCTCAACATCGGCCGGAACAGCATTCGACACATCACCGATCCTGCGTTCCGTGCATCCGAAGCCCGCAAGGCAGTGAAGTTCTTTCTCGCACCATCAGATGGCACAGTCGCGATCTCCGATTCGATGATTCCAGATGTCCTCGTCACCGACAGCATGAGCGAGCGCTATTTGGAGATCGAGCCGCCGGAATTCTGCGTCGCTCCAGACTTTCAGCCGATCATCGACGACATCGAGCGCGCATACGTACTAGGTCTGCACTTCTCCGCGCTGTCTGCCGCGTGCGTCATGATCGAGCGACTGATCAATGCTGTGCGCATCGGCCTGCATCGGTTTCACCCCGACACGTTTCCCGACCTCAAAGAAAAGGGGCCAATCGACAACTGGAAAAAGAACATCGACGCGCTTGTAGCGTGGGAGTATCTGCAAGAAGACTCGTTCACGGGCGATCTGCGCAGTCTCTGGTACACGCGCAGCAAGTATCTCCACGCGGGACCTCTCGATGAGTTGAAGGCCGACGCGGCCCGCAGCGTTTGCATCGCCTACGCACTCCTGAAGAAGTTCCTCGGCTTTCCCGATGAGCTGTTCGAGATTACGAGTGGGATTGCGTGCAAGAATCTCTCTCATCCCATCGTCCAAGTTTTCTACATCCCGCATCTGACGAAGAAGTAGCCACTCTCATCTCGACGGCTCACGTGCGGCAAGGACTTGGCCGAAGATGAGGATGAGCCGAACGGATGAAATGGGTAGCTACGCGGCCGTCGCGGCGAGTTTCGGCAGGCCGTGCGTCTTGGCCCGTTCGCATATCGAGCGGACCTGCTCAGCGGACCACCGGCCACCGCGTCGCGTCTGCACGTTCGAGGTGGTGAGGTAGGAGGCGATGTCGGCGAGCTTGGTGCCGCGATGACGCATGGCCACGATCTCGTGAACGCTCTCGATCTCGCCGGGCTGCGGATCGAGGCCACCATCAGCATTGCGACGGTAGCCGAAGGGCACCGTCCCGAATGTCTTCCCTTTGGCCTTGAGCGCCCGCATTGCGAACCGGGTGCGTTGCGCAGCAAGCAAGCGTTCGACCTCAGCAACCATTGTGAGCACGGCCTTGGTGATCGGACTGAGGCCCGCTTCGTCGATGCAGATCAGCTCCGCACCGGCACGGCGGATCACCGTCTCGATGTGACCGGCGAGCGCTTGATCACGTGCGAGGCGATCACGCTTGCAGACGATGACGACGGAGACCTGACCGGCACGGACGGCCGTCAGTAGCTCAGCAAGGCCCGGCCGGTCGTCTTCGTTCTTCGAGCCGCTGATCCCGTCGTCGCACAGTACGTCGAGCAAGTCGTACCCCGAGGCGATGGCGAAGGAGGTGATCTCCATGCGCTGCGCTTCGAGCGAGACGCCATCGACGACCTGTTTGACCGTCGAGACCCTGCCGTAACCGAGTGCTTTTTTCGCCATCTGTTCAGGTGAGGGAACCTTGGGCTGATTGGACGGGTGGTGTACCCTTGCCCTAGCTCCTCGGTTAGCCCATTACAGTATAGCCTAAATTGGGTTATGTGAACTTGGCGACGAAGACGAAAAAGCACTCCTCACACCGGCAGTCAGCTCGGCTCTCTGCCGAGTACGTGGCTGTGGTCACGGTCCTTGTGGCGGAACGGAAGAAGACGGGCGTCGGTCAGATCGAGCTATCCAACCGCCTCGACAAGCCACAGTCGTACGTCGCGAAGATCGAGACGGGTAATCGACGGATCGACGTGGCCGAGCTGCTGGCGATCTGTGACGCGCTCGAACTCGATCCGCACGAGCTGATCGACAAGCTGCGCCGGGCGATCAGGAAGGCAAGTCATTAAGCGACGAAGCCCGGCACGCGGCCGGGCTCACCCGTGACGCCGTTCTTACCGCCTGCTCGATCGCCTCGACGAGCGGCGCATCTTGGTGGGATGTCATGGTCAGTTTTCGTTTCCGCAGCGACGGAGCAGGAAGCCCGGCAGCGGCGAACCATTCACGCGGAACAGCGTCTGCTTCCCCAACTCGGGCAGATTCTGTGGGAAGCCTGCCAAGAACTCCGATGAAGGGACATCCCTGTGAGTGCAGCTCTCCTCACCGCACGGGGCAAGCAGGTCGATCGTCAGATCATCACAGCCGTTCACGTGAACAGATTCTAGCCCAAGACGGGTTAGACCATCAAGGGATAGGCGGCCCGGACTACTCGAACCATGGAAGTCAGATGCACGCCTCCGAAGTTCCGCCCGTGAAGTCGGGTCGAGGATATCCACAGCAGCTAAAAGAAGGCCCGCTACGGCTTGATCTCGGCCACGCACTACTACTTCGAGCGGTCGATCAGTTTCGAGCGGACCTCCTCGCCCGACGTTCCGTTGACCTTGATTCTGGGTGGTTTCGAGAACGCCTCATCGAGGTTGACGTTGTTGGCCTGCTCGACTGCACGATTCACTTTCGCTATCCGCAGGATTGCCGTTTCACGCTCGCTCCGGCTCATCGAGTCCCACTGCTCGGGCGTGTAGAGCTGCCGGACCGAAGTGGTTTCGTTCAACTTCGATTCATCGATCACGGGGCGCAGATCGAACGATCTCTCCTCACCGGATGCGATGGTTCCACGAAGGATCGCCTTCGCGGAGGCGACGGTTTTCCCCGAGCCGATGTGCCACGTCGCATGCACCACGACATCGGTCAGGGGCCTACCGGATGTGTTCTTCGCGACGAGTTGCATGAACTCGCTGTTGCCGCCCCGGTACGTTACTTCGACCTGCGGCGGGAGCATCGCTTGGAAAATCCCGATCCCCACGCCGACGCCGCACGTGGTCAGCACCAGCATCAGCGCGCCGCCGCATCCGGCAGCGAGGATGAGAAGAGCTTTCCTCCCTCCGCTCATCGGGCGTGTCGGCCGGTGCTGCTCGATCGGCGATGCTTCGGGGATCGTCATCGGTCTCTCCTTCGCCACGAGCGAACCTCACTCATTGTGTCTTCAGAAAGATACTCGATTGACCTAACTCATTGTGTGGATTCAGGCCGAAGCCTCCACACCCATGAGCACGCACCCGTTACTCGTTTTGGGATCGACGATCCGCCAGCTCCGGAAGGAGCGCGGGATGACCCAAGAGGATTTGGCCGAAGCCTCCGAAACGCACGCCAACTACGTGGGCATGGTCGAGCGCGGCCACCGCAACCCTTCGGCGATGAACCTCATCTACATCGCCCGCGCTCTTCGTGTTCATCCACGTGAACTGTGGGACGGCTTCGAGGACTCCGATCTGAAGCGACTCCCTCGCAAGAACCCCGCACGGCTTCGCGGCGACAAGTAGGAACGCCGCACACGACGTGGGCCAAGGTCCGTTGTAGGAACTTGCTGCGATCGACGATAGACCGGGAGAAGTAGCCGTCTCAGTCGCGGGATCGAAAGACGCGGGGACTGAGAAGAAGACAACGGCGGTCCTACTCGGGGCGTACACAAAGGACCAGAGGCGCTGCAAGGCGGGAAGCCTCGTGTACGGGAGATTCTGCACGCTCCCCAAGTAGCCGCTGACTCCTGACCGTGCAGAGGATCAGGAGGGGTCGAAGGCCATACGTGAAGAGCCTCAACGACTTTTGCAGAGTTCCTAGGGCCTTTCTGTGCCTTCGGCACTCTGCAAGGTTCTCAGCCGCCGTGATGATCAGAGACACAAAAAGAACGACGGAAGCCGATGAGATCACCAATGCCGATGAGAAAACGATGGAAGCGAGAAGGAAGCCCGATGACGTTAGCCGATGAAAACCAAGAACCTCTTGCTCATCTCTCTCTCCACCAAAGAATGACTGGGAGACGCTCAGGAGGTCCGTGGAGGCGCGATCTTTAGGAACGGCGGGGATCGTGGGCTGGGATCGAGATGGCCGCTCAGCGGCTCAGTATTCAGTTTTCGGATCGTTGATAGACTCGCAGGACTCGCCAAGACAGAGGGGTCCTTTCTTACCTGAAATAGGCGGTAGGTTTCACCTCTTTCCGCGTTCTCTCTGAACTCACGCCGGTTTTCGGATTTTGATTTTCTCCTTCGACGGCGGAAGATCAACGTTCACGGGTTCAACGGAGCAAGATTGTCGTTTGCTGCAAGAACAAGGGTGCTCTTCGCTCGTTGGCGTTCTTCTCGCCCGGCGATTCGCCTCTGTTTGCCAAGCTGTCGATGTGGCCTATTCTTGCAGAGAAGCGAGTCACACGATGAGCGGTAGAGCGGTTTACTTCGTCGGAGCAGGACTCCCGAAATCCCTTCAGCAAGACGGGTTCCCAATCCCGTTGATGTGCGATTTCGTCCCTGTTGCTGCGCACTACGCGTACTCGGATGACGTGTTGCTGACTACCCTGACTCAGCTCGAAGCCTCGGGTGTGTTTGAGCACTCGACCGGCCATTCGATCCAGCTGGCTGACAGCATCACCCCTCCGAAGAAGGCAAGCGAAGCAGCGCGCCACGAGTTTCTTCAAATCGTCAGAGCGCGCCCTCAGGAGAACATCGAGGCCTTACTGATTCGCGCAGATGAAATGTCGAGGGACGTGAACTACCAAAGCCAGCCCTTTCAGAAGAAGGTGCTGATCGAGACATTGCCGCTGAGATTCAGTTTTGCAATCAATCGGCTCTTCTATCTTGTCGGCTGGAACTTCGTCACGAAACCACTGCGGGACTTCCTCGATCGACAGTTTCGCTCACGCGATGCGGCGACCTTCATCAGCTTCAACTATGACCTGATGCTTGAACACATCGTCGAGGAGACCAGCGCTGGTCGGTGGTCCGCACGCAACGGGTACGGCACTCTCTTTGACGAATTCGTTGAGATTGAAGAGACAAGTAGTCACATGGACGCTTTCACCGATGAAGCCGACGGTGGTAGTGCGGTTGGAACGCTGACGCCTCGGAAAACTTGCGTGCACGGGGAGGGCGGCGTGAAAGTCCTAAAACCTCACGGGTCTCTGAACTGGCTATGTCCTTTCGATGGCAACTACAAGTTCGAGGGTGAGCCAACCCATCTTTCGTTAACTGGAGACGAGCGCGTTGGGTACCTGCCCGAAGTTGAGGTGCGCCTCGTGGAAAGGGCCAACTCATTCCCGTGGCCAAGCCTTGGTGTCTACATTTCACCACCGACGAAAAAGACGCCGCTACCTGCGGTTCTCGATCAGGAGATCACGGCGCTTCTCGAAGCTGATGATCTGTTCGTCGTAGGTTGGAGTGCACCTCCAACCGACACAGATCAGACGGACCTGATAGAAAGGACCGTTGGTCAGAGGCAAGCTTCCTTCCGTCGAGTGACTGTGATCGACAAGAATCCATCGGCAGAACAGATCGAAAGGCTTCGGACTCTCTTCTCTCCGGCAGTGTCCTTCGAGTGTTGGCCAAACGGTTTTGAGACGTACGCAATCAGGAATGACTGATGGAGTCTCCTGATCCTCGGGAGGGCGGAGTGGTCAGGTTGGCGGCGCCGACTCCGGAAGGGTTTCGTTTGGCGGAAGGATTGACACGATAAGCGATTCTCACATCAGGTGCCGCTTGTGCAGCAGCTTGACTTCGGGGATGCCTCGCACCCATCGGGTCCGACGATCGACTGATGGCCAGACGCGGTAGAAGCCAACTACATCGGCAGAGTGCCATCCATTCGTGTCCGCTACCCATACCTCGACACCAGACAGATCCGGCAGGTCCGGGGCGAGAGATCGGAGTTGTCTTCCGATCTCGTAGCGACTGTGGAGAGGCACGTACTTTTCCAGCAAGAGCACATGTTTCGTCGCGGTTTCCACGACGAGCTTCGGTAACTTGCGAGTCACGGACCGGCGAAGGCTTGCCAGCAGTGTCGGTGGAGCATCACGGCGAGCAACGCTAACGCTCCCTGCCCCTTCGAGGTGTTCGAGCGAGATGCCGATCACGAGTGGCTCCGGCAGCGTCAGCGTGTGCTCGGAGTATCCCGACTCAAACGATGGAACATTCACCCGCAGCCACTCAACGATTGTCCGAAGCACTCGCTCCTTGTCCCGGCCCCACCTGCCGAAGACATCGAACGCTCCGACTTTGAAACTGATGTCCAGCTCTCGATTGACTTGTGCGATTCGGCCGTCCTTTTCAATCGCTTCCGCGATGTCACGAAGGCGGCCGAAGTCAGCGCCCTCGCCCTCAAATGGTTCGAGGCGGGTATGCTCGATTCGAAGTGTCGCACCTGAGGTCCTGTCTTTCGCCACAGCCTCGATGTCAGGCTTGTTCCGAACGATTTCGTCAGGTCGCTCGGCAAGCTCGTACGAAGCCCCCTCCGCTTCATTCAGGACCGGAATGAAGATGTCAACGATCGCGTCATCGCGGGAGGCCATGTTTCCCGCAACCTGAGGGCGACGACTGCCGATTCCGCATGCGACCATCGTTTCGGGTGTCCAGCGGGTGTCCAAGCCGACCGCTGACGTATGTTTCCGGACACCTCCGGATGCTTCCGGACCCGCGTAACTGCTTGATTCCACGCGAATCCGGAAGCGTCCTAGAGTCTCTTGTGGGATTCGTAATCAGCAGGTCGCCGGTTCAAATCCGGCCAACGGCTCCAGGGGGTCGAAAGCTCGCTAAGCCACTGGAAACGGTGGCTTCTGGTTGTGTTCACGACTCAAGGCGTTCTGCTTCTTTTCAGGCGTGTCGACAACTCTCGCCCGTCTTCGAAGAGCTCAAGAGCCTCGAATCACGTCGGTCGGACTCTCCAGTCCGACCGGTCCTCGCACGATGTTTGTCTCAGGACGCGTTGTTCACGAGCAGTCGTGAGCCCGATGCACCGCGTGCACTCCCCTCGGGCCGCCGGAATGCTCGACATTTGAACGATGGCACGCACCCCCAGCCGTCTCGGCGTCGAGCACCGTGCTTCAGGGCGGCGGACACCATGCGTTGCAACCGCGCCCAAGCTCGCCACAGTCTCCGGCACCCGTCACGCCGGGTCTCCGGCATCCGGTACGCCTGCACTGCGGCGCCAGAACAACCGGTGCCCGAGGGTCCCGTAACGTCCGGCAATCCGCGAAGGTAAGCGTGATGGGAGGGAGGTCGTTTGAGAACGCACATGAGAGAAAGATCGCGAGTTTCTGAATTCGGAGACCGGAAGGCGTCTTGAGTCGATGCTCCAACGCTTCTCTTAAGCAGACACCGAAGAACCTTCCGCGAGCTGATACACCTTGTGTGCGCAACCCCACGACAATGACAGGCCGCACCCACCATGACCATAGTTGTGGATGAGAAGCCGTCCGTTAGGCGTGTGGGTTGACTCGACGCGGACGCCACCTCGGCGGTAGGGCCGTATCCCCACGAGTTGGGGTGACTCTTCCGCCGCGCAATCGATGCTTAATCCTTCACGCCGGCATCGTTCCAGAATCGCGGCGGTCGAAGCGGAATCGATATCGCGGCTCCAGCTGATGCTGTTAACGCCGCCGAGAACGTAGCCGTCCTGCCGTGGGATAACGTACGTCGGTGGCTCCTCGCAAACCATGGCCCACGCGCGACCAACCTCTGACACGACCACGATCTGACCGCGGTGCCCCTCCACGTCGTTATCCGGCACCAGGTCATGAGCTCCGTACCCTGAGCAGTTCACGACGACGGAGAAGTCGTCGTTAGGAAGGTCGTCTACCGTCTCGAGACGGTCAGTGTGATTGAAAGATCCGCCTGCATCGAGCACTCTTTGCTCCAGGTACGGCAGGTAAATCGGTGTTTCCATCAGTGGCACGATGATCGAGAATCCAGCGTGATAGTCATCTCCCAACTCGTGACGGCGAAGTTCACGGTAACCAAGAGCATCGGCCCAACGGGGCACATCAATATGCTCCTGCCGCGAAAATACGCGAAGTTCCACGAGCGATACCCCGCTATCCGCGTCACGCATGATCTCTAGAAGACGGCCGTACGTGACCAGCGCCCATGCGGTAACGAGGTACTCCGGTGTGGCATCGTATGGGAACCAAATGGCCGCTGCGACGGCAGATGTCGTGTCGACCGACATCTGGTCCGCAAAGATAACCGGCTTGTACCCGTGCTCACCGAGGACAACGGCGGTAGTGAGCCCCGAAATACCAGATCCGATAATCGCTGCACGCCGTTTCACGCGTCGATGCTATCGCAAGAACGCGCCGAAAACGTAGCGATCCACCGGCCGTTCTTCAGGGCCGCACCCCGATCGGCCGTTGTAGCTCAGTTGGCAAGCAGCTGATTCGTATTCAGCAGGTCGTTGGTTCAAATCCGGTCACGTCTCCAATTCGAAATCTAGATTTCGATCTGGAATATTGGAACGGTCCAAACAAGTGCCACTCTCCTCTCCATTCAGTGCGTAGTCGGCGACGGCAAACGCAGACACGCTTCCAGGATCGCCACCGGGGACGGCTGCTGCCCGTGCGCATCGTCAATCTTTTCGGCGAGTCGTATCTCCTCGCGGAGGCTAATCTGGAACGAATGCTCAAACGCCTTGAGCCACTCTTCTTCGCGAACCCACCTGCTCGCGCCAGCGGGTGCGGTCGACTCCTTCACTTCCGGCTGCTGCAGAGGCACATCGGCGGCCTTATATGCCTCTAGGATGTGGGCAAAACAGGGTACTGTCTTCATCCAGTCCGGATTGGCGAGGTCGAGAGGCTTTCCTTTTGGCAACGGGAAGGATGTCCCGGCAAGCTCGTTCGGAGGGACAGCGATCGTTGCGCCGACGATATTCAGCAGCCGGATCACTGCGGGCGCATCGAGGTGCCAGTTCTCATCTGTCCATTCCTTACCGCCCGCGCCCGGCCACCGTTTCGCGAGGCTCCTGAAAACCTGCAGGCGGTACAGGCATGCCGCGGCGCGCGACAGCGGGTCGGGGTTGTAGACGGGCATCTGCAGATCGAAGCGGCCGCGCCGGATGGCGGCGGGATCGATCCTTTCGATGCGGTTCGTGGCCAGGAAGTAGACAAGCGCCTGTGACCGGGCGAGGTTGTGCAGCTTCACCAGCTTCGGCAAGAGGCCGGTCAACAGGAATTCCAGCGAGCGCTCGTGCTTCTCCTCGCGGTCCGGAAGGACGGACTCGAACTCGTCGAAAAGAATGACCGCGTTCGTGAGCATGGAGAGCGCGTCGAAGATAACCCTACCCCGGCTCTCGATCGATTCTTCAGGATCCTGCGTCAGATCGAACGACGAGATCCGTACTAATGGAGTTCCACTGCTGAAGGCCAGCGCTTCTGCCAACGTCGTTTTCCCAGTCTGGGGCGGGCCATACAAGACAGCGGAGAACGCAGCGGAGTGCAAGGGAGTCGCCGGTAACGCCACGCGCATCAGGTGGGCACGCATCTCCTCGAGCCGGATCGCAAGCGGCGTCCGCTCCTCGCGTACGCCGCTTCCATCGAACGACGGGCAGCCGACGGCGAATCCGTAGTCAGAGTAGATCAGATCGTTGAGGCTTACCTCGCTGTGCGGCTTCCCGGGCTCGATCACGTCGAAGTGGCCCAACACCATGGCGTTGATGCGGCTGTCGAGCATGCGCACGAGACGGTCGAGCGATAGCACCGTCACGCAACTGACCCAGACCGATGGCTTGTGTTGTTCGGTAGCACCGTCGAAGTTCCACCCGTACCATGTGTCGTTGTCAAGCTTGTCGTTGTCGAGAATGAGCTTCTTGTCATCGATCGCGTCGAGAAGGCGACCGATGGCGAGGATTGCTGCGTCGTCGAACTCGTACGACGTTTTCTCAATGAGCACGGCCAAGCTTCGCACGATCTCGCAGCTCGTCGGGAAAAGCTTGTATCCGCGCGGCGTGGAGTGGAAAGGACGCCGGGTGGCGAGCAGGCCATTCTCCGGCACGGATCCCAGCAGGATCCCGCAGGCACGGCGGAGGTATTGGCGGCTGCTCGAATGCCAGTTCGTGGCGGCGCCGTAGGAGCAGGCCGCGAACACGAGCTCTCCCGCATCGAGCTGCGCCTCGGAATCGGCGACCGCGCGGTCAAGAGCTCCCTCGACGTAGCGCGTCGATGGATCTAGCACCCGGTGAATCGAGCCGGCGATGGTAGTGAACTGCTTATTCAGCGCGTCCAACAATTTGACGTGGTCGTCGTTGCCTGGCGTTTCCTCGAAACCTGCGAGTATGTCCGACAGCTCATGTGCCTGCTTGACGGCGTCCTGAATTATCCGCTCGGCGTGCTCTCGCGCATAGCGGTGGGCGCGCCCAGACGCGGTCTCTGGCGGCCCCTCCCGAGCCTGATGCGGACGCTTTTTGCCTAGCTTCTTGCCTAGGTACTCGATGATTACTGCTTGAGCGACGAGCGTTTGTCGGACGATCTCGTCGATACCACTCCTGATGTGACTGGGCAGATCCTGCAGGTACTCCTTCACTTTCCCGAACGTCGGATTTCGGCATGGCGCCGATGGTATCGGGAAGCAGATTTCTCCGTGGCTGGTTTGGATCGAGACGAACCAGTCGAGCCACATTCGTTCGATAGCCTTGTCGACCCAAAGCTGCAAGGGGTGATTCGGTCCGAGCAGACCGCCGACGCTCTCGATGACACGGCGAAGCGTCAGGTATTTTTTGTTCAGCTCGCGTGTGCGCGCCAGGAAATCAGCGGTGCGCCGATGGACGTGCTCGAGTGCGAGGATCGCACGCATGCACTCGCCGGTGACGAACGACGATACGTTTCCGCCGTCTCCAGCGCGCGCCGCACCGATCATCCAATCCGGGCGCATGGCCAGATTCAGCTCGTGAAGAATTGCGTAATAGCAACACATCGTCTGGGCGGACAACGCCGTCTTCGCGTGCATCGTCAGAACCTGCATGGCATTTGCCGCGACCAGCACAGGGATGCGCCGGTCGAGCTTCTCAAAGTCATCTTCAGGCTCATTTGCCTCATCCTCCGCGGGCAGGAGATTGCCGATGTCGATCTCCTCGATCTTCTTCGTTAACTTCAGATCGGAATCCAGGGCGTCGGCCTCAGAGTGCGGCATGTGGTGATTCCTCTGGACCTTCATCAGAAGCGCCGCTTCGATCTTGTTGCCCATGCCCAGCCACTTCTCCTCTTCCTTTGGCGGCAGCGCCACGCGCGCGACGATCGTCGCCGACTTGCGCCCCTGATCCCGTTTATGGCCCTCATTCGTTCTGATGTGTTCGATGGCGTTGAGCCATGCAAAGCCCTTGTCACGGAGAGAGATTGCGCGACTGCGGTACGTATTCAGCTTTGTGAGAGCCTCGAGATCGTGACGGAGAGTGTGCATGAGCTCACTTCGCCTCGGACGACAGTGCGATCGTCACCCTGAGGTCATCGCTGAGAACGACGTTGCCTACGATTTCCGTTGGCACGAATTCGATCGATCCCACATTGGCCAGCTCGCGGATCAGCGGGGCGCAAGCTTGCAGGGATTCACGATCTTTCGCTGCCCACACATGAAGATCGAGCGCGACCCTCCATTTCACCTTGCCCGTGTTGCGCCAGTTGCGAATCGCCTTCACGAGACCGAAGAGCGTCTCAACGCCTTCCACGACGCCCGTCTCCTCGTCCTTCGTGCCGGCCTCGGGCCACGCGTGTTGCATGAGGAAGCCTTCGTGACCGGTCCTGCTCCACAGATCCTCGGTCACGAACGGGATGAAAGGATGCAGCAGACATAGATAGATCTCGAATGAGTGACCAAGAAGACGCTGCGTTTCGGCAAGGCTGCCGAGGGTCTTCGTCTTCGCGGCTTCGATGTAGAGGTCGCAGAAATCGGACCGAAACGCGTCGCGGAGCGATTCCGCGGCGTCGCCGAACACAAATCGATCGAAGGCCGTCGTCACGCCCGTAACCGTCGCGTCGAGCTTGTGTCGCATCCATCGATTCACCGGGTGTACCAGAACCGAAGGAGGCGGGCCGTCGAAGCGACCGTATGTGGCCACGTAGCGCGCCGCGTTCCACACTTTGTCGATGAAGTGCTGCGCGGCCACGACTTTCTCGTCGGTCAATTGAGTGTCGAGACCCATGCCCGTTCTGCTGATCAACGCGAGACGAAGCGTATCTGCACCCTTCTTGACGATGACGTCCTGCGGGTCTATGCAGAACTCCGACCGCGATGTCGACATTCGCCATCCTTCCTTGTCGCGAACGAGGCCGTGCAGATAGACGGTGCTGAACGGTACCCGTCCCGTCGCGTACGTCGTCATGAGGATCATCCGGGCCACCCAGAAGAAGAGAATGTCGTAGCCGGTCTCCAGCACCGTCGCGGGATGGAAACGCTGATAGTCGGGACTCCGCGCGAGGATCTCGTGGAGCGTGAGGGTGAGATCCTGAGTCGCTGCCGGATCGGTCAGCGTGCTCCAACTCCAGAGCGCGGAGGAGAACCATGTGTCGAGCGTGTCGGGGTCCTGATTCCACCCCACTCCTTCGGGCGGATTGGCACCGACATACGTCTCGCTGTCGCGGCGATACCACACCGGCACCCGGTGTCCCCACCACACTTGCCGAGAGATGCACCAGTCGCGCATATTGTCGATCCAGTTGAAGTACGTCTTCTCTTGGTACTCCGGATGAATCCGGATATCGCCGCTTTTCACCGCGTCGGCCATGATCTCGCGCAACGAAAGCGTCTGTCCCTTCCATTGGACGGCGCGACGGTTGACGTCGATGAACCACTGCACCTTTGGCAGGTACTCGACCGGCGTTCCGCTGCGGTACGAGTAGCGCACCTTCTGCGTGTGCCCATTCTTCTCTGTGATCAGAAGACCTGCCTCGCGCAAATCCTTCAGGAAGGCCGCGCGGCACTCCAAGGTGGTGAGCCCCACATACTTAGGTCCCGCGGCAGCTGTCATTCTTCCGTCCTCGTCAATGACCGTGACGAACCGGAGGCCGTGCCGCTTTGCAAGCTCGAAATCGTCCGGATCGTGCGCCGGGGTGACTCCGACGACACCCAAACCGAAGTATCGGTCGACGACGCTGTCGGCGACGATCTTCACTCGTACCTTCGGGCCCTTTGGCCATGACACCTCTACCTCCCGACCAATGAGCTGCCGATATTTCTCATCCTCAGGATGGACAGCCAGCGCTGTGTCGCCGAGCCTCAGCTCCGGCCGATAGGTCGCGACCGGCAACGGACCATACTGGATGAAGTAGAGCGGTTCGTCGCGCTCCTCGGTATGGATTTCGGCATCCGACAGCGTCGTACGGAGGTCGACATCCCAGTTCGCGATCCGGTTGCCGCGGTAGATAAGACCGTCGCGGACCAACCGCCCGAACGTCTCGCTGACGAGGCGTTTGAACTCCGGATCCAACGTATACCGCTCGCGCGACCAGTCGCAACTGGAACCGAGCGCTCGGATCTGTGCGCGAATCTCCACACGTGATTTTTCTACGTGCGCGGAGATCTTCTGTAGCAGTCCGTCACGTCCTAGCATCCGCCGGGGATCGGCCATTCCTGACGCCTGCAGACGCCTGATCATGGCGCCTTCCGTGGCGATGGACGCGTGATCTGTTCCGGGTACCCACAGTACTTCGTCTCCGGCCATCCGTCGCCAGCGGATCATCACGTCTTCAATCGCGAGCATGAAAGCGTGTCCAATGTGAAGCCGGCCTGTGGCATTCGGAGGCGGCATCGGGATGACGAAAGGTTTCCTGGTGGATTCACGGTCGGCTCGGAATGCGCCGGATGCTTCCCACGCCTCATAGATTTTGCGCTCGCGCGTGGCGTGGTCGAAGTGCTTCGGAAAGTCGTTCATGACGTCTTTAACCTCACCGATCGGGATTCCCTTACCTGTTCGCTCGCTCGCTGACGCACGTTCCCATTCCCCGCCCGAAGGCAGGTCGGAAGGCATATCCATGGCAGGCGTAGCTGGACCCTTTCTATCGGGGTGACCCACACGATTCTACTACCCATCCGTTTTAATTGACACAGAATCATCGTGCCGGGCCGTCAGGGTGCATCTATACTGCGTCCATCAGCTTCACCGAATCAGTAAGGAGGTTTCTGTGGACATCGAGCAAGCGGACACTGACCGGCGGGAACGGGCCGAGGAGGTACGAAGGTGGTCGACGGATGAGTTTTATGGCCTCCTGGTCAAGGCGGGCATTCAGCGGGCCTATCTGGTCTACGAGAACGGCGAGTTCACGGCGTCACATGACTCGCCACTCCTGGCAGCGGTGCGCGCATTTTTCGAGCTCTCCCACGACTTCTCCGCCCACGAGGCCGTCTTCGTCGGCCGGGACGATGGTACGAAGACGCCGTTCTTCGCCTTCGTCCATGACACGCGACGAGGCCTCTCGCAGGGCGGGCTGCGCATCGAACAGTACGGTAACATGGCCGAGCTGCTCACCGACGGACTCCGTCTGTCGAAGGGAATGACCCAGAAGAACGCGCTGGCGGGACTGAACTGGGGTGGAGGGAAGGGCATCATCGCTATGCCAACAGGATTTGGTAAGGAGCCTGAAGACTTTCGTGACGGCGCGCAGTACTCGGAGGTCCGAAAGTCGTTATTCACCGAATATGGCCGTTTTGTCGCCAGCCTTCACGGTCTTTACTACACAGCCGAAGACATGGCCACGAATACCCGAGATATGGACGTGTTGCTGGCAGCGAACCGGTTTACCACTTGCATCAGCAGGGAGCTTGGCGGAAGTGGTAATCCATCAGCATTTACAGCGCAAGGGGTCTACGACGCCATGCGCGCAGCGTGGAAGGTCTTGCCCAAATCCCGGCGCCAGCCCGACGCTACCAAGACTGAAGACCTTGGCGGCGTGCGTGTTACGGTGCAGGGAGTGGGCAATGTTGGGCGGCCACTGGTCGAACTGTTGTACAAAGCCGGCGCGCACGTTGTCATCTCAGATGAGATCCCCGCTGCACTCAACGCTACGGAAACGTTGCTCGGCGTGAGCGCAGTGCCTTGTACGACCGCGGAGGCCGTGTACGCCGATCCATCTGTGAGGTTTTGGATTCTTGACGACCCGCTCGCGATCTTCAATGTGAGAACTGATATTTTCTCGCCCTGTGGCCGCGGCTCGCAGCTCGACTCCGAAACGATATCTCAGCTGGATTTGTCAATGGTTTCTCTGATCTGTGGTGCGGCGAACAACCAGCTCAAGAACCCGAAGGACGACGGCGAACAGCTGCTGAGCAGCGAAATCATTTACGTACCAGACTATCTCTGCAATCGCATGGGCATTGTGAACTGCGCGGACGAGTGGCTTGGCTATCTTGAGGAAGATGTGATCCTGGCCGGAAAGCGCGTGTACCCCGATACGCTGCGGGTGCTCCGCCATGCGAAGGAGCTTGGAATCACGACGCAGGACGCGGCCGGGTCGCTGGCGGATGTGGCGGCGTCTGAGCTGCATCCGGTCCTTGGCCACCGCGGCCGTCGTATCATCGATTTCATCCAGCGATCGTCCTGGTTAACGACGAAATTTCCACGGAATGACAGCGTATCGAAGCAAGAGGATGAGGTCTTCAGGCCGGCCTTCGACGAGCCGCGCCTGCAGCACGAGGCCGAACAGTGCGGTCCTGCGGGCACCGGACCGTCCATCCTTGCCACGCCGATCCCGGCCACGGCCCACCCGCACCTTGGCCTGTTTCTCTCGCCGTTGCTAATGGATATCGAGGTGCGCCGGAGGAGTGGCCAGGCGCGTGGCGTCAGCGGCGTTGACCACGGCGGCCAAGCACTTCAGAGCGCGATCGAGCGGTCACTACCGTATCCGAGAGCCGAGACTTCACGCTCCGCCTTCAGACGTGCGTGTCGCGATCGGTTCAATTCAAATGACGTTGTCATTCGCAGACAACTGTCCGAGTTGGGGATCGCAATTGATGCCGACCGATGGCTCGATTCGACGTCGCCGCTGGGAGAGGCTGTCGTGCGCGAGGCGTACAGGAGCCTTTGCGATTCGAATCGGATCTCGCACAGCAAGACGACTGCAGGCGATAACTCTTCCCTCCAGCATCATGCGGATTTCAGCCACGAGGCCCGCGAGTTGCAGCGCCTCATTGAGTCGGGAGAAGTCGTGTTCAACGATGAACAATGGCGGAGTGTCGCCCTGTCGCAACTCAAGAAGCTGAGCTCCTGGTACATCTCGGAAAACTCTTGGTGGGGGAACGAAGTCCCGGATGGCGGCGGCAATATGTTCTCGCAGTGGTTTTCTCTCGGGGCGTCGGCGCTGCAGGCAGCAGGCTGGCCCGGCACTGTGGACCCGGAACCGATCGACGTTGTCTACACCGATCCTGAGCGTCTCATGTGCTGGATACTGCCATCGCAATGCCTGGCACTTGCAATCTATGGACGCCCGGTATTCCGTGAGATCCGTATCCACGGCACCGTTCACGTAATTGAGCGAATGGATGACGACAAGCGGCGCGTTGTCGATGTGGCGGACAACGCTCACGACGAGCAGCGCTTCCTTTACCGAACCGAGCCCCGTCCAATGCAGACCGAACTCGGTAATGTCGTCGAGCCCGAGACCCTCGTGGCGCGCTTCGGCGCCGACGCGCTGCGCCTCTGGTACGTGCTGAGCCTGCGCGGCGGCGCAACGGACATCGTCACGCTGGCCGAAAAGGATGCGCGAGCGGCGCGTGGCGCGGTGAAGCAGATCAATCGCTCACTGTCGCACATGCTTGGGAACCGCGCCGACGCGGTCGATGACGGCTTGGTCGCCGACATTGCCGGCGTCGTCGACAAGGCGGAGCATGCATGGAGTACGAACAATCTCGGCGCAGTTGGCGAAGCCTTTCTCGAAGCGGCGGAAGTGATTGGTCGCCATGAGCAGACGACCGCCGCGACCGCCTCGGCCGTCGTAGAGCGGTTGCACTCGACCTTTCATCCGATCTGTCCGTTCCTGCTCACGAAGTTCCGCGAGGTGGCCCGACCGGCGCCGAGGAGCGACACGTGACCGAGTTCTCGCCGCATTTCATGCACCTCGAGCGCGAGCCCGAGATATACGCCGCATGGGAGGCGGCCGGCCTCTTCTGCGCCGACGCCGCGAGCACCCGCGAGCCGTTCGTGATCTCCATGCCACCGCCGAATGCCACCGGCACCCTCCATCTTGGCCATGCTGTCATGCTGGCCATCGAGGATCTGATGATCCGCTGGAAGCGTATGGCGGGCGCCGAGGCGCTGTGGGTTCCGGGCACCGACCACGCAGCGATCGCCACAGAAAGCGCCGTAATCAAGCTGCTGCAGAAGGGCGGCAGAAAGGACCCGCGTCGCGAGCTGGGACGCGAAGGGTTGCTGGCAGAGATCGTGAAGTACGTGGAGTCTTCGCGCGTGCGCATCCGGCAGCAGATCCGAAGCATGGGGGCGAGTTGCGACTGGACGCGTGAACGGTACACGATGGACGCGCCGCTCCACCGCTGCGTGAACGAAGTGTTCGCCGCGATGTTCCGCGACGGAGTGATTTACCGCGGCGAGCGCGTCATCAATTGGGATGTTGCCCTGCAGACCACCGTCTCCGACGATGAGACCTATCACGAGGAGCGCGATGCGTTCCTTTACACGATCCGTTATGGTCCCTTCAACGTAGCCACAAGCCGCCCGGAGACAAAGCTCGGCGACACGGCCCTCGCTGTCCATCCGGACGACGATCGTTACCGGCAGTATGTGGGACAGGCGATCGACGTTGCGTGGCCGAAGGGCCCGGTCATCCACGTGCGTGTCGTCGCGGATCGCAGTGTGGAGATGGACTTCGGTACCGGGGTGCTCGGCGTCACGCCTGCGCATAGCATGACCGACGCACGTATCGCCCAGCAGCACGGCCTGCCGGCGATCCAGGTCATCGGCGAGGATGGCCGCATGACCGCGGCGGCTGGCCCTTATGCGGGAATGCGCCTGGAGGCGTGCCGCGACGCTTTCGTGCACGACCTCGAGGAAGCGGGACTGCTCGTCTCGAAGGTGCAATACAAGCAAAACACTGCCTATTGCCAGCGCTCGCACAAACCGGTGGAGAACCTGCTGAAGGAGCAATGGTTCATCGACGTCAACCGCCGCGCTGTACGCTGGAAGGGGCAGACGCTCTCGCTTCGCGAGGTCATGGACGACGCGGTGCGTAGCGGTGATATCCGCATTCACCCGGAGTACCAGGAAAAGACGTATTTCAACTGGATCGACAACCTGCACGACTGGTGTATCTCGCGTCAGATCTGGTGGGGGCATCGCGTTCCGGTCTGGTATCGCGGTAGCGATACCTGGGTCGGACATGGACGCCCGGAAGGTGACGGTTGGGCGCAGGACCCCGACACACTCGACACCTGGTTCTCGTCGGGACTCTGGACGTGGAGCACGCTCGTCGATCCGCGGCTCACAGAAAATCCAGCGCTCACGCTCGACGAAATCTTACGCGGGAGCTCAGACTACCGAGCGTTCCATCCAACCTCGGTGATGGAAACCGGTTACGACATCCTGTTCTTCTGGGTGGCGCGCATGATTCTGATGACGACGTACGTCACTGGGACGGTGCCGTTCCGCTCCGTCTACCTTCATGGGTTGGTTCTCGACAAGGACGGCGAGAAGATGGCCAAGACCAAGCCGGCAACCTGTATCGATCCCCTGGACGAGATTGAGCGGATCGGTGCAGATGCGCTTCGGTTCGCGCTGGTCGCCGGTACCTCGGCGGGCAGCGACACGCGCGTAAACACGGACAAGATCAAAGGCGCCGCACGGTTCGTCAACAAACTTTGGAACGCGTCCAAGCTGGTTGCGATGAGCGGAGAGGCGACTGCGTTCGATGTACATAAGGCGCAGCATCCGGTGAACCGGTGGATGCTTTCCCGCGGAGAGGAGATCGTCCGGAGCACGACGGCCGCTTTCGATCGGTATGCGTTCGGCGAGGCGGGGGATGATCTGCGAACGTCGTTCTGGACGCAGTTCTGTGACTTCTACCTGGAGGCGGCTAAGGAGCCGTCGATGGCCGCCCTTCAGGAGACCATGGCCACGCGCCGTTGCGTGCTCGAGACCTATCTGAGGTTGCTCCACCCGTTCATGCCTTTCGTCACTGAGGAAGTCTGGCAGAGGCTCGGCAACGAGGGATGGCTGATGCAGGCCTCCTGGCCGACGGCTGCAGTGGAGCCGCAGGAGAGCGTGACAGCGGGGGTCGAGGCGGTGATCCGCCTCATCACGGCGCTGCGCAACTATCGCTCGACGGAGAAGGTGCCGTGGAAAGCGGCGCTCGAGCTCCGGCTGCATGTGAAGGAGCATTTGGACATCTTTGCCGATTGCCGAGGTATCGTGGCGCATCTCGGCAACCTCCGTTGGGCCGAGGCCGACATTGAAGGACATGTGCTGAGCGACGCCGCCTATGACGCGGTCGTTCGCGACACGACCCCGCACTCTGAATAGGAAGCGGCGGTCGCGG
The DNA here is from genome assembly GCA_017883235.1 of Thermoanaerobaculia bacterium. Classification (GTDB taxonomy): domain Bacteria; phylum Acidobacteriota; class Thermoanaerobaculia; order Gp7-AA8; family Gp7-AA8; genus JADGNZ01. The sequence goes on along the minus strand of JADGNY010000010.1, from coordinate 57,883 downwards.
CCATCAACTCGATGGCCATCCGGCGCGCTTTCACGTAGACAACCGCTTCGCGGATTCGCTCAGTGCGTCACGAATCTCGCCTAGATCATTCCGGACGCTCGGTGGGAATTCAATGTGGAGGTACATGGCAATGGTCGCGCGCTGGTAAAACTCGGCCATCCCCGCGACGAGAAGCCCAAACGGCGCGATAGCGAGAGTGCAGACTTGGGCGAGCGCGAGGTCAAGCGTCTGACAAGTTACTCCAATGACTCTCGCAGATGCGATTAGCGCCACTACCACAAGCAGTACTACGATCCAAAGCTCGTGAAGCACCCTCGGGAGATGGGGCTCGAATCTCTTTGCCAGCCACCGACCGATCCAGTATAGCCAGTGAAGGACAATAGCAACGATAACGATTGTGAGCCCCCACTGGGGCTTCAAACAGAAAAAGCAAAAAAACGAAAGAAACGCGATGGCACGAGCGAATCGCTTCAAGCCACGAAGATGCTCGATCCTGAATGAGAGATCAGGTCGGTAGCTTTCGACAAGCTCGCCATAGACGTCGGTGCGCTCCGCCCAGTCGTCCGCCGTGAACCGGAAGTGGTCGGTAGTCTCCTTCAGCATCAGGCTGCGTTGCATATCCCGTACAGGCCAGCCTCGCGACCGAAAACAGATCCGATTGATCTCCGTCTGGATGTGGCCAAGAAGGAAGTAGCTCACTGCGTTGATCACCAGACCAACGGGCGTCGCCAGGAAGAAAGAGAGAGCCGCGAACAAGACCTTGAACTCCTTGTGCTCCAACCACCACGGCGTGGCACTCTTTGGCCAGACGAAACCGAGGAGCAAAAGGATGGCGAATCCGGGTGCGCTATCGGAGATGAATCGCAGGTACGACAGCTTCAACCCGCTGGATGAGGCTTCGATGCTCGAATTCGTCATTGATCGATCTCAGGAAGGTCTCTTGCTAAGGAGTGTCGTGGCGCTCGTTTTCCCTACCCCCGTCGGCGGCTTCCGAGCATAGACGCCTCATGGACCGCGACCGTCGCGACTCCGAACACCCACATCGCGAGTGTTGAGGAATCGCGCGCGGATTCGAGCCATCGAGCCGTTCTCGTCGCGCTAACTCCGGATCCAGCGCTTCCGACGAACGTACAGGCCACGCACGTGGCATCCAAAGGGCGACCTCGGCGCTGACGCGGCGGCTCGCCTCCAGCGCTTCTTCGCTGCTCGCGCCCGCCGCTACCAGCGACGAATGGACGGTTTGCGCGGCTTGCGCCACCAGTCTCGCGGGAGGTCCATCGTAAACAACATGCGGCATCAACACGTCGAGCACGGCCGTAGCCGCCACGGCCGCAACGTCCGCCGGGTACGGGACGGCCGTATGCGAGCGCGCGCTCGACTTCCCTCGCGAAGCGCCGAGCTCGAATAGAACGCCTCTCTGATTTATTGACGCATCTCCTTGCGGCGCGGTAGGATGCCCGCCTTCCCACTCCATGTCTTCAGCCATGAGCTCCCATGAGGATGCGCGGTCCCTGACGACGACGGCAATGCGCGTCGCGGACCTCGTTACGGACGAGCGTTTACGGGAGGCTCTCGCGAGAGGATTCTCGCGGGCGGGGGTGGCGGTCGAAGAGGTCCAGCGGTGCTTTGCATTGCTGCCGGCGAAGCGATGGTCCGAGGATGTTTTCGCGACCTTTCTTCACTCGTGGAAGGCTACGCATCTGAAGATGCTGGCCATCTACGGCCTGTCGTGCCGTATCCAGCGAATGGCGCTGTCCGAGGACGGCGAGGCCAGGGAGCAGCTCTGGATCGCGGCGGCGCGGAACGCCGAGACCAGTTACGAAGACCTCGGTCTGGACTACGAGGGAGTGACGCACGCGGCGCTGTACGACGACATGGCGCGCTCGTTCGTCCCGAGCGACGCCTGGCAGTTAGAAGCCAACGGAGTGCCCGCGGCGCTCGCGTTCAAGCGCTGGGTTTACGAGAGGATGATCGTCGACGACATCCCCACGGGGCTGCTGACGAACATGTTCTCGGAGATCTACAACCACGCCGAATACTCGCTGGCCCTCGGCGCCTTCACCGAGCTCGTCGACGCGCACTATGACTTCACAAAGGCGGAGAAGGAGCGCGCTCTCTGCTACATCGGCGCGCACGTCGTCGGCGAGACGGAGATGAGTCACTTCCTCGTGGTCGTGGAAGCGCTCGATCGGTACAACCAGGCCAGAGGACTCCATACCGATTACGAACGGGCGGAGCGTCTGTTCACCGAGTATCTGGAACGCCTCGGGGTGGTCATGGGAGAGATGCGGCTTCGGATGGCAAGCGAACAAGAAGGTACAGTCTGAGGCGTCCTTCATGGGGCCAGGGTCCGTAGCGCATTCCTTCGCGGTCGAAACGTGTGACGAGTTCGTCGAGAGCGGCGCCGCGATGGAAGCCATCCATTCGTACATTCGGCGGCTCGAGGCACGTGCGGCCGAGCGGCGCCCTGGTGGCGAGGCGGTGTGCGACCAGGCCTTCCCTGTCGAGCTCTTCGCACTCCGGCCCGCCGGTGCGGTGCTCGCGCCGCTCGTGCTCCTCGGAGGTATGGGCCCGCTGGCCGGAGCGAAGGGCTTCGCCCGAGCGTGCTCCATTTTCGGAGAGAGTCGGGAGATCCTGCTCCTTCAAGCCTGTTCGATCCCGGACCGCACACAGGCGATCCTCGCGGACGGGCGATCCCAGACCGGAATTTCGCCGGAGCACGCGGCGGTCACCGATGCGCTCGAAGCAGCTCTGCACGAGGCGATCAGTCACGTCGCCTCGCCTCGACGCCCGATCGACGTCATCGTCCTATGCAATGCGGCCCATGCCTTCCTCCCCGCCGTTTTCGCGCGGAGAAGGAGCGATGACGTACGACTGATCTCCCTCGTGGAGTGTGTCGTTGAAGCGCTGGTGCGGCGGCGCCCGCGGCCGGCTCTGATCGTGAGCAGCCTCGGGACGCGGATCAGCCGGATCTTCACGCGGCGGTTCGACGAGGCGGGCATCGCCTACGTCGAACCATCCGACCGGATCCAGGAGGCGCTGACGTGCGCCATCTACGATGGTCTCAAAGCGCTCGACTGGGAGACGGCGTCCGCCGCGGGCGAGGCGGTCTTTGCCGAGCTCCTCGCCGCGAACACCGACATCGGGCGCATCGTCGCCGCGTGTACGGAGATCCCGCCGATCCTCGATCTTCTGAAGCGGACGGGAAGAGAGGATCTCAAAGCAAGACTCTCCCGGATCGAGGTCATCGATCCCGTGGAGCTGGCGTTGAATGCCGTGGTGGAAAGTGCCGGAGCCGCATGAACGACCGCGTCGGACAGCACTACGATGCGTTCTTTCGGCAGTTCACCGCCGAGCGTTATCGACGGTATGTGTCGGGTCTCGAGGAGGCAATCGGCCCCCACAACTACACGTTCGCCACAACGCCGCTCTTCCTGCCCGAGGAGAGGTTCGCCAGGCTCGTGGACATCACGAACTCCGTGGTGAGGCTGCTCGGCGCGCCGCGCTACCAGGAGATGGTCACCAGCACACCGTGGTTCATGGCTCAGTATCCGCTGCAGCCCTCCGACTACTTCGGCTGCGTGGACTTCCACGTCTCCGATGAAGGAGAGAAGCTCATCGAGGTGAACTTCTGTCCACCCGGGCATGTCGGCCTGACGGAGATGTTCGAACAGCGGTTCTTCGAGGCGTTCGACCTCGGAACGGCTCGCAGGATGAACGAGGGATTCGAGAAGGCCCTTGTCCGCTTGGTAACCGAGAATGGCAAGGACAAGAGTGTGGCCATCGCCGTGAACCACACCGCCCGAAGTAAGAGCTACGTTCCCCACTACAGGTATGTCGAACGGCTCTTCGCGATGCACGGCGTCGATGCAAGGCTCGTGTACGCGAAGGACGTCGCGCTCGACGCCGGCTCCCGGCCAACCTGGAACGGAGAGCGGTTCGACCGGATCTTCAACCTCGTCATCCCGCGCAACATGCAGTACGAGCCGGAGCCGTTCGAGCGCTACCGGGAGGCCTTCCGTGCACATCCCACGCTCTTCTTTCCGAACCCCCTCGGCTGGAAGCTGGCCACCAAGGCCTTCCTCACGGTGTGCTCGGACCTGAGCAGCGAGAGCTACGGGATCGCGAACGAGGACCGGGAGCGGATCGAGAGCGCTACGCTGGAAACGCACCATCTCTCCCGGTTCCGCAGCGCCAGCGAGGCCGCCGATCACTTCGGCGGCGCAGCCAACGTCGTCTTGAAGCCGTTGGACGACTACCATGCCAGGGGGGTGTTCATCGCTCCTTCGACCGAGCAGTTGGAGCGCGTGTTCGCGGGCGACCGGGAACGGTACGTGGCGCAGCGCTATTTTCCGTCGGGCAGCATGCCGCGCATCTCGCCCGAAGGGGAGATCGGGATGTATCAGTATTCTGTGAGGGTCGGATTCGTCGACGGCAGGGCTTTCAGCGTTCGCAGCTACAGCTACACGGATCCGCTCGGGGCGGACGAGATCACGCCCGTCGTGATCGTGTGACGGAGGGCGTATGGAGGAATGGAAGGAGCCGCCGCGATTCCTCGATTCCGATCCATTCGTCTTCTCCAGGCGCTACGCCGCGGAACAGGGGTGCGATCTCGCGGTCCCCGGCGCGATCGGTATCGGCAGTCTCGTCTGTTACACGCGTCTCGTCGAAGAATTCGCTCGGCGGGAAGGGCGGTCCGTCCGGTTGCTGACCGTTCCGCTCGACTGTTCGGAGGACGAGCGGCGCTCCGAGGGGGAGGGGGACTATCCGCTCTGGGACGGTAACCCGTTCGTCGAAACGATCGTGAATGCCGATCTCATCGACCCGCAGATATCCGAAAACCTCAGCGCCGAGATGGACAACTTCTGCCAGGCGCGCCACGAGATCGAGAACCTCTGCGCACCTTACGGGCTCCGTCCGCGCGCGCTGCGAGGCTCCCTCTTCCTCTCGCGCGAGGAGATGCAGTGGGGCCTCGGACAGCTTTCCGCACTCAAGCGTCCCGTCGTCTGTCTCTGCCCGTACGGACGCTCATCGAGCCTCCCCGGATCGCCATGGCACCTGGACCGATGGATCGAGCTCGTCGAGGCGCTCGGCGGTGTGGCGGGACTTTTTCAGGTGGGGAACGAGAGCTTCGAGCAGAAACCACTCCCGGTTTTCACGCCCAAAACGACGATACGAAAAATCATCGCGCTCCTATGGGCGAGTGATCTCTACATCGGATTCGACACGGGCCCGTCCCACATAGCTACGGCACTCGGAAAACCAGCCGTCGTCCTCTGGGATGCGGTCCGCAAAGCCCCGCTCGAAGAGGGCAAGCAAGCCGGCTTCAGCATCGCCCATATGAGCCGGTGGGCCTACCCGCAGAACAGGAACCTGGTCATCCTGGGTGAGAAGGAGCGGGAGGTGCTCGACGGGTGTTTCGAGTTCGTGTTCGAGACCGTAGCGTCGTTCAAAAGGACGAGACCGTGAGCAAGGCTGCCGTGTTGTTTTTATTGCACGACAACATGGATCGGCTGGAGCGCAACTTCGCAATTGTCGACGACAGGATGCAGCGTACGTTCGGCGAAGTCCTTTACTGTGTTTACGAAAACGACTCGACCGACGGTACTGCCGAATGGATCCGCGATCTGTCCGCGCAACGCAATGACGTGCGGCTGCTGTCCGAGCAGGGATACCGGCCGGCCATGGCGGAAGGAGGGGGCTCGCGCTGGCGCTTCGAACGGATGGCCGCCTGCCGCAATCGGTGCCTCGATCTGGCGCGACAGTATGCGCCGCACGTCGATTACGCGATCGTGCTGGACATCGACTTCAAGGAATTCGAACAGGTCGACGTCGGCGCGGCCATTCGAGAGATCGACCGCATTCATCCCGAATGGCAGGCCTTATGCGGCAGCGGTCTGAGCCAGCGCGATTTGGGAGTCTATGGACCAAGCATGCACGTCGTTCCGACGCGCGGGAGTCTCCCCGTACGCTTGTACGACATCGCGGCCATGCTGACCGATACAGATCAGCAGCAGGAGGGATTGGCGTACGCCGCCATGGCCCGTCCGGCGCTCCATCCCCCGGTGCGTGTGCGATCCGCTTTCGGAGGCATCGCGATTTACAAACCAGAGGTGCTCTACTCCCTGCACTATGAAGGCTACGACTGCGAACACGTTTGCCTTCATCGCCGGATGGAGGAGGTGTTCATGTCTTTCAAATTGTGTCCAATGATGGTCTCGCTTTGATGTCGAACATTCGAATTGCCTATATCAATTTGACCAGCCGCCCTGGGCGGCGCAACGCCTTTCTCGATAACAATCGTTCCGAGTTGGACGCCTCGGCATTTCCCTGGAGCCGGGTCGACGGCATCGACGGCCGCGAGCTCTCGAATTCCACGACGACGGAAGAACTGACCGCACGCGGGATCATCGCCCGCGACGGGCTGGCGGAAGGCTACGAGCCTCACACCTGGGGCCATCTCGGGTGTGCGTTATCGCACCGGTCGCTCTGGGAACAGGCGGCGCAATCGGAAGACGACGACGTGCTGGTGATTCTGGAAGACGACGGACAGGTGTGTCCGCAATTCGGAGCACGGCTGTGCCGCGTTCTCGATCTCGCGAAGAATCGGGCACCATGGGACGTCGTGCACCTGGGCTTCAATACAGACGTCCCTCTTGCCATTCAGCTCGATTGCCCGCGGATGGAGATCCAGTTGATCTGTCAGGACAACGGCCGTCCGGTTGAGATAGGAGCGCCGTTTCCGGTGTCCTGGCCACAGAATCCGCCCGAGGGTGAAACGCTGCTCGCGCGAGTGCTCGACATGCGCGGCCTTTGTGGCTATGCCGTGAGCTCGCGCGGGGCGCGACGCCTGCTCGAGACCTGCTTTCCGATGACGGCGACGAGCATCGACGGGAGCATCAGCCGGAAACTGCGGGAGGGCGTGCTGAAGACCCTGATCGCGATCCCGCCGCTCGTGTTGTCCGCCAACGATCACGCGATTTCCGACACAGTGTCTTCGTCGTCATCCCGATACAACGAGGCGATCCGTTGAACAACCGGTACTACGCGGAAGTGTTTCCGCTTGCCATTTACGACTCCAGACCCATTCCCTGCGGCGATACACGCGGCTACGAAGTGCATATCCTCACATGCGAAAGAGACAGGACGATGGCCTTCTGGGCGATGAAATCGTTCTATTACTACCTTGGCGAACGTCCGCCGCTGGTCGTGCATGACGACGGGTCGCTGACCCAGGAGTCATTTCGATTGTTTCACGACCATTTCCCCGGTTGTACCGTGGTCCGCGCGGATCGGGCCGAAGAGGACTCTCGCCTTCGTGAATCATTGAAATCTCTGCCCTTGTGTGAACTATGGCGGTTCCGCTGCGACTTCCAACTGGCGAAGAAGCTATTCGACTTCCCCTGTTTCGCAACAGAACCCTTCATCGTCGGCATTGATTCGGATATTCTGTTCTTTCGAAAGCCTTTGGAAGTCCTCGAATGCGCGAGTGCTTCGGTGCCATTCATGGCGTCCGACTATCAGGAGGCCTACGAATTCGACGCCGCGCTGCTTCAGAGAGCTGGCCAGGACTTTGCCCTGGTGCCGCGTTTGAACACGGGATTGTTTGGTCTGAGGGGAGAGGCGTTCGACTTCACGCTGGTGGAGACGTTGCTCGAGGCCTGCGTGGACGCTTCTCCCGCACGCCGTTTCGAGTTTTGGAAAGGGTGGCTGGAGCAAACCATGTTGGCCTGTCTGTTCTCGAGAAGCGGCGGCGGGCGAGTCCTCGATCTTTCCAGGTATCAAATCTCTTCGATGCTCATCAGCGACCAGACGATCTCGCAGCACTTCGTCAACGATGGCTCCCGGAGCGCGTTCTGCCACTGGGGCTTGAGAAAGCTCGATGAGGCCGGGTTCCTGGAAGCCGTCTCGTGACGGAGAAGGGAGCGGTGCGATTCTTATACGGCGTCGGCCGCCCCGCATTCCCCTTCTTCATCGGAGGCGATGGAACGATCGCTCACACCATGTTGACCGAGCTCACCGGGATGGGCGTCGACTGCCGGTTTGTCGGTACGTTCGGCGACCACGTCGTCACGAAACTCGGACGGCTCGACGATCTCGCAATCCCGTATGCCCTCGACGGTGACTCGCTCAGCTATTGCATTCCGTATCGGGTCACGCTTGCCACCGGCAGCACTTTTACGAGTCTGGTCGAGAAGACGATCTTGGAATTCGAGCCGCACGTCGTTTTTGCGCAGTTGAATCAGGCACGGGAGATCCTCGCACTGGCGAAACGGTACGGCTGCAGAACGGCCTTGTATGTGCTCGACGTCGACCATGAGGAGAACTTCAGGGCTCTCGAGTCGGAACCGGACGTCATTTTTGCGGTGTCGAACTTCGCTCGCGCCGAGTTGAGCAGACGATTCGGCAAAGAGTCGCACGTCCTCTACCCGCTCGTAGACGTCGATCGTTATCGCACGCCTCGGCGCGAGGAATTCGTGACGATGATCAACCCGGTGGAGGTGAAGGGCGTGGAAATCGCGCTGCACCTGGCCGAACGCCTTCCCCGGCAGGAGTTTCTGTTCGTCGAAGGCTGGGGGACCGACCCGGCAATCGTCGAGCGGATCGGTCGTCTGCCAAATGCAACGTACTTGAGTAAGCAGATGGATATGCGGGCGGTGTACGGCAGGACTCGGGTGCTGATCGTTCCTTCGCAATGGCAGGAGGCGTTTGGCAGAGTCGTCGTCGAAGCGCAGGCAAGCGGCATTCCGGTGATCGCCAGCCGGACCGGCGGGCTGCCGGAGGCCGTTGGACAGGGAGGCATATTGATCGACGACTACAGCAATCCCGATCGTTGGCTGTCGGCGTTGCAGGGGCTGTTGAAAGACCGATCCGCGTATCGGGATCTCTCGGAAAAAGCGATCGAAAATACGCGACGGTTTGTGCTGCGACGCGAGGTGGAACGACTGGTCGAGATATTGGGCCTCAGCGATTAGTCCGAACCGGTCATCATCTCGATCAATGCCTCTCGATTGATTTTGCCTAGCTCGGTGCGCGGAATGGCCTCGGTGAAGTAGAAGCAGGTGGGAACCTTGTAGAAGTCCAATCGCTCGCGGCAAAACGTCTGCAGCTCGGCGACAATCGAAGACCGGTCGGCTTGTTCGGACAACACGACCATGGCGCCCGGCCGTTGATAGCGGATCGGATCGGGCAGTCCGACCACGGCACAATCGTCAACCGCGGGATGCGAGAGCAGCACGTCCTCGATTTCGCGTGGCAGGAACTTCAATCCGTCCACATTGATGTTGTCGCGCAACCGGCCCCTGATGACCAGGAACCCCTCGGCGTCGACTCTGCCGAGGTCTCCGGAGTGGAACCAGCCGTCGCCGTCGAACCCGTCGCGGCCACGGCCCCAATAGCCGGCCATCACATTGCCGCCTTTGATCAGAACCTCCCCCTCGCCGGCGGGATTTGGTTGATCGATCGTGATCCGTACGCCCGGAGCCGGACGGCCGGCGGCAGAGACGTGTGCCGGATCATCGTTGTAGCACTGGTAAACACTGCGGCTGGCTTCCGTCAGGCCGTAGTACGTATGAAACCGGGTGTTGGGCAGCAGCTCCATCAGGTCGCGCACCAGGTCGGGCCGCATGGGACAAACGTTGGTCAGGATGTAGCGCAGTTTCTGCGCCTTCTCGCGAAACAGCTCGCGGTGCTGCGTGGCGAGCTGGCCTAACAAGCCGGGAGTGGCGAGAAAGCCGGTAATCCCTTCCTCGGCGATCGTCTCCAGCGTATGGCGCAGGTCCGTCTCGCTCATCGAGCCGAAAAAGTACGGCAGCAGGATCGTGCGATTGCCCAGCACGAGGTTGGCGTGAAAGTGGCCCAGCCCGCCGGTCGAGCCCAACGGCATCACGATCACCTCACGATCGTCCTGAGTCATGCCGGCCATACGGATCAACGTTTGTGTCACGAACAGCACGTTCTGCTGGGTCGTAATCACGGCCTTGGGCTGCCCGGTCGTGCCGCTGGTGAACATCATGTAGGCCGAATCGGAGCGCGGGCCCGGCCAAACCCTCTGCAGTTTCGCGTCGGAGAGGTCGGGATAGTGCAGCACCGGATGGGGAAACGAGGACCAGGCCGCCTGCTCCTGATCGGTGATCACCAGCGCGGCCCCGGTATGTGTGGCGGCGAAATCGACGTAGCTCGTTGGCCGCTCCGGGTAGAGATGGACCGGAATCGCCCCCGCGGCCATCGTGGCCATGTAGGCGGTCAGGTATCGGGTGCGCCGGGCCAGATAGAGCACGACGCGATCGCCCAAGCCGATGCCGCGCGCCCGCAGCAGGCCGGCCAGGCGCTGCACGCGCGTGGAGATCTCGGCAAACGTGAGCCGCTCGTCCTGGAGAATGAGGAACTCCCGGTCGCCCCGCAGGTTGGCGTGCAGCTCCAGGTAGTCAAGAATGGTGTTCATCGTTTGCGCTTGCCCGCCAGGCGAAAGTCATAGTCACCGAGCAGGCCAACTATTACTGAAGTAGCGTGAATCCTTCGGCATTTCGCAGGTCGCGGTCGAACGTGTACGTAGTTCGAGCGCCGCTGGCGCCGGCAATCTCGCCGAGGATGTAGTCGGAGAGATTGCCTTTTCCCTTCGAATACATCTGGAGCGCGCGCTCCAGCAGCTCAGCATCCTCCAGCACGAAGGGCGGCGTGGTCAGCAGCATTCGGACGGAGGACATGATGTCCGAACGCGAGGCGTGATAGACGCTTTCCAGGACCCACTCGAGCTCGCACAGAACCGGATTACTGACGAGGCAGGTGTCGCCCGTCGCCCGGCAGGTCTCCACCAGATTGCGAGCCCGCATGGCCTGGTGTTCGTCGTCGCGCACCAGGAACCTGACTAGCACGTTGGTATCGAGCGCGATCAAGCGCGTTTCACCGAATGCTTCTTCTTCGCGCGCTGTCGCACGGCGGCGCGCATCTCGGTGATCGAGACGGTTCTGCGTCTGGCCAGCCGCTGGAGCATGCCGAAGCCACGATCCAGGGGCGGCGGTTGCTCGCGTTCGAGCGTCAGCAGCCCATCGAGGCCAATCGCTACCTCGAACCGGTCACCCTGCTTTAGTGCCAGCCGATCACGGATGTCCTTCGGAAGGGTGATCTGTCCTTTGGACGTCAACGTCGTGGAGCTCAAAACTGCCTCCTTACCCAGAGCTAGAATATCACCGATCTGGTAAGGGGAGTAGCTCACGCGGAGACGCGGAGGAGACGACGAGGAACTTCTTTCTCCGCGCACTCCGCGCCTCCGCGTGAGTCCTTCCATAGACTCGATAATTACGTCGTGGGTCTCGACCGTAACCCCGCTCCCGCAGAACGAGCTGATCCCCACCGGCGGCGTGTCACTGAAAGACGCCGCCGACTTCATCACCGCCGGAGCATTCGCGATTGGCGTCGGCGCCGACCTCGTCGACCTGGCAGCGCTCCGCAGAGGGGAGGCGAGCAGCATCACCGAAAAGGCCAGACGGTACGTGGCCGCCGTCGCGGCGGCGCGGGCGCCGGGCTAGTACAAAGCCTTGCCGCCAGCGCTTCGCGGTTTTAGCGTAAGCGGCCCGGAGCGCTGGCGTCTCGCCGGCTGGCTCGGCGGCGTCTCGCCGCTGAGGGTTACACGCGAAGGTATGGTGCTGGCCGGCGGGCTGTGGGATGGCCGCGCTCGGCGCGTCCAGTTAAGGCCTCGGGTTTAGCGCGTGCGCCGTCCAGCTCGCGCGGTGCGCCGTAGCCGTCCAGCGCAGGCGTTACGCCGTCCAGCTGAGGTGTTGCGCTGGCCGGCTGAGGCGGTGAGTCGGCCGGCTGAGGCGTTGCGCCGACCGGCTGAGGCGGTGAGTCGGCCGGCTGGAGCGGTGAGTCGACCGGCTGAGGTGTTACGCCGTCCGGCTGAGGCGGTGAGTCGACCGGCTGAGGCGGTCAGTCGACCGGCTGAGGCGTTGCGCCGACCGGCTGAGGCGGTGAGTCAGCCGGCTCACGCGGTGGGACATCCGGCTCACGCGGTGGGACATTCCGGCTCACGCGCCGGGACATCTGGCTCACGCGCCGGGACATTCCGGCTCACGCGCCGGGACATCCGGCTCACGCGCCAAGACATCCGGCTCACGCGCCGGGACATTCCGGCGCACGCGCCGGGACATCCGGCGCACGCGCCAAGACATCCGGCTCACGCGCCGGTACATCCGGCTCACGCGCCGGGACATCCGGCTCACGCGGCGGGACGTCCGGCTCACGCGGTGGGGACATCCGGATCGTGCGGTGGGACATCCGGCTCACGCGGTGGGCAGGCCAGACTCGACACCGTCTCGCAGGCGGCCGGTCAGCCGTCCGACGGGGTGCATCAGTTGTGCGACGAGGCCAGCCGCTGGACGGCGGTGGAGGATGAGCTGCGGACGATGCTGAGCGGCGTCTCCGGCGCGAACCTCATCCGCCGCCAGCGCATCGCCCTCATTACGGCGCAGGCGTACACCATCGGTTCGCAGTTGGCACGCGATCCGGCCAACGCCGTCCTCGTGCCGCACGTTGCAGGAGATCAAGCGGTTGAAGAGCTTCCAGCGCGCAAGAAAGCGGCACTGGCCCCCGGCTCGCCGCAGTCTCCGGCGCCCGGCACGCCGACGCCGTCGGCGCCCGCGAAGCCGGAGCCGAGGGTTCCGGATACGGCAGTCCGCGGGTGTAAATGTGATGGGAGGGAGTGAGCCTGGGCGCGCGCGAGCGCCCGGTCGTTTTCCTCGATACGCGGCTCTTGCGAGCCAACGCGACCGGTACAAGAAGCAAGAAAACGAAGGCCAGGTCCCAGCTTGTCTTCGCCGAAAGCATTGTGTCCTCGTGATTGCTCTCTGCGCTAGACTCGTCGCATGATCGAACGAGAAATGGACAAAATTACGAAGGACGATGTCGATCTGCTGGTAACTATGCGTCGTGTCGAAGACAGGCAACTTGAATACAAGTCCCAATTGCCTGGAAATTCCGATAAGGACAAGCGCGAGTTCCTGGCCGACGTCTCGGCATTCGCGAATGCAGCTGGTGGTGACATTCTTTACGGTGTTGACGAAGAGACCGGCGTTCCGAAGCTCGCGCATGGGCTGTCGCTTTCCGATTTCGACGCTGAGCGCAGCCGGCTACAAAACATGATTCGCGAAGGAATCCAGCCACGAATCCCGCTCGTAGAAATCAAAGCGATTGAGGGGTTCACCGACGGCCCGATCGTTGTCTTGCGCGTCACACAGAGCTGGCGAGCTCCGCACATGGTTACCTACGCCGGATCGTCACGCTTCTATGTGCGGGATGCCGGTCAACGTCACATGATGGATGTCCAGGAGCTCCGTGCCGCCTTCGTCGGAAGCGACAGTCTTGCTGCAAGGTTGCGAGACTTTCGCGATGAACGCCTCGCAAGAGTTTTAGGGCGGTCCACGCCAATCCCTGTCGTTTCCGCTCCTACGATGGTGCTGCATGTGGTTCCTATCGGCAACGACTTCGTGCGAGGCGACATCGATCCCCGGCGCGTTGGTGATCATTGGCTCAAGCTCATTTCCACGGAGTTTGTTCAGGGCGCTAATAACAGCATCAACTTGGAGGGCTTCCTGCTCTACTCTACGCCGGATCGTGCTGGCGCAACGGAGTCACCTTCCTACATTCAGCTCTTTAGGAATGGCGCCGTCGAGGCCGTTGCCACGCTTCGTCCAAATCAGAACGGGCATTATCAGATCGAAGGGCCCAGCATGGAGCGGCAGATTGTCAAGGCCGTGGATGCCTTGCGTGTATTCCGGGGTGACATCGGGATCGGCGGTACCGTCCTCGTGTTTTTGACGCTGCTCCGATTTCAGTCTGTCGCTCTCTTCCCTGCAGAAACATCCATCTCGATGGGGCGTGGATTCGGACGCGAGACGATATTGCTGCCAGAGGTAGTCATCGATCAGTCCGCCACAGCAAACACCGGACAAGTTTTGAGGCCGATATTCGATATCGTCTGGCAAGCGGCAGGATTCAAGGGTAGTTACAGTTACAACACGGAAGGCGATTGGGCTCCGCGGCAAACACGGGACTAGAGTTGAGTGCCGCGACGGGTTTTCGAGGGACGGGTAAGTCGCGCTGCCATTCCGAGAGACGCGATGAATCCCCGGCTGGCGGCCGCAACTAATGGCATACGTCGTCGGTTGCAGGGCGGTAGTCATGCGCAGACGTTCGGTTCGCGCGCAACCTCCCGCCCTCGGAACGACCGAGTCAGTGTGCGTGCAGCGGATTCCAGCCGGGGATTCTTCGCGTCGCTCAGAATGACAGAGGTTCGATCAGGACTTCGTCCATCGACTGATCCGATCGCTGTACAACGACTCCCTCGTCCACCTGCGGCCCCGGGGAACTCTACGAAGCGAAGCACCAAGCGCGTTCATGAACCCGAGAGCCTGTCGTCCGGAAGCCTCAACGACCTTCCGCCTGCGGACAACGGCGACGGTCTCGACGCAGTCCAGAGCCTCACGAATGATCTCGGATTCCGTCACGCCACGTTGTCTGGGACGGCGCTTCAGCATGCGCTCGTAATGTGCTTCGATATAGACCTGTTTCCGAATCATCGCTAACCCCAACCTCGTCGCGGTTCATCGCGATTCAGCGTCCCCGCTCCCCGAGCTTTCGGGTGAGCACGTTACGTTGCGAAGCTGGAGTGTCGGCGAGACTGGCAACTGCCAGCGCAAGAATCCCGTCCGGCCCTGGAGCGATATCGACATCCTCTCCGTAGTGACGGCGCAGCAAGGCGATCACCTGTCCCTCGAAACTCCGGCCACATCGCTCTGCATCCGCTGCGATCCTTTTGCGGAGTGCAACCGGAATGTGAATCGTGCGCGCAATCGTCAATTTTTGCGGGTGGGCGGCAGCTCGCGGACTCATGTCCAGAATCGTACAAGATCGGTGTCACATGCACGGGTTGCACCCGGAGACGCGGAGGAGATGACGAGGAGTTTCTCCCTCCGCGCACTCCGCGCCTCCGCGTGAGTCCTTCCGGCCAGAGGCACACGCCCGTATGCGCTTCCGCCGAGCGGGCTGAGCTGCCATCCGCCGACTGAACCGGGGGGGTTGTAACGAAAGCACCCTATCCGTCACTATCCCATACACCATCGGTTTCTACCCAGAGGAGCCTATGCGAGCTGTGATTTTTCATACGGACGGGGTGTCGATCGATCCTCTTCTCGCGTCGGCGTTGCAGTCGCGGGGATGGGAGATGACCGAAGCGGCGGACGAGCTGGAGTTGCTCGCCATCGCGCGCGACGGCGTAGCCGACTTGATTGCCGTGCAGACGGCGCGATGCGCCCGCGGCATGCCCGCGCTGGCGCGGCGGATACGGCAGGCGGACCGAGGCGTGCCGCTCTTCTTCATCGTCGGCGAGTGCGATGGGGAGCTGACGCTTGCGGCGATGCGGGCGGGCGTCAACGATCTGCTGACCGATCGGAGCAGCGAGGCGGAAATCGCGGAGGCGCTCGACCGTATCAGTGCCAGTACGCCGCATCCGGAGCCGGCCACGCCGCTCGTCTCCGGTGGCCGGCTGGTGGGGCACAGCAAGTCGCTCGAAGGTTTGCGGAAGTCGATCCAGCGTGTGGCGGACTGCGACAGCAACGTTCTCATCACCGGCGAAACAGGCACCGGGAAGGAGCTTGCGGCGGAGCTCATTCACGCCAACAGCCGGCGCCGCGAGCGGCCGTTCGTCTCGATCAACTGCGCGGCGATCCCCGAAGGGTTGCTGGAGAGCGAGCTGTTTGGATATGAGCGCGGCGCGTTCACCGGTGCGTACGCCGCGCGGGTGGGAAAGCTGCAGTACGCGCAGGGGGGGACGCTCTTTCTCGACGAAGTGGGCGACATGCCCCTCTACGGCCAGGCCAAGATCCTGCGCGCCATCGAGAGCCGGAAGGTGCAGCGGCTGGGCGGCAACCGCGAGGTGGCGGTCAACATCCGGATCATCGCCGCGACCAATCAGAACCTCGAGCAGCTCACCTCGCAGCAGAAGTTCCGGCAGGACCTCTATTTCCGGCTCAACGTGGCCCGCCTGCATCTCGCGCCGCTGCGCGAGCATGTGGACGACATCCCGCCGCTGGTCGAGCACATCGTGGGCGAGCTGTCGTCGCGCGCCGGGCGGCGCATCGAACAGGTCGACGATTCGTTCGTCGAGCCGCTGCAGCGTTACGGCTGGCCGGGGAACGTGCGCGAGCTGCGCAACGTCGTCGAGTCGACCTTCGTCTTCTCCTCCTCGAGCCGTATCACCCGGCGCGACCTGCCGCCGTATCTGCGTGCCCTCTTCGCCAGCGAGGAGCGCCGGTGCGCCACCGACCGCGAGAACGTGCGGGTGGCGCTGGCGCGCGCCGAGTGGAACCGCAACGAAGCGGCGCGCATCCTCGGCTGCTCGCGCATGACGCTCTATCGCAAGATGGTGAAGTACGAGTTGTTCGGCGAGGAGAGCGACGTCGCGTGTAACGTAACAGTGGGAGCGTAACGGGGGGTGTTACATCGGTGCGTATCGCAACGGAGCGCTGGCGTCTCGCCGGCTGGCCCGGGGGCGTCTCGCCCCCGGTCTGCAAGACTCCAGACATTTCCCTGGTAACCTCAGCGGCGAGACGCCGCCGAGCCAGCCGGCGAGACGCCAGCGCTCCGTTGCGCAGCGCGTAACATGTAACGCTCTGCGCCGCCGGCGCTACTTCCGCTAACCGCAGCAGGTTCAATCACTTCCGTCCCGCACAACCCTGGCAGCCCCATTGAAATCGCTCCTCGGCGTTCATGGCCAGTTCGTACGCCATCGCTGCGGTCGGTAAGGCGATTCTTTCGCTGCTGAGCGCTGCTGTTCCGAAGCCGGAGTTCGCGGGCGCGGTGTTCGATCTGTATCAGTCGAAGAACCTGCAGAACCCGATGGAGGAGGGCGTCAGCCTTTACCTCCACCGCGTCACCACCGCATCGACCGTCCGCAACCTCCCGCCGCGCGTCGATCTGAACGGCATCCGGTACAAGCCATCGCTGCCGCTCGACCTCCATTACTTCGTCATCCCGTGGGCGCGGGACGCCTTCAAGCAGCAGCGCCTCCTCGGATGGGCGATGCGGACGCTGGAAGACACGCCGGTGCTCAACGCCAGCCTGCTCAATCAATACGGTCCCGAGTCCGACACCTTCGGCGAGAACGAGGCCGTCGATCTCCTTCTGGAGACGCTGACCATCCTCGACGTCGGCGCGATCTGGGACACGGCCAAGCATCAGATGCAGCCGTCGGCGATGTACGTCGTACGGCAGGTCACCCTCGACTCGCCGGTCCAGATCACCGAGGCCGACCGCGTGCAGACGCGCGTGTTCGACATGGGGAAGGTGGTGGAGCCGTGACGTCGGCCGCCGTCCTGGAGCGGATCTCGATCGTGACGCCGCTCGGCGTCCGCCTCCGCGATGAGTCGACGCGCGGCTACGTCACCGAGGCCCTTTCGGTCGTGGTCTATCCGAAGCTGCAGCCGGAGCTGCGGACGAGCGGAGTGCTCAACAGCGGCACGGTCTTCGTCTTCCGCAATCTGCCGGGACTGCGCGAGATCGAGCAGGGCGATGGCGACGACGTCTTCTGGTCCGTGCAGACGCCGCCGCAGTTCGACTTCGTGCTCGAAGTGCGCGACACCGCGGGGCGCCACCTCCCGTTCCTCCTGCCGATCACGTTGCCGCAGCGGCGGATCCTCAGCCTCGATCTGACCTCGCCGCCCGCGTCGCCGCTCGTCTTGCAGAACGGGCACGAGGAAGGTTACCTGCCGCTCTTCCCGTCGCCCGCCGGCTTCGTGCCGGACGGCATGGGCTCCCTGTACGCGGAGCTGACCGACGCGTTGACGATGGGCCCCGCGGCGTGGGCTGTGGTGGAGGCGAAAGCGGGTGAACAGCGCCTGGTCACGGGCGTGGCCGACCGGCAGGGCCGGCTTCTGCTGCCGCTCTTCTATCCGAAGCCGGTGATCACCCTCGGCTCGCCCGGAAGCGTGAACACGCCGCTGACGCAGCAGTCGTGGGCGGTCGACATGACCGTCCGCTACCGCCCGCGCGATCCGGTCCCCGAGATCCCCAATCTCGTCGACATCCTCACCCAGCCACTGGCGAGCGCGTGGATCGAGACCTCGCCGCCGGCAGAGTGGACGAAAGGAACGTTGCGATTCGGGCGCGAGCTCGCGCCCGAGGACCAGATGGGAAATGTGATGCCCCGGTTGCTCATAACCCCGGCGGGCACGCCGCCATGAACGAAACGAGGAGAACGGAATGCCAGAATATTTAGCTCCAGGCGTCTACGTCGAAGAGGTGTCCTTTCGGTCGAAATCGATCGAGGGCGTGAGCACGACGACGACGGCGTTCATCGGCCCGACGCGCTTCGGTCCGATCGATCTCGTGCCGGACGTCCTCACCAGCCTCGTCGAGTTCGAGCGTATCTACGGCGACCGGCAGCAGCTCGACTTCGGCGACGGGCCGGTCGACAACTACATGTGGCACGCCGTCCGCCAGTTCTTCGAGAACGGCGGGAAGCGGCTGTACGTGGCGCGCACGTACGCGGGCGGCACGGCGGAGACCATCCCCTCGCCGCTGACGTCGCCACCCGCATTCGCCAAGGGGGTGGCCGTCGCTCTCAGCGGCTCCGGGACGATGTGGATCTCGGCGCGCTTCCCGGGCGCCGGCGGCAACATGGGCGTGCGCATCACGCTCCGCGCCGGTCCGAACGTCTACGACCCCGTGAACCACGTGGTGAAAGGTCTGACGGACAACGACCTGCTGATGGTCGACGCCGATCCGGCGACCAATCCCAACTCCGACGTCGTCAACTTCCATCTCGCCGAATCGTTCATCGAAGGGGGGACGAAGAAGTGGCGGCTGAAGGAGGCCGGCGGCACGAACCTGCCGCTGATCACGGCCACGAAGACCATCCAGGTGGTCTCCGCGACCGTCACGGTGACGCCGATCGATCCGAACATCCCGTCGTGGGTGTACCAGGACCTCGGGCTCGACTCGTCGCACCGCCGCAACGGCGCCGACGATTCGATGGCTTCCGCCTTCGCCACCGAACAGCCGTCCCTCGGCCGGGCACGGTCGGTGCCGATCGTCATGGACCTCGACCAGTTCGACGAGGGCATCTCGCAGGCGCAGCAGATCCTCGATCTGCGGGCCGGGCTCGGCTCGAAGCTCCGCAATCTGAGGTCGAGCGACTCCGAGCGATCCATCGACATCAACCTCGAGGGGGGTGACGACGGCGCTCTTCCGAGCGTCGGCGAATACGACGGTATCGGCGGCGCGCCCGACGATAAGAAGAAGAGCGGCCTCAAGGCGCTGGAGGACATCGACGAGATCTCCATCATCGCCGCGCCGGGATCGACGGCCGGCTTCGCCGGCGGTCCCAGCCGCGCCATGTCGATCATCGGCTCCGTCATCGCACACGCGCAGGCAATGCGTTACCGCATCGCGGTGATCGATTGCGGCGACAAGCAGACAGTCGGCGACGTGCGCGACATGCGCGGCCAGATCGACTCCACCTACGCCGCCTTCTACTACCCGTGGGTGACCATCCTCGATCCGGTCACACAGAAGGAGATCAACCTTCCGCCCAGCGGCGCGGTGGCGGGCATTTACGCGCGCAACGACATCAATCGCGGCGTCTTCAAGGCGCCGGCCAACGAGGTGGTCGACGGTGCCATCGGTCTGGAGACGATCCTCAACAAAGCACAGCAGGACGTCCTCAATCCGCTCGGCGTGAACTGCTTCCGGTTTTTCGAAGGGCGAGGCTACCGCCTGTGGGGCGCGCGCACCGCCACCTCCGATCCCGAGTGGAAGTACGTCAACCTCCGCCGCTACTTCGCCTACCTGGAGCACTCCATCGACAAGGGGACGCAGTGGGCGGTGTTCGAGCCGAACGGCGAGCGGTTGTGGGCGAACATCACGCAGACCATCAAAGACTTCCTCTTCAACGAGTGGGTCAACGGCGCGCTCCTCGGCGACCGCGCCGAGAAGGCCTACTTCGTCAAGTGCGACCGCTCCACGATGACCCAGAACGATCTGGACAACGGTCGTCTGGTCTGCCTGGTCGGCGTCGCCGCACTCCGCCCCGCCGAGTACGTGATCATCCGGATCGGTCAGTGGACGTCCGATCGAAAAGTCTAGTGAGGAGAACGAGCCATGGCCGACCGCGACCGACCCTACATGCAGTTCAACTTCCTGGTGAACCTCAACGGAGGCACGGACCCCAGCTCCGTGCAGGGAGGTTTCCAGGAAGTCACCGGTCTCTCCACCGAGCTCCAGCAGCAGGACTACCGCAACGGCAACGCGCCGCACAACAACGTGCAGAAGCTGACGGGCCTGAACAAGGCGGCGGACGTGACGTTCAAACGCGGCGTCATCAATCCCAACGCGCTCTTCGATTGGCTCAATGAAGTGCGCGAAGGGAGCGCCGACGCGCGGCGCACCATCACCGTCGAGCTGCAGAGCGAGGACCACCACACCGTGGCGCGCTGGACGCTCAACGAGGCCCGTCCGCTCAAGTACACGCTGGGCGGGCTCAATGCCAAGGGCAACGACGCGGCGATGGAAGAGCTGGTCATCGCCTACGAGCGTTTGCAGGTCGAGCGCGTATGACCGTTGTCCGCCCGCTGCCGGGAATCCGGTTCGAGGCGCAGCCGGCGCCGCCGAGTGACGCACTTCCGCGCATGGACGTCGCGCTCTTCGCCGGCTTCGCCGCCTCGGGGCCGCTGGACACGCCGGTCGCCGTCGAGGACGCCGCGCAGTTCGCGAACGTCTTCGGCGGCGACGTCGCGCTGCCGCGGCCGGCCGCGGCGAGCGAGGCGCGGTACGCGCACCTGGCGCCGGCGGTCCGCGCGTTTTTCCGCAACGGCGGGAGGCGCTGCTGGATCGTGCGGGTGGCAGGAAAAACGGCGGTGAAGAACCGCTTCGCCGTTCCGAATCTGACGCGGCTCAATGCCGACGGCAGCATCGAGCCGGCGTTCGTCGAAGCGCGGTCGGAGGGAAGTTGGAGCGATGCGTTGCGCGTGCAGACCAACATCGTCAGCCGGCCGCTGGTGCGGGTGGCGATCGATACGACGGTGCCATTCGTCGACGTCCGCGTCACCTCCGCCCGCGAAGTGATGGCGGGAGATCTCGTGCGCGTCTCCTGGCCGGACAGCGATCTGGCGTTGTATCTGTTCGTTACGGCGATCGGCGACGCGCAGGCATCGCCGCCCGGCAGCATCGCGCGCGTGATGCGGCTGACCGGAACGCCGCGATGGATTCGCACGGTTCTTTCCTCACCGCCCGGCGACAAGCCGCCCACGTACGAGACCGCCGGCACCCCCGGGGCCGCGCCGCCGGGAACACCCGCCGTGGAGCGCCTGCTGTTCGATCTCACCGTAGCGAGCGAGAACGGGCGTCCGCTGCGGCTGACGAATCTCGGCTTCACGCCCGATCATCCCCGCGCGTTCGGTGCGCTGCCCGACGACCTCGCGCTCTTCGGCGAGCCGCAGAGCCGCGTCGAATTCGATCCGAACTTCCTCGGCGAAACGCAGGCACCCGAGCAGGCACCCAAGGATGCTTGGCCCGATCTGTGGAGCGACGCCGCCACGCCGCGCTTTCCGCTGGCTGTCCCGAGCATCGACGGCGCGCTCTATCTGCCGCTCGGTATGACCGTTCTGCTTTCGGACCCGGCCATGGCGGAGACGGCGTCCGGCGTGGAGCTCGTGCGCGACGGTCTCGCGGAGATCGGTCCCGAGCTTTTCCTCGACGAACATCTGCGCACGACCACCATGCGCGACGTCCTCAATCAGGCCGATGCGCTCCGCTACCAGGCCGGGGAGAGGCTTACCGGCATTCACGCCGCCCTCGACATCGAAGAAGTGTCCATGATCGCCGCCCCCGACGCGGTACATCGTGGCTGGTTCCTCGACGCCGAACCGCCGATCGCATCGCCGATTTCGTCGCCGCCCGCCGCGCCGCCCACCCCGTCAGTTGGCGAGTGCTGCCCGCACGAGATCGCGCCGCTTGGCGCCTTCGTCGATTGCGCGACGATCGACGGCGTCCCCGCGCCGCACCTCACCGCCGGCGCGCAGAAAGGCGGCTCGTACACGCTGAGCTGGGACACCGCGGCCGATTCCGAGGAGCTGCAGGAGGCGAGGCAGTTCGACTTTTCGGATGCCGCCACCATCGCCGCCGGCAGCACCGGAACGCTCACCGTTTTCGGCCGCGCGGCCGGCGACTACTTCTATCGCGTGCGCCGCCATCGCGGCACGCTGACGAGCGATTGGTCGAACGGCGTGGCCGTGCGGATCGAGGGCGTTAGCGGTTACGTCGCGTATGACGAAAAAGGCGAACAGCCGGAGCTGCTGGAGATCCACAAGGCGATGGTGCGGATGTGCGCCGCGCGCGGCGACATGGTGGCGCTGCTGTCGCTGCCGCGGCATTACGACCAAAATCTGGCCATCGCGCACGCCTCGACGCTCGCCTCCGCGCTCGAGCCGGTGGCGCAGAGCTACGGCGCGCTATGGCACCCGCACCTCATCGGCCGCGACGACGAGAGCGGACCGCTGCGCGCCATACCGCCGGACGGCGCCACCGCCGGCGTCATGGCCGCGCGCGCGAACACGCGCGGCGCGTGGATCGCGCCGGCGAACGAGACGCTGCGCGGCGTCGTGGCGCTCACGCCCGACATCGGACGCGGCGCGTTGCAGCCGCTGCAGGATGCGGCGGTCAATGTCATCCGCCATGACCCGGCCGGCTTCCTCTGCCTCGACGCCGACACGCTCAGCACCGACGACGACGTCCGCCCGCTCAACGTGCGGCGGCTGCTCATCCTCGTCCGCCGTGCCGCGCTGCGCACCGGCAACGACTACGCCTTCGAGCCGCACAGCATCAGCGTGCGCAATGCGCTCAAGCGCGGCTTCGAGTCGATGCTGTCGGCGATGTTCGAGCGCGGCGCCTTCGCCGGACAGACGGCCAAATCGGCGTACCAGGTCGTCACCGACGAGACGGTGAACACGCCGAACAGCGTGGACGAGGGCCGCCTCATCGCCGAGCTGCGCGTCGCCCCATCGCGGCCGCTCTCGTTCCTCACCGTGCGGCTGTTGCAGCTCGGCGACGCCTCGGTCGTCCAGGAGGTCCGCTGATGGCCGGGCAGAAGAGCGTCTACCCGTTCACCAACTTCAACTTCGACGTGCAGATCGAAGTGAGCGGTCTCAACGTCACGAAGATCTGCGAGGGAAAGTTCTCCGAGTGCGACGGCCTGGAGATGACGATGGATGTGAAGACCATCCGCGAAGGCGGCAACAACGGCTCGCAGATCCGCCTCCTGGGTCCGGTCACGTACGGACAGGTCACGCTCAAGCGCGGCATGACGCCGAGCAGCCTCGATCTGTGGGACTGGTTCGACGCGCAGCAGCAGGCGCTTCCGGCGCAACTGCGCGGCGACTACCGCGGCAAGGCCACCATCTCGCTCCTCACGCCGGACGGCAAGGACGAGCGCGTCCGCTACGTCCTCCACAAGTGTCTTCTCACCAAGCTGAAGGCGCCGCCGATGAGCGCCGGCTCCGGCGTGGTGGCCATCGAGGAGATGCAGCTCACCTATCAGCGGATGACCATCGAACGCGGCGGAGGCATCGATGCCTGACGCGCTGAAGGTGGCCAAGGCCGAGCTGTACGAGCTGGACACGCGCTTCCAGAACAAGATCAACGCCGACAAAGCGACGAAGGTCCAGTTCAACCCCGACTCGCTGAAGGTGACCTTCGCCAATCAGATCCAGCAGCCGCAGGGCGGCGGCGACCAGGGCGGCTCGCAGGCGCAGCAGTTCGTCGGCGCCGGCTCGACCAAGCTCGCCGTGCAGCTCTGGTTCGATGTGACGCAGGAGCTGGGCGAGCTGCCGGACACCATGGACGTGCGCCAGCTCACGCAGCGCGTGGCGTACTTCATCACGCCGAAAGGCGACCCGCCGAATCAGCCGAAGAAGTTCATCCCGCCGGCGGTGCGCTTCTCGTGGGGGACGTTCAAGTTCGACGGAATCATGGAAGGGATGGAGGAGACCCTCGAGCTTTTTTCGGCCGAGGGGCGTCCACTGCGGGCGTCGGTGACGATCACCATGACGCAGCAGAAGATCACCACCTTCGCCTTCAACGACGACGTGCCGCAGCCGCCGGGGTTCAAGCGGCGCGCAGGCACGGCGCCGCAGACCGCCGCACCGCAGGGGTCGAACCTGCAGTCGCTGTCGAAGCAGAACGACACCAGCGGCAGCGATGCGGGCAGCGGCGGCGCCGGGAACCGCGACTGGCAGAGCGTGGCCTCGGCGAACGGCATCGAGAACCCGCGGCGTCTGGCACCGGGGCAGCTCATCGACTTTCAGGCAACCAAGCCGCTCATTCAACTGGATTAGGAGCACGAAATGGCCACTGTCGTCGTCAACGATCTGACCCTCGAGCCGAAGGCGGTACCGCCGCCGGAGAGCGCACCCGGCGCGGAGAAGAGCGCCGGCGGCGGGGGGGCGAAGTCCGGCCCCGAGCTGGAGCGCCAGATCCACGTGATGCACAAGCGCGCGCACGAACGCGCGCTGCGGCTGTGGGCGCATTGAGGAACGACCGATGCCCGCGAACGACAAGATGAAAGCAACCCGCCCGTCGATCTTCGTCGACGGCACCGAGGACTCCGGGCTCGCGCAGGGGTTGCTGAAGATGTCGGTCCAGGAGAACGTGCAGGGCCTCTACCGCGCGGAGCTGCGCTTCGGCAACTGGGGGCCGAAGGGGAACCAGATCGGGTTCCTCTACTTCGACCGCAAGAAGCTCGACTTCGGCAAAGCACTGCGGCTGCAACTGGACAGCGACGTGCTCTTCGACGGCCGCATCTCCGCCATCGAGGCGGAGTTCGGCGAAGGCGCCAGTCCGGAGATCGCCGTGCTGCTCGAAGACCGCTTGCAGGACCTGCGGATGACCCGGCGCACGCGGACGTTCAACGACGTCAGCGACGGCGATGTGATCAAGAGGATCGCCAGCGATCATGGCCTGCAGCCTCAGGTCGACGTCACCGGTCCGACGCACAAGCTGCTGGCGCAGGTCAATCAGAGCGACCTGGCCTTCATCCGCGAGCGCGCCCGCGCCGCCGGCGCGGAGCTGTGGCTCGACGACCGCAAGCTCTATGCGAAGCCGCGCACGGCGCGCAACGGAACACCGCTGAAGCTGAAGTACGGCGCGGACCTGCGGCAATTCACCGCCACCGCCGACCTCGCGCACCAGCGCACGAGCGTCACCGTGGCCGGGTGGGACGTCAGCGGCAAGCAGGCCATCAAGCACAAGGCCGACGACGCCGCCGTGCGCAATGAAGCCGGCGCCGACGATACCGGAGCGAAGATCCTCGGCGACGCGTTCGGCAAGCGCGAGGAAGCGGTGGCGCACACCGTGCCGCTGACCTCGGACGAAGCGAAGTCGCAGGCCGAGGCCTGGTACCAGGCGGCGGCGCGGCGCTTCCTCGTCGGACGCGGACTGGCGCAGCCGAACGCGAAGCTGCGCGTCGGAACATGGATCGAGCTCGACGGCCTCGGCTCGCTCTTCAACGGCAAGTACTACCTCGCCGACGTCCAGCACTCCTTCGACGGCCCCGGCGGTTTCCGCAGCGAGTTCACCGCCGAGCGTCCCGGCCTGGGGAAGGTGCAGTGATGGTCGATACCTCGCTGTTCGAAGCGCTTCTCGCCGGCCGCAACGCGCACGGCCTGGGCGGACGCTGGTACGGCGTTTACCCGGCTATTGTCAGCGACATCAGCGATCCCGAGAGCCTCGGGCGCGTGAAGGTCACGCTTCCGTGGTCGCCCGACACCGGCAACGAGCGCTACGAAGCATGGGCGCGCATCGCCACGCTGATGGGCGGCAAGAACCGCGGCAGTTGGTTCATTCCCGACGTCGACGACGAAGTGCTCATCGTCTTCGAGGGGGGCGACGTGCGCCGCCCGTACGTTCTCGGCGGGCTGTGGAACGGCAAGGACTCGCCGCCGGAGTCGATGGATAGCGCGGGAAAGAACTTCAAGAAAGTGCTGCGCTCGCGCAACGGCGTGAAGGTCACCCTCGACGACACCGACGGCCGCGAGCAGTTCATCACGGAAACGCCGGGCGGGCAGAAGGTCACGCTGAAGGATGGCCCCGGCTCGATCGAGATCGCCGACAGCAACGGCAACTCGATCAAACTCGATCCGAGCGGGATCACCATCAATACCTCGGCCGCGCTGACGATCAACGCCAGCACCATGACCGTCAACGCCTCGGCGGTCACGGTCAACGGCGCCACGACGCTCAGCTCCACGCTGCTCGTCGGCGCCAGCATCACCACGCCGGCCATCACTTCGGCCTCGTACACGCCTGGGGCGGGGAACGTCTGGTGAGCGCGATGGAACAGCACCTCGAATGGACGTCGCCGGCCACTCTGTGGGACAACTTCAACGGTCCCACCAACACGAGCCAGCGCCGCGTCTTCCGCACGCCGGCCATTCTCCGTTTCGCCGATGACGACTTCATGCAGCAGTTCGTGAACGTCGTCAACACCGACCCTCGGCGCGTCTCCGACTTCCTGGCCGTGCCGGAAACGTGGCGCAAGCCGGCGGCGGAAGCGGTCGTGCCGCGTCCGAAGGGCGGGTTGGCGGGCACGCTCGATCGCGCGCGGACGGCGGCGGTGCGCAAGCTCGAAGCGCGGCAGGGCATCGTGCGCACCACGTCATGGAACGACGCGCCGGCCGAGCAGCCGCTCAAGCTCTACCACCCATCGCACCAGCGCTACTACCTCGTCACCGCCTGCCTGGTCTGCCGGACGCTCGGCCTCCCCGACCGCACCCTCGACACGACCAAACAGGAGAAGGCGGCCTTCGTCATCCGTCTGCTGCAGCCGCTCCCCGGTGCCGCGGACGTGAATCCCGATCCCGCCCACTGCACGGAGCTGGCGCTGATCGGCAACGAGTGGAAGCCGGTGAGCGACGCGAAATCGTTGGTGGAAGGGGAGACGGAGTATCCGCTCACGCCGCTGTCGTACACCGAGATCGACGGCCGGCGGCGCCGCATCTTCAACGGACTGATTCCGGTGGCGAAGCGCGAAGCACTCCTCGGCGCGAAGATGCCGAATCCCGACGCGACGCCCGCCGCGAAGCCTGTCGACGCGCGGCGGATGATGCTCAAGACACAGGTGGTCGGGCCGTGGGCCAGCCTCGAGGACGTGGCCAAGTCGGCGCAGCAGCAGACCAGCATCGTCGAGCCGTCGACGCAGGACCAGCGCGACGCGCGCGACGCGCACAAGCAGACCGCCATCGATCTGACCAACGATCAGATCCAGACTATCTCCTGGTACATCCTCCTCGACCTCGACGACTGGCTGAGCGAGAACCTGCACGAGGTGTGGACGGCCATCGGCGCGCAGTCGCCTGCCGGCCTCACCGGCACAAAGCTCGCCGCGTACAACGCGCTGGCCGGGTTGAAGGACACGCGGAACAATGTCTTTCTCACCGCCGCGCTGAAGTCGATCCGCGACGAGCGGGCCAGGCTCGAAAACGTGAAGGGCGTGTTCAAGTCGAGCAGTCCCACCGGGTGGCCGTCGCTGCGGTTCCAGTTCGTGCAGGCGAGCCAGGGCGCGCCGGCGGGATTGGTCGGCACAGGCCTGCGGGATTCGTTCGAGAACGCGCTCGTCGCCGCGCTCGACGTGCAGTTGCCCGGTATCGTCCCGGCGCCGAGCGCCGCGGCGGCGCAGGCGAACGCCTCGCTTCACCGCTCGGCGTGGTTCGCCGTGCGCTGCGTCTTCGAACGCCCGAACTGCACGACCTTCTCGCCGCCCCTGGTGAGCGACGCCACCGCATCGTTCCAGCTCGCGGCCTTCTTCGATCCCGATGCGCCGGCGCGCCCGATCCGTATCGCCATGCCTACCGACACCACCCCGGCCGGGCTGCGGAAGTTCGACAAGAACACGGCCTTCGTCATGTCCGACGTCCTCTGCGGGCAGGTCAGCGCGCTCCGCGGCGTCTCGTTCGTCGACCTCATCCTCTCCGTGCTCCCCTTCCCGCTGCACAAGGATCTGAGCGTCGATCAGAAACCGTGCACGGACGGAGGCGTCGAGATCGGCATGGTCTGCTCGTTCTCCATTCCCATCATCACCATCTGCGCGCTGATCCTCCTGATGATCTTCATCAAGCTGTTCGACATCATCTTTTTCTGGATGCCGTTCTTCCAGCTCTGCCTGCCGGTGCCGAAGTTCAACGGAAAGGGAGGCGACTGATGGACGCAGGCCAACTGTTCGGACGAGGCATCGCCTTTCCGCCGCACGTCGGCGCCGACGGACGCATGGCGTGGTCGGAAGGGGAGGAAAACATCCGGCAGAACATCGAGATCATCCTGCGCACCGAGGAGCGCGAGCGCTTGAACCTGCCGGAGTTCGGCGGCGGATTACGGCGCTACCTGTTCGAGCCGAACACCGTGGTCACGCGCTTCGAGATCGAGGAGCGCATCAAAAATGCCCTGCAGGCGTGGGAGCCGCGCGTCGCCGTCGCCGCCGTGGAGGTGGAGGAAGACGCGCGCGATCCGCAGGCCGCCATCGCCACCGTTCACTACCAGCTCGTGGCCACGCGCGCCGCGTCGCAAGTCACGCTGCGCGTGCAGCTCGGAGGTTGAGGAAAAGACATGCCCATCGCACCGTCGCCGATCGACAACCGCAAATACGACGATCTGGTCGCCGAGTCGCTGGCGCGCATTCCGGTGCACACGCCGGAGTGGACGAACTTCAACCGCAGCGATCCCGGCGTCACTCTGGTCGAGGTCTTCGCCTTCCTCACCGAGAGCCTGCTGTACCGCGCGAACCAGATTCCGGAGCGCAACCGCAGGAAGTTCCTTCAGCTACTGCGCATCCCGCTGCACAGTGCCACGGCGGCGCAGGGCCTGGTGACGATCACCAATGCCGCGCCGTCGACCGATCCGCGCGCGGTGGTGCTCAACGACGGCCTCGAGGTGCGCGCCGGGCAGGTGCCGTTCCGCACCGAGCGTGCCGTCGACGTCCTCCCCGTCGAAGGACGGCTGTACGTCAAATCGAAGATCACCGACGCCTCGGCCGACGTGAAGAAGTACTACCAGCAGCTCTACGCGTCATACCGCGGCACTCCGGCGGAGCTGGAGCCGCAGTTGTACCAGTCGTCGCCGTTCCCAACGCGCGAGGGTGTCGCGTTCTCGCTCAGTGACACCGTCGACCGCGCGGTCTGGCTGGCGCTGCTGGTGCGCGATTCCGACGCGCGCTCCGGTCTCACGCCCGACAAGTTGCGCACGGTCATCGCCAATCGCACGCTGACCCTCGGCGTCGTTCCCTCGCTCGCCGAGAGCACGGCCACGCTCCCCTCGGGGCGCGCCTTCGCCTCGACCGGCAGCGTCACGCTGCGCGTCGACGCTCCGAACGTGCCGCAGAGCGGCGGGTTGCCGGACGACATCGCCCAGCGCGTCGCCGATTACCGCCCGCTTGCCGCGCGGCCCGACGGCGATCTTCTCGCCGTCCCCGGGGTGCTCGACGTCACGCTGCCCGACGCGTCGGGTCTGCGCCTCTGGAACAACATCGACCCGCTGGAGGCGGGGGTGAATGGACTGCCGCCGGCCATCGAAGATCCGGCCGTCGACGCCCGCGTCATCACCTGGCTGCGCGTCACGCTGTCGTCCGAGGCCACGGCCAGCTTTCTCTGGATGGGCATCAACGCCGTGCCGGTCACGCAGCGCGCGCGCGTTACCAGCGAATCGTTGCCGGACGGCAGCGGTGAGCCCGATCAGGTGCTGCGGCTCGCGGCCGCACCGGTGCTGCCGGAAAGTGTCGAGCTGACCATCACGCCGGTTGGCGGCGAGGCGCAGCAGTGGACGGAAACCGACGACCTCCTCGCCGCCGGCGCCGAGGTGCCGGTGCCCGATGCGCGGCTGGCGCCCGGTGCGATTCAGCCGCGCAGCAAGCAGGATTCAAAAGTGTTCACGCTCGACGCGGAGTCGGGCGATCTGCGCTTCGGCGACGGCACGCACGGCGCGCGCCCGCCCGAGGGGGCAACGATCCGCGCCACGTACGACTACGCGGTCGGCGCGCAGGGGAACGTCGGTCCCGCCACGATCAGCAGCTCGCCGTCGCTTCCCGAGGGATTCAAGGTCAACAACCCCATCGCCACGTGGGGCGGGGCGGAGGCGGAGAGCGTGTCCGACGGCGAAAAGCAGGTCGCGCGTTATCTGCAGCATCGCGACCGGCTCGTCACCGCCACCGACTTCGTCACGCTGACGCTGCGCACGCCCGGCGTCGAGATCGCGCGCGTCGAGGTGCTTCCCAACTTCAAGCCCGACGCCGGTGGCGGCGAGATGCCGGGCGCGGTGACGCTGATGCTCGTCCCGCTCGACGATCCGGCGCAGCCGGACGCGCCGCTGCCGCGCCAGCCGTTCCTCGACGCCGTGTGCCGCTACCTCGATCCTCGCCGGCTCGTGACCACCGAGGTGATCTTGCGCGGGCCCGCGTACACGGGCATCTGGATCTCGGTCGGCATCAAAGTCGGAGCGGGCTTCGTCGACTCCGCGGTCACCGATGCGGTGAAGGCGGAGCTGGTCGACTTCCTCGCGCCGTCCGCCGGCATCGTGCAGTCGCTTCCTGACGTGCCGCTGCAGCTTTTCGCCGCCGGCTCCGCGCCGGACAACGGCTGGAAGCTCGGCAAGTCCGTCATCGCGCTGGAGCTGGCGGCGGTCGCCGCGCGCGTCAAAGGCGTGGAGTTCGTGCAGGAGAACCTGATCCTCGCGGACGAGGGCGGCACGATTCTGCCGCGCATCGACATGACCGGACTGCAGCTCCCGCGCGTCCTCGGTATCCGCGTCGTCAACGGCGCGCCCGCGTCGCTCGACGAACTGCGCGGCACGAACACCGGCACCACCACGGTGACGCCGGCCTTCCTGCAGATCCCCGCGATTCCGGAGGAGTGCCACTGATGGACGTAAACGGCACTCGCTTCCATCTTCTCCTCGGACGCGACGATTGGGCGCGCCGCTGCGCGGCCGCGTCCGGCCAATCGCTGCGCGACGCCTTCCTCCTCTCCGACTCGGGCGGCGAAGCCGACTTCTCCTTCGATGACGTGCGCAAGGAGCTGACCCTCGGCAACCGCGTCTTCCACTTCGACGCCGCGGCGGGAAACCGCAGCGTCGATCCGTCCGGCCGCCGCGGCGCCGACGCCGACGCGTACGGCAACATCTATTGGATCGATGCAACGGGCACCGAGATCCTGGTGAACTCGTCCGGCAGCGGGAACACCGCGCACTTCTGGTCGTCGCTCGACGGCTGCTGTGCGCCGACGGATCGGCTCTTCGCGCCGGCCGAT
The DNA here is from genome assembly GCA_017883235.1 of Thermoanaerobaculia bacterium. Taxonomy (GTDB): domain Bacteria; phylum Acidobacteriota; class Thermoanaerobaculia; order Gp7-AA8; family Gp7-AA8; genus JADGNZ01. Next base: position 26,552 of record JADGNY010000010.1, on the reverse strand, counting down.
GCGGCGAAGCCGGCGAAGCCGCTTGCGAAACCGATTGCCCTGGCCGGTCTCGCGGTGACCACGCTGCACTACCTCGTCGCCGGCACCACCGACCCGCGCGGACTGTTGGTGTTCGACCTCCATCGCGGCGGCGAGCCGCGCCAGCTCCTCTGGCCGGTTCCCTTCGCGCCGTTCGACATCGCCGCGACGGACGACGGCGGCGTCTGGATCCTCGACCGCGGCAACAAGCGTGCCTGGCGGCTCGATCGGACCATGGGCGTCGTGCCGCTCGGCGGCGCGCCGGCCTTGCCGTCCAGCGAGGTGTTCCAGCCGATGGACGGAAGCGAATCGCATCACGCCGCGCCGTCGTCGATCACCATGGCCATGGCGCTGGCGCTTCCGGTCACGGATGCCGTGGCCATCGACGTGCTTCCCGGCGACGACATCCTCATCCTCGACAGCCCGCCGCCGGCCGCGTTCTCGCGCATCGTGCGGATGCACAAAGACGGGACGTTCGCCGATGCGTCGACGGAGGTGGCGAAGAATCTCGTCGAGGAATCGCAGCGCGACGACTTCCGCCTCCTCGGCCACGATTTCCTCTACATCGCGGCGAAGAACGTCCTCTACGTCGCCGGCAACGACGGCAACCAGGCCGTCGCCTTCGAGCTGGACCTCGACAACGGAGGCCTCGTTCTCAAGCCGCTCGCCGAATTTTTTCCGATGCGTCTCTTCGGCGCGCGGGCGCTGATCGCCGACCTCGGCGAGCCGATGTACGACGCGCAGGACCGCTGGGTGCCGCTGGTCTCGCAGAAGCGGCGGCGCTACGCGAACGAATCGCAGTTGATCGTGGCACCGCTCGACGGCAAGGTCGCCGACTGCGTGTGGCATCGCCTGATGCTCGATGCCTGCATCCCCGCGGAGTGCGACGTCATGGTCGAGAGCCGCGCAGGCAACGATCCGGCGCTGCTCGATTTCGCCGGTTGGAACCTCGAGCCGCGGCTGCTGCGCCGCGCCACCGGCACCGAGCTGGCGTTCGCCGACGATCCGCGCAAGGCCGGCGTGGAGACGTGGGAGCTGCTCTTCCAAAGCGCCCGCGGCCAATACCTGCAACTGCGGCTCACGCTGCGCGGCACCGGCCGCAGCTCGCCGCACCTGCGCGCGCTGCGGGCGTGGTATCCGCGCTTCTCGTACCTCGACGAGTATCTGCCGGCGGTCTATCGCGAGAACGACGTCTCCGCGTCGTTCCTCGACCGCTTCCTCGCCAACTTCGAGGGCATCTTCACCAACGTCGAGGACCGCATCGCCGCGGCGCAATGTCTGTTCGACGTTCGCTGCGCGCCGGCGGAGACGCTGGAGTGGCTGGCGAACTGGTTCGACGTGGCGCTCGACCCGGCCTGGGACGAAGCGCACCGCAGGCTGTTCATCGCCCATGCCGCGGAGTTCTTCGAATGGCGCGGCACGGTGCCGGGACTGATGATGGCACTGCGGCTGGCCACCGAGGAGTGCGCGGACGAGTCGATCTTCGACATCATCCCCGCGCAGCGCGTCGGGCCGCGCATCGTCGAGAAGTTCCGCACGCGCGGCGTGCCGGGCGTCGTATTCGGCGACACCAGCGACGTCCCGCCGAACGGGCTGCCGCTGCGCCTCGTGAAGGACAAGTGGGATCCGTCCCTCGGCTCGGAGGATCTCCATCGCCGCTGGGCGGAGCTCATCAAGGTGGATGGCGCGCGTTATCCGATCGCAACGCCCACCGACCATTCCGCGGAGTGGTCGGCATTTTCGCGCGACACGCTCGGCTTCGTCCCGCGCGCGACGAGCGCCGACCGCGTGCTGTGGCAGCAGAACCTGCAACGGCGCTACACCTCGCTCGATGCGCTGAACCGCGGCTGGCAGACCTCGTACGCCAATTGGTCCGCCGTTCCGCTCTTCGCGCAACTGCCGTCGCGCCTCGCGCCGTTGCGCGACTGGTTGCATTTCGAAGGGGTGATCCTGCCCGCCAGTGCCGCCGCGCATCGCTTCACCGTCTTCCTGCCGCAGGGGACGCTCGGCCTCACCGACCGCGATCGCCGCCTCGATCTCGCGCGGCGCGTAGTGGCGCTGGAGAAGCCGGCGCACACCACCTTCGACGTCAAGTTCTACTGGGCTTTCTTCCGCGTGGGTGAAGCGCGTCTCGGCGAGGACACCGTCGTCGATCTCGGCGGCCGCTCGCCCGAGCTGCTCTCGCAATTCATTCTCGACCGCAACTACCTCGGCTCCGGCTGGCTGTCAGCCGGGCATCCCGGACGCTCGTCCTCCGACTGCGGCTGTCCGCCATCGATCTTGGGAGGAACCCGATGACTACTTTCGCGGCGATCTCGTCGACTCTCGACGCCAAGGCCCCCGATCCGACCAAGCACGTGAACTACACGCTCGGCATGGTGCTCGGCGTCGACGACTTCAATCAGGAGTTCGCCTACCTCGCCGGGCGCGATCGCTGGCTGGCCCGAGACGCCATCGGCTACGGAACGCTGAACGGCCTGAACGTCTCGATTACCAAGACCACCAAAGGGCCACAGCTCGTGGTGGGCAGCGGCGCCGCGCTGACGCCGCGCGGACAACTGGTCTGCGTGAAGCCGGCGCAGTGTGCGTACCTCAATGACTGGCTTACGGCGAACAAGCCGCAGGTAACGCCGCTCCTCGGCTCGCCGCTGGCGGGGACGATCTCGCTCTACCTGACGCTCTGCTACCGCGACTGTCCGGTCGACCTGGTGCCGATTCCCGGCGAGCCGTGCCGCTCCGAGGACGAGCTGACCGCGCCGTCGAGACTTGCGGACGACTTCCTGCTCGACCTGCGCACCGCGCCGCCCGATCAGGCGGAGGAGGACCTTCTCCGCGAGTTTGTGGCCTGGCTGCGCATGCTGCCGTTCGGCGGCGGCGGACCGTACGCGACCATCGCCGAGCTCGAGGACGCGCTGCGCAACGCCGCGCAGCCGGTGCTGACGTCGCCGCCATCATCACCACTGCCGTCGCCGCCCTCAGGACCGATTCATTTCGTCTTCGGCTCGCCGGTGATCGCCCTTAACCTGGATCCGGCGCTGGCGGCCGATTACTTCCGTGCGGCGTTCGGCATCTGGATCGAGGAAATCCGCCCGAAGGTGCACGCCGCGTGCGCCGGAAGCTGTGGCTGCTGCTCGGGCAGCAAGGAAGAAGAGCCGAAGACCGACGAGTGCCTGCTGCTGGCACGCGTCGACGTGCCGGTCGTTTCCAGCGCCGGCAACTGGGTGGCCGACGACACGCAGGACGTGGTCATCGATGAGTCGCGGCGTCCGCTGCTCGTGCACCTGCGCCTGTTGCAGGAGTTGATCACCACCGCCGGTTCCGGGGGTGTCGCCGCGGGCCTCGGCGGCGGCGTCGCCGTCGTGGCGGCGGGGATCGTCGGCGCGAGCGGGCCGCGTCCGCCGGTCTTCAACAACCTCGCGGCGGAAAAGATCGACAAGGACACCATCCGCCTCACCTTTACCGGCTACGTGGCGCCGCCCACGTCGCCGCCGCTGCAGTACATCGTGAAGTGCACGCCGTTGGCGGATGCCGGCGTCCAGACGCCGATGGCGGTCATCGATGGCTTCGACCCCCAAGGCGTGGTCATGCGCATCGTTCGCGGCACGGGCGCGGCGCTCACCGGCAACCAGATCGACAGCATCATGCTGTCGGTCGAGATCTCGAGGATCGGATAGGAGCGCGCCATGGCCAGCGATCTCTTCAAGCCGGTCCTCAACGACCGCACCCGCTCGCCGAACTTCTTCAACGGCCGCCTGCTGACCGGCGAGGCGATGAGCGAGGAGCAGGACGCGCAGCGCGCGGTGAATGAGCTCCTCGGGCAGGCGCTCGGTGACGGCGTGGCATACGGCCTCGAGGTCGAGGTTGCGTCACTCAGCACGGTCACCAAACCCGTTCTGAACGTGAAGTCCGGCGTTGCCGTGAACCGCCGCGGCGAGTTGCTCCTGCTCGCCGGCGACACGCAGGTGCAGCTCGTCCGGCCGGCGGAAGACGTGCCGTCGCCCACGACGATCTTCCGCGCCTGCACGCCGGTGACGAATGGCACGTACGTCGCCGACGCCGGCGTCTACCTGCTCACGATCTGCTCGGTCCGCGCGGGCAACGGCCTCGCCCCTGTTTACGGCCTCGGCGCCGCGCCGAGCGGCTGCAACATCAAAGATGTCATCGACGCGGTGGAGTTCCGCCTGTTGGAGCTGCCGACGAAGGACATCCCCAGCGACGCCTACCTGCGCAATACCGTCGCCTACCGCTGCTTCGGCGTCGACCACCTCGCCGACTTCGCGAAGGACCCGCTCGGCACGACGACCGAGCCGCGAACGCTTCTCGACGACATCCGCGGCACGGAGCTGACCGACTGCGATGTTCCGCTGGCCATCCTCTATTGGACCGCCACCGGCGGCGTCCAGTTCGTCGACATGTGGGCGGTGCGGCGGCGGTTGACGAACAGGACCACGCTTGCATCGTCGCTGCCGTTCAGCGATGCCCGGCTTGCCGTCGCCGAAGCGATGGTCGCTCAATTCGAAAGGCATGTCACGGAGCTCATCGCGAGCAGCCCCACCCCCAATCACCTCGCCGCGCGTGATTGGTTTCGCTTTCTCCCGCCGATCGGCCGCATTCCGCTCGCAACAGGAAATTATCGTGGAATGGCGTACCGCGACTTCTTTGATGGTCGCACCTACCGCGAGCCGCTTTTCGTGAACGCCGCGAAGATCGCTCCGATCTTCCGCGCGTTCGTCACCACGGCGCCGATCGACTTCAGTAACCAGGAAATGCTGTGGCTCTACACCGTCGTACAGAACGCCCGTGCAGCCATCGAAAGCGCCACTCCGCCACAGACCTACCTTCTCTTCGCCGGCGGCCAGATTCCCTATCAGGCGGCTGCACAGTTTGACGTCTCGTACTGGAACTACAGCAACTACTTGTGACCAGCAGCAGAGGGAGGAAAAGACATGGCTTTACCAACGAGAGTAAACCCGGGTGATCTCATCCGAGCGGAGCTGATGAATGACATTCTCGCGCTGCTCTCCGCGCTCGACGGTCGCGTGACGACGCTGGAGTCCAGCCCGACATCGCACGGACCTGTCATCACGGCGGTCCTTCCAGCGGGCGCGGTGCACGTCGGTGACGAGATCCAGGTCCTCGGGCCTAACTTCGGTTTCAGCCTCGGCTCGCAGCGCGTGTCGATCGCCGGCATCTCCGTGCTCAGCTTCAAGAGCGGCTCGAACGATCAGAAGCTCATCTTCGACATCCCGATCATTTCGGATCTCCCAGCGGCTGGACGCCAAGTCGTTCTGTCGGTGACGAACCAGACCTCGACGGAGGAGCGCGACCTGCAGGTACTGCCAAAACAGATCGCTATCAGCGGCAATCTCGATGTCAATTGGCGTAGCGTGCGGCCGCAGATCATCAAACCCGGCGCAGCGGCCACGTTCGAATTTCGCGTGCAGTCGCGGGCCACGCAGCCGGCGCAGTACCAGATCCAGGCGACGATCCCCGGCGTCGCTCCGAACCTGATTCAGATCCTGAACGAGGACGGCTCGGAGAACACGGCCAGCGTGATGAACCTCGATCCGTTGCAACAGAGCATCTTGCGCGTGCGCGTCGTGGCCGCGCCAGGCGCAACGTTCACTCTCACGACGAGCGTGACGGCGCCAGGCGTGATCGCCCCGCTCGATGCGCGCTCCTTCCCGATCCAGACTTTCGTTCCCGACGCCGACAGCTCCACGACGCTCAGCTTTCAGCAGGCCATTCCGGTGGCGGCGTTCACGGCCGCGACGAACACGGTCAACGTACCCGTCGGCGGAGCCGCGCAAATCACGATGCAGGCGACGTTCAGCAAGGTCGCCGTCTTCGACATCTCGGTCGTCATCACCGCTGGCGGCGGATGGACGGTCGAGCTCCCCGGAGCGCCCGCCCCCACGCAACGCTTTGACATCAAAGAAGGCGATCTGAAGCCGCCGCCGGCTCAACGGCCGCTGTCGTTCATCTTCAAGGCACTGACCGGCGCCACCGTTGGCAAAGCCGAATTCCGACTCGACAACGTTACGGACAACACGCACCAAGTCTTTCCAATCGATCTCGCGCCGACAGCGGCGTGACCGAGGAGCTAGTCATGAAATCTATTGCGCACCAGTGCATCATCTTCGCCGCCGTCATCCTTCTTCTCGCAGGCCAAATCAGCGCCGCCCCTAACCGAATCTGCATCCCGGTGGCTTCCGGTGTCCCGGGCGGGAGCTTGTCAGGCCCGCCAAACTGGTGGGATCCATCGGTCGGCACGCCGCTCTTCGACACGTCGCTCGATGCGCCGAGCTGGCGCGGAGCCTCGGCGGCAACGTTTCCCAGCTCTGGCGGGACGTCGGACGAGGTGCGTTTCCGCGCGCTCCATGCCGTGAATCCCGCCGATGGCCGCGAATACCTTTATCTATCATGGCGCGGGCTGGCGATTCCGGGCTTGCAAGCTCCCGGCAACGAGTTGTGGCTCGGCTTTCAGAACACCGCGACCCAAAACGCAGTGGCCATCGAGATCCCGGTTTCCGTCGCAATCAACGCGACTGCCACACCGCTTCCGGCACCGCTGAATGTTCGAACGAGCACCGGCGGCGGAGGCTGGGTAGCGCAGACACCGTTAACGCTGCCGTGGCTCACCGGCACGGCAGGTACGGGCCGTCTCTGGGTCACGCTGGCAGCGAACAGTTGGTCGTTGCAGATACGTGTACCGCTCACCACGTCCAGCGATCCGAACACGGGCATTAACATCGGAACGCCGGCAGTCGGCACCGAGTTCAAGATGTGGTTCGAGTTCCGAGCCGGCGCCCCGAACCCGAACGGCTACATCCCCTATGTCTGGCCACGCACCGCACCCGACATGGTCTTTGTCGATCCTCCGCCATTCGCGAACTGGGGAACGACACGAATCACGGCCGGCACACCGGAATCCCCCGACGCGCTATGCCCGGCGGACGGCGTATCGCTGAAGACGTGGGACATTCACACAACTGACGCGCTGCAACCCAATACGATCAGGACGACCGTACCCAATACGCTGCGCGCAGTTCCGCACAACGGGATGCCGGCGAACAACGCGGCGCTCACGGCGAGCTTCAGCTTCGCGAATTGGGGTACCCAACCGAACCCTGAGGACGTCCCGAATCCGAATACAACGCTGTGGCAGCCCATCGCCACCGCCGGCCCGGTTACGATCGCTCCCGGCGCATCCGGCAACATCGACGCGCCATACGACATCTCCTCTCCCGCGCAGCTCTGCGAGCGCTGCAAGTATGTCCCGTTCTACTTGGCGCATACGTCGACGTGCAATTCCTGTCCGGCCGCGACGAACAACTCGCGACTTGAACACCAATGCCTGCTCGTGCGCCTCACCGGCGGATCCGGCATCGACTTCGTCAATGACTCGGCATTCGCGAACACCCAATTCGCGCCGACGTCCACCTTCACCGAGCCGGCGCAGGTCGCGCTGCTCGGTTTGCCTGAGACGTCCCCCGGCAGCCTCGCGCGCGACGTCTACTTCTTCGTGCAAACGTACAACATGCCGAGCCGCACATCCACGACGACGGGCGGCGGCACTCAGAATGGAACGGTACCGATTGGAAACGCCGCTGGCACGTTTACTCACGGTGGAAACGATAGCGGTAACCCGGCGACTGGAAACTTTCGGGCGCAAATCCCTCCTGAGTTCGATCCGAACGTCCCGCGCGAGCAACGGCAGGCGCTCATCCTCAGCGGGCTCGCCGCCGGCAAGCTGACATACGACGATCTGCTGCAAAAAGTCCCCGCATACATTGTTCACGTCTACTTCGACACCGGCCGCCGCGGCGGCGCGTCGGGAAACGCGGTAATCCTGCATCCCATGAATTCCTTCGGGTATTTCCCCATGCACGATGGCAATCCCGAGGGCTGGGCTTACGGGCTGGGCGGCGTCGAGCAGCTCGCACCGAATTGGTACCGCCTACACGTCGGACCGAGCGGTCTGGCCACGGTCTATCCGCGGATCGAGGCGATCGAGCGGGGCTCGAGCCACGGCGCGTGGCGTTTCTTCGTCGACCTCGGCCCGAACTTCCCCCACGGCAGCTTCGCCAACGGCGTCGACGGCAAGTGGAGCGCGAACGTCGGCGTCGAGCGCCTGATAACGAGCGACTGGTCGGTCGAGGGCATCTTCGGCTACCACGCATTCGATGTGCAGGAAGTCTCCAATCCGCACATCTGGCAGTTCTCGGTCAACGGCAAGCGCTGGTTCGGCAACGGCTCGCAGTGGCATCCGTTCCTCAATGCCGGTGCCGGCGCGTACCGCTTCGATCCGGGCAACACCACGAAGGTCGGTTGGAACGCCGGCGGCGGAGTGCTCTACGACGTGACGTCCACGTGGGGCGTGGAGGGCGTTTACAACTATCACAGCGTTCATGCGAGCGGTGACGCGGCGGACTTCTCCACCGTGCAGGTGGGAGCTCGCATCCGGTTCTGATGCCATGCTCGACGGCGCCACGATCCTGGGACGCGTTCACGTCCGCGCGGACGCGAGGGACGGCCTGGCGGTGCGCATGCGGAGCGACGCGGCGTTGCGCGCGCTCGATGTGCAGCCGCCGGGCATTCCGCCCAATGCGATCCTGTGCATCCGCGCGCTGGACGACCCGATGCCCGGTGCCATCGACGCACGGTTCAGCGGCGCGCGGCGCGCTTCCGAATGGGAGAGCGCCGCGCGGCGGGCCATCGACGGCGCGTATCGCCGCGCTGCCCGGCCCGCGCTCGGTGCCGTGCCGCCGGGCGCCGACGCGGTGCTCTTCGCCGACTGCGCGGAGATGCTGGCCTGCGCCGCCCGCGATGCCGTGCGCGGCGCGCTCGGCGCGTGGTGGTGGGCGCACCTGCTGCGCGGCCTGACCTTCGCCGCGGTGGTGGGGGAGTGGCGGCGCGAGCCGGCGTACGTGCCGGCGGCGTTCGCACTGCTCGCTGCAAGCGGCGACGCCGCGGCGTTCGCACGCGCCATTGCGCCGGCCGAGGCGGCCTCGCTTTGTGTGCGCGTGTTGGAGGTGCATCGCGCCGAGGCGCTGGCGCGCGAGATCGTTCTCGCGCTCGAACATGCCGCCGCGCTGGCTCCGTTGCCGGATGAGATGCCGCCGCCGTGGCGGACCATCGCCCCGGAAGGGGAGAGTGCATCGCCGCCGCTGGCGATCGCGCAGCGGGTGCTCGCCGGTCTCGCGCTGGCTGTGCGCCGGGCGCCGGCGGTTGTTCTGCGCGGGAGCTTCGCGCGGATGACGGCCGCATGGCTTCGCGCGGAGGTGCTGCGTGTGCGGACGAAGACAAGCGCGCCGCCACCGATCGTGGCCGGCAGATCCGCACCCGCGCCGCGCGCGGTCGAAGAGGCTCGGGCGGAGCAACTGCCGGCCATTGCGCGGGATGAACACCAAGCAATCGCCTTCGCGCCCGTTCCGCGGTCAGAACAGATCGAGATCGGCGAGTCGCTGGCGTTCTCACCAACGACTCAACGCACATCCACGCCCGAACGGCCGCGGCGGAGCCCACGTGCCCGACGCCAATCGCCCATCCCTCCCGTTCGTGCGAAAAGCCGTACCCGGCGTCGCACACGGATCGCGCTGCAGGCGCTCGAGGCGGCGGCTGCGCCGCGGCACTCTGAAAGTGCGGCCGTGCCGGAATTCGTGAGCGTGCCGGCGGTGGCGGCCGACGCCCTCATTCACTCGCAGCACGCCGGTGTCTTCTTTCTCATCAACGTCGCCTTTGACCTCGGGCTGCTCGAACCGTGGTGGCACGCGGCGGCCGCGCCGCGTCCGTTCCATGTCTGGCATTTCCTGGCGCGCGTGGGACGAGCATTCCTCCCCGCGATCGCGGACGATCCGCTCTGGCCGCTCCTGGAATCGCTGGCCGGCCGGCGCATTCATCCGCGCGCCTCGAAACGGCTCGTGGCGCGCATCCGCCGCCGGCTCGCGCGCGCTCTCGACGTCGACGATCCGCCGGCGTTTGTCCTTCGCCGCTTCGGCCGCATCGCCGTCACCGCCGCGCACCTCGACGTCTTCTTCCCGCTCGCCGCACACCCGGTCGAGATCCGCATCGCCGGACTCGATCGCGATCCCGGATGGATTCCGGCCGCAGGACGTCATGTTTCCTTCCACTTCGAATAGCCCGCTTCCGTTCGCCGGACTGGAGGCGCTGCCGCCCACGCCGGCGTCGCACTTCAAGCTCTACTTTCTCGGTTCGGTCCTCCACGTCGCCGGCCAACTGGCGCGCAACCTCGGATCGCTCGATGAAGTGCTCGAGCAGTTTCCGTTCCTTCACGGCTATCTCGAGGAGCTCGAGAAATTCGGCGCCGGCGCGGCGACGCCGCCCGATCGATGGATCGCCGCCATTCGCGAGTGGGAGTCGCGCGTTAGTGCGCAGCTTCCTATCCGCGCGCTGCGCGACGCGCTCGCGCTCGACGACCGCGCCATCACCCTGCTCTTTGCCGCCGGCCTGATCGAAGAAGATCCGCGATTCGGATTCCTCATCGAGTGCGCGCAGCCGGTGTCGCCGCAGCAGCATCGCCCGACGCTCGGTCTGCTCACCGCGTGGTGGCGCGATGAAAACGACGTCGCGCCGGTGCGCGAGCGCATCCGCATCCTGCTCGACTACGCGCTGCTGCAGGTCATCAACGCCGACGCGCCCCGGCTGCAGTGGGTGTTCCAGAGCCCGCCCGCGGTGTGGGACGCGCTGCGCGGCGAGATGCCGGCCATGCCGGCGCCGTGGCTGACCTATACGCCGCCCGAAAGCGCGGCGCGGCTCGACGACCTCGTGCTCGACGACGCCGTGCGCCGCGCCGTGGCCGCCGTTCCGTCGCTGCTCGCATCCGGCGACGTAAAGGCCATCATCGTCCGCGGACCGCAGCACAACGGGCGGCGGACCATCGTCCGGGCCATGGCCGCGACGCTCGGGCGGGGCGTGCTCGAACTGCGTGGGCCGTTCCGCGCCGACGACGATCGCTGGCCGCTGGTAGGCGCGCTGGCCACCCTCGCCCACGCCGTGCCGCTGGTCGTGCTCGATCTCGGACTCGGCGAAACGTGCGAGCTGCCGGCACCGCGCGGCTTCAGCGGCACGCTCGCCGTCGTCATGGGCAAACACGGCGCGGTTTCAGGCCGCGCCCTCGACGGCGCCATCACCATCAACGTCGAAATGCCCGCCGTCGAGCAGCGCGCCGCGCTGTGGCGTTTGTCGCTCCGCGCGCACGAGCCGGGCGACGACGCCGCGCTGGCGCAACGCTTCCGCATGACCAGCGGCAATATCCGCGGCGCCGCGTCGCTGGCGCGCTCGTACGCGCTGCTCGACGGGCGGCAGCGCATCACCGCCACCGACGTCCGCGCCGCCGGCCGCTCCATGCACCGCGAGCTGGAAACGCTGGCCACGCTCATCGTCACCTCCGGCGACTGGTCGTCCATCGGCGCCGCTGCGGAGACGCTCGACGAGCTGCGCAATCTCGAGAGCCGCTGCCGGCACCGCGAACGCCTGCGCGATCACGTCGGTCCCGCACTGGAGTCGCAGCTCAACTGCGGCGTGCGCGCGCTCTTCGCCGGCCCGAGCGGCACCGGCAAGACCATGGCCGCGCGGATCCTCGCCGCCACGCTGCAGATGGACCTCTATCGCCTCGACCTCGCCTCGGTGGTCAACAAGTACATCGGCGAGACCGAGAAGAGCCTGCATCAGCTCTTCTCACGCGCCGAGGAGTTGGACGTGGTGCTGCTGATCGACGAGGGCGATGCGCTGCTCACCACCCGCACCGCCGTGCAGAGCTCGAACGACCGCTACGCGAACCTGGAGACGAATTTCCTCCTGCAGCGGCTGGAGTCGTTCGAAGGCGTACTCCTCGTCACCACTAACGCCGCGAACCGCATCGACGCCGCCTTCCAGCGGCGCATGGACGTCGTCGTCGAGTTCCGCCTGCCCGATCCGCACGAGCGCTGGACGATCTGGCAGCTTCACCTGCCGCTCGATCACGCCGTCGATCACGGCTGGTTGCAGGACGCCGCCGTCCGCTGCGAGATGAGCGGCGGCCAGATTCGCAACGCCGTGCTGCACGCGTCGCTGCTCGCACTCGCCGCGCGGCGGGCGCTCGGCACCTCCGACGTCGAGAGCGCCATCCATCGCGAATACCGCAAGAGCGGAGCGGTCTGCCCGCTGCCGCAGCGCTGGGCCGTGGGAGCGTGACGGATGCCATCGGCCCTCAAATACAAGCCGCTGCCGAAGCCCTCACCACAGTCCGATCCGCGCTACCAGCGCGTGATGGAGCAGCTAAAGAGCGGCGCGCAGCGGACGAAAACGCATCCGCCGGCGCCGAAGAAAGCCGCGGACGCCGCGGCCGCGTCGAAGGGACCGGCAAACGAGCGCCTCGCCGCCGGCAAATCGAAGCAGGTCGACAAGATCAAGGAGGCGAAGGAAGGGAAGCCCGAGCAGAGCTCATTCCTGGCCATGCTGCGCGCCGAAATCGCCAAGGTCATGCCGAAGAACCTCGGCGAGACCGACAACTTCGGCGACACCGCGCAGCAGATGAAGGGCGGACTCAAAGGCAACGTCGCGCAACAGAAGGAAAAGTCGACGCAGGACGTCTCCGGCGCGTCGAAGCAGACGCCGGCGCCGGCGGGCGAGGCCAAAGCCGAGACGCCGCTGCCGAAGGACGGGGCGGCGCCCGCGCCGAACGTTGCCGCCGCCGAGGGGATGCCGGCGCCGAAGAGCGACGCCGACGTCTCGCTGCAGGACTCCAAGAAGGACACCGACGACCAGATGAAGGAGGCGGAGGTCACCACTCCGCAGCTCCAGAAGGCGAACGACCCGCGCTTCTCTTCCGTGCTCGACGCCAAGGGGCAGGTGGCAAAGCAGGCCGACACCGGACCGGGGAAGTACCGCGCCGCCGAGAACGCCACTATCGCCGGCGCCGGCGCACAAGCCACCGGCGCGGCGAAGGTGGGCGCCGCGGCGATGCTCGGTGTGCGCAGCGGCGGGAACACAAAAGTCCTCACGCGCCAGCAGCTTCAGAAAGCGAAGGACGAAGCGAAGCGCGCCGAGGTGGTGGCCAAGATCGAGCTGATCTTCGCGGCCACGAAGGCCCGCGTCGACAGGAAGCTCGAATCGATCGACGGCGAAGTCAACGCCATGTTCGACTCCGGCGTCGATGCCGCGCTCAACGCCATGACGAAGTTCGTCAACACCAGGATGCGCGCCTACAAGATCGACCGCTACCTCTCCATCCCGCTGGTCGGTCTCGCAAGGTGGGTGCGCGATCAATTCGTCGGGCTCCCCGACGAAGTCAACGCCTTCTACGACCAGGGGCGCGCGCTCTTCCAGGGTCTGATGGACGCGCTCATCGTCAAGGTGGCCGCGCTCGTCGAGCAGCGGCTGAAGGAAGCGAAGCAGGAGGTGGCCCGCGGGCAGGCGGAGATCAAGGCCTTCGTGGCCAGCCAGCCGAAAGATCTGCAGCAGGTCGCGCAGCAGGCGCAGAAAGACGTCTCCTCCCGCTTCGCGGAGCTGGAGCGCGGCATCGAGGACAAGAAGAGCTCCCTGGCCGCGTCGCTGGCGCAGAAATACAAGGAAGGCTTCGACAAGGCGAACGAGGCCCTCAAGAAGATCCAGGACGAGAACAAGGGATTCGTGCAGGCCTTCGCCGAGAAGCTCGGCGAGATCATCAAGATGCTGCGCGAGTTCAAGGAAAAGCTGATGGCCGTCATCCGCAAGGGTGTGGAGACCATCAAGCTGATCCTGGCCGATCCGATCGGCTTCCTCGGCAACCTGATCGCCGCCGTGAAGGGCGGCATCCAGGCCTTCGTCGCCAACATCTGGACGCATCTCAAACGCGGCTTCATGCAGTGGCTCTTCGGCAATCTCCCGCCGGGCGTGGAGATCCCCGGCGATCTCTCGCTGCCGTCGATCCTCAAGCTGGTCCTCGGGGTCCTCGGCATCACCTACGACAAGATGCGCGCCAAGGCGGTGCGCCTGATCGGCGAGCGCAACGTCAAGATCATCGAGAAGGTGGTCGAGTACATCCGCGTCCTCATCACCGGCGGTCCGGCCGCGCTGTGGGAGAAGGTGAAGGATGACCTGTCCAACCTGAAGTCGATGGTCATCGAGGCCATTCAGAACTGGCTCATCGAGACCGTCATCAAGAACGCCATCGCCAAGATCGTGTCGATGTGCAATCCGGCCGGCGCGATCATCCAGGCCGTCATCTCCATCTACAACCTGGTGATGTTCGTCGTCGAGAAGGCGCAGCAGATCCTGGCCTTCGTCGAGGCGGTGGTGAACTCGGTACACGCCATCGCCACGGGCGCCATCGGCGGCGCCATCTCCTGGATCGAGCAGGCACTGGCCCGAACCATCCCCATCGTCATCGGCTTCCTGGCCCGCCTCATCGGACTTGGAGGGATCAGCCAGAAGATCCGCGACTTCATCACGCGGGTGCAGGCGAAGGTGGACGCGGCGATCGACAAGGTGATCGCGAAGATCGTGGCGGGGATCAAGAAGCTGTTCGGGAAGGGTGGGAAGGAGGAGAAACCGGGCGAGACGCCAGCCACCGGTGTCCAGGGCAAGGCGAAGGCCGCCATCGCCGCCGCGGTTGCCTCCGTGAAGTCTCCCGAGCAGGCCAAGGCCCTTGCCACCCGCGTCCTGGGGCAGTTCCGCCGCGAAGGGCTGAAGAGCGTTCGCCTCGAGGCCGGCCCGAAGCTCGTGACGTTGAAGGTGAAAGTGGCGGCTTCTCCCGAAGTCGACGCCGCGGTCCTCGAGCTCGCCGGATCGATCAAGGTCGACGATCTCGACCTCACCAAAGAGCTCACGGTGGCGAGCGCGAAGGCCAACGACATGGCCTTCGGCCCTGCTCAGAGCCAACCGGGCGTGGGACATGCCGAGGAGACGCTGATCGCGGAAATGCGTGCGAACCAGAAGGCGTGGCGCAAGGATCTCAAGCCGCCCGAGCCAGGAGCCAAGCCGCCGAGGCCGGCCAAAGCCGGTCAGCGGCTGAACCACGTCATCATTCTGGTGTCGCGCAGCCCATGCGGACGCGGGAAGAAAGACTGCTCCGGCAAACTGATCTCGTTCGCGCGCGATACACAATCGAACCTGAGCATTCGTGTGATGAGCTTCTATTTCGGGAAGAAGGGCGATTTCACCAACTCATCGAGGTCAGGACTGGAGCGTCTGATCAAGGAGGCCAGGGCCGACGTCCAGCCCGTCGACATGTTGAAAGTTCTGGCCGTCAAGGGCACCGATCTGCCCGACGACGTGAAGGCCACGCTGCAGGATCGATTTACCAGGCTGAAAGAGATGCTGCAAACGGTCAAAGGCTACAAGGCGGAGTAAGGGAGAGGTTCGATGCGACGAAGCGAGATGTCGGACAGCCAGCAGCGCTTGCGCGACTCGATCGTCCAGAAGCTTGGGGCGGCCGGGTGGTCGCCGGCCAATCAGCAGCGCATGTTCGATGACGGCCTCTGGACCGCGCACGAAGTGAACATGGAGCGCCCCGCCGCGGGCGGCGTGGGACTGCAACTTCGACTGGACGTCGAGCGCCAGCGCATTCACCTCTCTATCCTTCGCAACATGTTCCAGGGCATCACCCTGTACATCGACTACCGCGCGTGCCTCGAGCCACTCCTCGACGCCATCGTGCACCATCAGGACATGGTCACCGAACCGAACTTCCGCGAGCTGGTGCGCGCCGTGGTGAAGGTCTGCCCCGAGACCTACAGCGCCGACGACGAAGACGGCCCGCTCAAGAAGGTCGTGCCATGAGTCGCGTCATCGTCGTCATCACCGATGCCTCGGAAGCGGCGCGCGTGCAGGCCACTCGCAATTCGCTGGCGAAAAACACCGGAATCCCTCACGAGGTCATCGCCGACGGCGACTGGGGCGTGTCCGTTTTCAATCGTATTTTTCGGACCACGGACGCCGGCGTCGTCGTCCTGCTCGAGAGCGGGGCGCTGGTCGGGCCGCGGTGGCTCGATCATCTCGTCGAAGCGCTCGAAGGCTCCGAGCGCGCGGGGCTGGCTGGGCCGTCGACCAATCGCGCATGGAACGAGCAGGGGGTGTTCGGAGATGCATCGCCCGACGATGTCGACACGACCGCCGCCTCCGCCGAGCAGCGTTTCCAATCGCTCACCCGCACGCTCGGACCGCTCTACAGCCTCGGCGACTTCTGCTACGCGGTGAAGCGCAGCGCCTTCGACGCCATCGGCGGCGCCGACGCGGAGTACTCCCTCGGGCCCTGTTGGGAGATGGACTTCAACGTTCGCGCCGCGCGCGCGGGCTTCGACGGGCTGTGGGTCTGCGCCGCGTACGTCTGGCGCGCGCCGGTGACCGAGCGCCGCGCGCGCGAGGAAGAGGCGCGCTTCGAGGCCAGCCGCCACCGGTTCCAGGACAAGTTCTGTGGCGCGCGGCTGCGCGGCGAGAAGCTCGACTACCGCGTGCACTGCCGCGGCGACGCCTGCCCGAACTTCGCGCCGCCGCCCGGCTCGCTCCGCGTGGCCGAAGCCCCTCTCATCAGTTGCATCATGCCGACGCACAACCGGCGCGACTTCATCGCCGATGCCGTCCGCTCGTTCTGCGCGCAGGACTACACGAACCTCGAGCTCATCGTCGTCGACGACGGGACCGACGGCATCGCCGACCTCCTCCCGCCGGACGATCGCGTCCGCTACTTCCGGCTCCCGCAACGCCTCTCCGTCGGCGCGAAGCGCAACTTCGCCTGCGAGCGCGCCCGCGGCCCGATCATCGTGCACTGGGACGACGACGACTGGTATCCGCCGTCGCGGGTGCGCGTGCAGGCCGCCGCGCTGCGCGAGCGCGGCGCGGACATCTGCGGCACCAGCATCCTTTACTTCCACGACCGCGGCCGCAACGAGGCCTTCCTCTACCGCTACACCGGCGGCGGCAGCGCCTGGGTGGCCGGAACGACGCTGATGTACACGCGCGCGTTTTGGGAGCGCAACCGCTTCCTGGACATGCAGGTCGGCGAGGACTCGCAGTTCGTCTGGGCCAACCGCGGCGCGCGCATCGTCGATCTGAAAGATCCGGCGCTCTGCGTCGCCGGCGTGCACGCCGGCAACGTCAGTCCCAAGCAGACCAGGGGCGTCTTCTGGTCGCCGGAGCGCGTCGAGCGCATCCGCGAGATGATCGACGCCGGCTCGCCGCCGCTGCCGCCGCTGGTCTCGTGCGTCATGGCCACGTACAACCGGCGCCCGTTCATCCCGCTGGCGCTGGACGCCTTCCGCCGGCAGACGTACGCCAATCGCGAGTTGCTCGTCATCGACGACGGCGACGATGCCGTGCCGGAATTCTTCCGCGATCAGCCGGCGGTGCGCTATTTCCGCGTCGACCGCCGCCTCAGCCTCGGCGCGAAGCGCAACTTCGGCTGCGGCGAAGCGCGCTCCGGCATCATCGCCCTATGGGACGACGACGACTGGTACGCCGCCACGCGCCTGGAGCGTCAGGTTGCCCCGATCGTGCGCGGCGAAGCGGACATGACCGGCCTGGTGAACCGCTTCGTCCTCCAGCTCCCGCAGCGGAAGTGCTGGACCACCAGCGTCCCGCTGCACCGTACGATGTTCGCCGGCGATGTGCCGGGCGGCACTCTTGTCTTTCGCCGCTCGATCTGGAACAGCGGCATCCGCTTTCCCGACATCAGCCTGGCCGAGGATGCGGCATTTCTGCGCGCGGCGCTGGCGCGCCGGCACCGGCTGCAGCGCGTCGACGACCCCGGCGGATTGTTCGTCTACGTCCGCCACAGCGCAAACACCTGGCAATTCGAGGCCGGCAAATTCATCAGTCCCGCCGATTGGAGCGAGTCCGCGCCGCCGGCCGGTTTCGGCATCGACTCGCTCGACGCCTACGCGGCCGCCGCCGCGGCGCACGCGGCATCAGGGAGGTCATGATGGGAGACAACGGTTCGCGCCCTTTCGTTTCCTGTATCGTCGCAACGCGAGACCGGCCACACTTCGTGCGGCAGGTGATCCGATGCTTCTCGCGGCAGACGTATCCCGAACGGGAGTTGCTCATCGCCGACGGCGGCGATCAGTCCGTCGAGGATCTCTGTGCGGGGCAGCCGTTCGTCCGGCATATTCGCGCCGAGGCCGGAGCGTCGTGCGGCGCGTGTTTGAACATCGCCGCGCAGCAGGCGCGCGGCAACATCATGCAGGCCATGGACGACGACGACTATTACACGCCCGGATTTCTGGAGCGTTCGGTCGGCGCGCTCGAGGCGGCGAACGGCGACAACACCATCGTGGCGTGGGACTGCTTTCTGGTCCTGCTGCGCGGCGATCCCGACCTTCGTTTCTCGGGCCACGGCTGGTCCGCGGGCGCCACGATGTGCTTCCGGCGCCCGGTGTGGGAGCGAACGGGCTTCCGCGACCGCTGGCACGACTACAACTTTCTCAACGAGAGCGGCGCGACGATCGAGCGGGTGCACGCGCCTGAGCTGTACATCCTGGTGCGTCACGGCACAAACAACTGGCAGGACCTGCGCGGCACCGACGTCGATGCGTACTTCCGCTCGCTCCCGTCGTCGGGATCGACGGTGCGCGACATCGTCCACGGTGACGACGTGCCGTTCTACGAGGAGCTCGGCCGCGCGTAGTGCGACGCTCGAGATGGACGTTACCGACGCCGCGATAGCGTCTTGTTGCCGCTAACGCGGCAATCGCCGGCGGAGCCGGCGAGAGATCGTAGCCGCCGGTTTCAACCGGGGGGTTCATGGTCGCCCCAAAATTGCGAGCCCGCTTTAGCGGGCGACAGAGCAGGCAGGTGCGGACGTCCCGGCGGAATGCACCTCTGATTCTGTCGCCCGCTAAAGCGGGCTTGCAATCAGGGGGCGACCTCGAAAACCCCGGTTGAAACCGGGGGCTACGATCTCAAGCCGGCTTCGCCGGCAAAACGTCCAATCTCCAGTGTCGCTAACGCGGCAAATGGCCGCGCGTAGTGCGACGGCGTGAACGTCGTGCTCGCGGGTGGCATCGTTCAGCGGGGCCGGTGGATCGCCCGGCCGGAGCGGTGCATCGCCCGGCGCGCATGGTGAATCGTCCTGCGCGGGCGGTGCCTCTTCCAGGTCGGGCGGTGCCTCTCCCAGGTCGGGCGGTGCGTCTCCCAGGCCGGGCGGTGCGTCTCCCAGGCCGGGCGGTGCGTCTTCCAGGCCGGGCGGTGCGTCTTCCAGGCCGGGCCGTGCGTCTCCCAGGCCGGGCGGTGCGTCTCCCAGGCCGGGCGGTGCGTCTCCCAGGCCGGGTGGTGCGTCTCCCAGGCCGGGCGGTGCGTCTCCCAAGCCGGGCGGTGCGTCTCCCAGGCCGGGCGGTGCGTCTCCCAGATCGGGCGGTGCGTCTCCCAGGTCGCGCGGTGCCTCTCCCAGCGCGGGCGGTGAATCGGCTGGCTGGCGCGGACACGCATCGAGAGGACGCGGAAAGGCATCGAGAGGACGCGTAAGGGCATCGAGAGGACGGGGAAAGGCATCGAGAGGACGCGGAAAGGCATCGAGAGGACGGGGAAAGGCATCGAGAGGACGCGGAAAGGCATCGAGAGGACGCGGAAGGGCATCGAGAGGACGCGGAAACGCATCGAGCGGACGCGGAACGACATCGAGCGGACGCGGAAACACCTCGAGCGGACACGGAAACACATCGGGCGGACGCAGACCCGGTTTCAACCCAAGGTCTTAATTTAAGCGATCCGCGGCCGGAGCGCTGGCGTCTCGCCGGCTGGCTCGGCGGCGTCTCGCCGCTGAGGGTTGCGAGGGAATGTGCGTTTGGTGTGCGGCCCGTACGGGGGCGAGACGCCAGCGCTCCGTCGCGCTAAGGAAACGCCCAAACTCCAGGCGGCGGCCTTCGGCCGCCGACAACCGACAACGGCGAAGGCAGACAACCGACAACGCGCCGAAGGCGCAGTTATAATCGCCGCACTCGTCTGATCCCATGCCCTTCTTCTGCATCCACTGCAGGTCGGAAATCGATTCGAAATTCAAGGCGTGCCCGTATTGCGGGGAGCCGATCACCGATTTCCTCCGAAAACACCTCGAGCAGCCTCTCGACGGCAAGTACCAGATCCTCTCGCGTCTCGGCATCGGGGGGATGGGGGAGGTCTACAAGGTCCTTCACCTCCATCTGAACTCGATCCGGGTGATCAAGCTGATGCGGACCAGCATCGCCGGGGAGCCGGGGGCGGATGACCGTTTCCTGCGCGAGGCGCGGCTGGCCACGCGCATCAACCATCCCAACGTGGCCGCGCTCTACGACTTCTCCACGCTCGAAGACGGCTCGCGCTACATGGTGTGGGAGTACATCGAGGGGACGAACCTTCACGAGCTGATCGAGACGCATGGGCCGCTCTCGCCGAAGTACGCGGCGCGGCTGGCCATCGAGGCGCTGCACGGGCTGGAGGCCATCCATCGAGCCGGCATCGTCCATCGCGACATCTCCCCCGAGAACATCATGATCGCCCGCGATGAGGAGGGGGAGCAGCATGTGAAGCTCATCGACCTCGGCATCGCCAAGCAGGGGGATGGCACCGAAGGGAACAAGACCAAGACCGGGATGTTCGTCGGCAAGTGGAAGTACTGCTCGCCCGAGCACCTGGGCATGCTCGACGCCGGCGAGCGCATCGACGGCCGCGCCGACATCTACTCCTTCGGCATCGTCCTCTACGAGATGCTGACCGGTGTGCCGCCGTTTCAGGCGGAGACGCCGCACGCCTACCTGATGCTGCATTCGTCGGAGAAGCCGCGCCCGCTGCGCGAGGTGAATCCGTCGATGCCGGCGTCGCCGGAGCTGGAGGCGCTGATCTTCAAGGCGCTGGAGAAGGACCGGAAGAAGCGTTTCGCCTCGGCGCGGGAGATGGCCCGCGCACTGGAAGTGCTCGAGCCGACGCTGGATGATCAGATCGGCGCTCCGCCACCGTTGCCGAAGGCGTTCGAGGTGACCGAGGAGCCGACGAAGCTGAGCACGCCGACGGTGCCGAGCGGCGGCGTGCCGTTGAAAGCGCCTGCTGTCGATCCGAACGCATCGACGGTGCTGACCGCGAGTGGCGAGCCGATGGCGCGCGAATTGCGCAAGGTGTCGACGACGAACGTCGTGCCGGTTCCGGGGCAGCGACGCTCGAGGATGTGGATCGCCATCGTGCTGGCCCTCGTGGTCATCGCCGCGGCGGCGGTGATCATGCTGCGGAAGCCGGAGCCGGCGGTGGTGAAGACGACGACGGCGCCGCCGGTTGCCGCGCCGGTCGTTCCGGTTGCCCAGGGGCGGGTGGCGCTGAATGCCTTTCCGTGGGGTGAGGTGACGAGTATCCGCAATGTCGCCAACGGTGCGACGGTCGAGCTGAATGCGCCGTTCATGACGCCGGGACCGGTCGATCTGGCGCCGGGGACATACGAGATCACGCTGTCGAATCCGGCCTATCGTTCGTCCATCATCCGCAAGGTGGATGTGAAGGCGGGCGAGGAGCAGGTCGTCAACGTGCAGTTCGCCGATCCGTCGACGGCCACGCTTCCGCAACTGTCGGGAGGAGCGCCATGAAGCGCGTGGCCGTCGTGCTTCTGCTCGCCGCCGCGTTGCCGGTGATGGCCGCGGAGAAGTGGGTGGAGGCGTACAACCGCGGCGTGACGCAGGTGCGGGCCTCGAGCTTCCAGGCGGGCGCGCAGTCGCTGCAGCACGCCATCGAGGAGATGCCGCAGGAGAATGCGGCGCAACGCGTGCGCGACCAGATCTTCACCTACACGCCCCACTTCTGGCTAGGCATCGCGAAGCTGAACCTCGGCGATCCCGATGGGGCGTTGCGCGAGTGGAAGGTTTCCGAGGAGCAGGGGGCGATTCAGAACACGCCGTACTACGCGCAATTGCGCGATCTGATCGGCCGGGCCAATTCGGAGAAGCAACGCCGCGCGGAAGCGGCGGCGGCGCCGAGCAAGCAGGAGGCGAACAGTGCCATCGGCAGGGCGCTCTCGGCGCAGATGGACGCCGTGACCGCGGGCGGCGACCGCAGCGAGACGTATCACGCCGCGCAGCGGAGGCTGGCGGAAGCGAAGGACATCAATGCCAAGGCGGGCATCGATGTGCGCGCCTACAAGCGATCGGCCGAGCTGGCTGAGGAAGCGCGCGATCTGTTCGCGAACGCCGCCGATGATGCGAAGAAGCAGCGGGCATCGCGGCCGGTGAGGCCGAATCCGTTGCCGCAGCGAAAGCCGGCGCCGGGAGAGGTGATCATCCCCTTCGACGACCTTCCGCAGCCGAAGCAGACGGTGCAGCCGCAGCCACAGCCTCCCGCGCCGGTTCCTGTTCCGGTGCCGGTCACGCAGACGGTTCCGCCGCCGCAGCCGAAAATCGAGGTGAAGAAACCGGAGCCACAGCCGGAGACCGAGAGCGAGGCGCTGGTTGCCGCGCGCATGGCGGTGCAGCAGTACCGGCGGCGGCTTGTGACGTTGAACCTGTCGACGTCCGAGGCGCAGCGTCTCGACGGGGAGCTGAAGCCGCAGAGCGACGCCAAGGCGATCCAGCGGGTCCTCGATCAGGTTGCGGCGAAGGAGCGCGAGCTCGATGCGCGGAAGCCGGCCGAAGTCGTGACCGCCCCCGATCCGTCGCGCGAACAGCTCGAGTCGGCGTACCGCGCCTTTGCCGCCGGCGATCTCACCTCATCCGACCGCGCCCTCACGCAGCTCCTGTCGACGAAGGAGAGCGCGGAGGCCTACCTTCTTCGCGGCTGCTCCCGCTACACGCAGGCGATGCTGTCGCGGAACAGCGCGCCGCTCCTCGCCAGCGCGACCGCGGATATGACAACGGCGCTGCGTTTGAATCCCTCACTTCGTCTCGATCCGACGTCATGGTCGCCGAAGCTGGTGGCGTTTTTCGAGAAGGTAAAGGGGAGGTAGGAAGTCAGAAACCAGAAACCAGAAACCAGAAATGCTTCGCCCATCCGCCATTTCTGGTTTCTGGTTTCTGGTTTCTGGTTTTGGGTTACCCCAGCAGCATCTCCAGCTCCGCAAGCAGCACATCCGACGCGTACGGTTTCTGCAGGTAGCCGACGTGTTTTCCGCCGACGTGATTTTTCAGAAGGTTCTCGTCGCCGTGGCCGGTGGAGAAGAGGACGGGGAGGTCGGGCCAGCGAGAGGCGATCTCGTCGTACAACGTGAGTCCGTCCACGTCGGGGAGGCCGAGGTCGAAGATCACGGCGTCTGGCATTCGCGCGGTAATCCTGGCGACGGCTTCGGCGCCGAGGCGGACCCAGTCGACGGAGATCCCTTCGAAATCGAGGAGGGCGGCCAGGCCGGTTCCGACGGAATCGTCATCCTCGATCATCATCACGTGTGTTCCGGCCGGGAGCGTGTGGCCGCGCGGCCGCGCCGGCTGTTTCCGGGGAGGCGCAGCCATGGCCGGCTCGGAGGCGGGAAGGACGATGTGGAATGTCGTTCCTTCGCCCAGCGTGCTCTCCGCGAAGATGTGCCCCTCATGCTGCTGCACGACCTGCGACGCCACGGCCAGGCCGAGGCCGGTTCCGCCGAACTTCCTGGTCGTGAAGAGAGGCTCGAAAATGTAGCGCAGCGTCTCCTGCGGCATCCCGATGCCGGTATCGGCGATCGTGAAGTGCACGGCATCGATAGGACGGTCATTGGCGTTGCGCAGGGTGTCGGCGGCGGCGCGAACTTCCAGCCGGCCGCCGTTCGGCATGGCGTGGTGGGCGTTGACGACCAGGTTCGCAAAGACCTGGCGGAGCTGATGGGCGTCGGCGAGCATCGTCAGCGAGGGGTCGGACTCGATGGTCACCGTCACCGCCGGGCCGGCGAGTTGCTCCAGCTCCGGCTGGAATGCCTGCAGCCATTCGGCGACGTTTACGGCCACGCGAGACGGTTCGGCGATGCGCGTGAAGCGGAGGATCTCCTGGGTGATGCGCTTGCCGCGCGCCACGGCGTCGGCGATGCGCGGGGCGGCAAGTTGCACCGTTGGATCCGATCCGGCTTTTCTTTTCAGGAGATCGACGAACGGCTGGATGCCCATCAACACGTTGTTGAATTCGTGAGCGACCGATGCGGCCAGGCGTCCCAGGCTGGAAACGCGCTCGGCCTGAAGCAGCCGGTTCTCCAGCCGCCGCCGCTCGGTCACGTCCTGGACGACGCCGGCGATCCGCACGGCGTTTCCGCGCTGATCGAGAACGCGTTGACCGCGCAGATGAAGGACACGCTCGTTGCCGGCTGGAGTGCGGAAGCGGTGTTCGACGTCGAGTGGCAGATCTTCCGCCCGGGCTGCTTCGCACGCGGCGGCAAGGCGATCGCGGTCGTCGGGGTGAACGTACTTCGCCAGCAGTTCCGAGAGCGTAAGGCCACCCGCCGGGTCGAGGTCGAGGATCTCCAGCAGCTCCGCGGATCCCTCGATGGCGTCGCTGGGTATGTGCCAGCCCCAACTGGCGATGCGCGCCGTCTGCTGCGCCTGGCGAAGCTGAGCCTCGCGCTGCCGCAGACGCTCGCTCTCGCCGGCCGGGGGCTCGAAACCGTCGAGCGGCGTTCCGACGATCACGAATCCGGAGACTACGGCGTTCTCCCGGATGGGAGCGGCTGTCAGAAAAACGAATCCGCCTTGGTGATCCACCCGCCGCGCACCCGACCACGACCGGCCGGCGCGCAACTCTTCGAATAGCTGCGAGGGCTCCGCGAGAGGGTCGTCCTTCGGTACAACCTCGCCCAGCAGGCGTCCGATAACCGCGGAGGCGCTCTTTCCGTACAACTCCTGAGCGCCATGGTTCCAGGACGTAATCGTCCCCTCCAGGTCGGTGGCAATGACCGCCTGGGAGATGGAATCGAGCAGAGTGTCAGCGGCGAACATCGGACGTGCCCGGTTGCCTCCAGGCGGCCAGCAAACCCAGTAGTATCGTCTGGCGGCGTAGAAGCATATACTTACAGACGTAGTGATACAAGAACGCGTACTCATCGTCGAAGACGACCGCGCCGCCGAGTTGATCCTGCGGATCCCGCTGGAGCGGGAGGGATTCGTGGTCGACTTCGTCGAAGAAGGCTACGCGGCCATCGAGAAGTTGCGCGCGCATGAGTACTCCGCCGCCATCCTCGATCTGATCATCCATCGCGGGCTGAACGGATTCGGTGTGCTCAATTTCATCGAGATGGAGCAGCCGGGGCTGCTGGACCGCGTCTTTCTCATGACGGGGATGTCGGAACAGACGGTGATGAACACCGCCCCGCAACTGGTCTCGCGCCTTTTCCGGAAACCGTTCAGCTATCGCAAGCTCGTCCAGGCCGTCGTCGCGGCGGTGCGGCCGGACTACGGTCGGGATGAGGCGGTGCGGAGGCGGCTGTTGATCGTCGACGACGACCGGATGTCCGCCGAGCTGGTGGCTGTGTTCGGCCGGCAACTGGAAATGCAGGTCGAGATCGCGGAGAACGGGCGGGAGGCCATCGAGAAACTCGCCACCGCGCGTTTCGACGCCATCGTCCTCGATCTGCTGATGCCTGGCATCGACGGCTTCGGCGTGCTCGAGTATCTCGATCGCTGCCAGCCTGAGGTGTTGTCTCATACGATCATTTCCAGTGGGCTCCCGGAGAAGTACCAGGAGCGGGTGGCGGAATACGGCATCTGCGGCGTCCTGCCGAAGCCGGTCAATCATGACGCACTGCAGGAGATGATCGCGCGGTGCATCGCGGAACGCGCCGAGAACGGCAGCGGCGCCATGCGCGCGAACGGGTCGTGAATCTGCGGCTTCGCCGCGTTGTCGGGTTTCGCGCGGCTGCGCCGCGGGGCGCAGATAAGAGTGTCTGTGCCACATCGGCTTCTCCACTAATCCACTAATCGACGAATCCATTCACGGATCAGTGGATCAGGACCCGCACTGCGTCCTGATCCACTGATCACCGGATCACGAATGTCCCGTGGTCTGCGAATGAATCCGCATGCCGTAGAACGACCGGTATACGAAGATCGTCGAGATGATGAAGAAGACGACGGAGAGGAGGCGGGTCAGCCCCTGCTGCCCGTTCTTGGTCATCTCGACAGCCAGCTCGACGGCGAGGAGGCCGAAGAGAGTGGTGAATTTGATGACCGGGTTCATGGCCACCGACGACGTGTCCTTGAACGGATCGCCGACCGTGTCGCCGATGACGCATGCGGCGTGCAGCGGCGTCCCCTTCTCTTTCAGCTCCACCTCGACGATCTTCTTGGCGTTGTCCCAGGCGCCGCCGGCATTGGCCATGAAGATGGCCTGGTAGAGACCGAAGAGCGCGATCGAGATCAGGTAGCCGATGAAGAAGAACGGATCGAAGCAGGCGAAGGCAAGCGTCGAGAAGAAGACCGTCAGGAAGATGTTGAACATCCCCTTCTGCGCGTACTGCGTGCAGATGGCCACGACCTTCTTCGAATCCTCGACCGAGGCGCGCGTGGCGCCGGCGTCGAGATGCATGTTCGCTTTGATGAACTCGACCGCTCTGTAGGCACCCGTCGAGACGGCTTGCGTCGACGCGCCCGTGAACCAGTAGATGACCGCGCCGCCGACGACGAGGCCGAGCAGGAACTGCGGGTTCATCAGCGACAGCT
>JADGNY010000167.1 GCA_017883235.1 Thermoanaerobaculia bacterium | reverse complement strand
TGTTGAACCGTAAAACCTCAGTTGGAGCCGATTCATGCGGCCAAGGGGAGGTTGACTCGACGGAGCCGCCAAGGTGAGGAAACGTCGAGTTCGTTTGTTTCCAGTAGTTTCTGCAAATGAGCCACAGTTGAAGTCGTAAGGCTACGCACGCGATCAAGAAGCACCTCGAACTGGTCCTTCCAGTGGCGTGTCAGACCGAGCCGCAGAACCTTGTTGCGTCCACGACTGCCGAGAAGAACACCCACCACGAACACCTTCGAGCGGATCGTGCTGAGGGTCAAGGTCATGTCGCGAAGAACGACGCGCTTGAAATCCGAGACGAGGTTGAACAGGAAGCAATTCAGACGGAACACGGCCTCGGTTCCGTTGAAGCTTTGCAGACAGAATCCGTCGCCGTTGAAGTCGTACTTGAGCTCTTTGATGCGGTTCTCGCAGTCGCCTCGCCCGTTGTAGAAACGCCACACTTCGACAGCCGGGGTGGCGAGCGTGGTCACGATGGCGTGGTACTCCCAGTCGACGATTTCGAACAGAACGCCCTTGACTTGGCGACGGATCTCTTTGCGAATCACGACCACTCGTCGTGGCGCTTTCCAGTAGTGGGGCTGGTACATCCCCTCACCGACCTCGAGCCCTGGCTCAACGCAGATCCATTCGGGCAAAGCAGCCGACCATCGCTGGACCGGCTTGCTCATTTTCATGGCGATCGCGTAGGGCGTTTTGTGAGCCTCGAGGATGTCGAAAATCTCCGTTGAACAGAACCCCGTGTCGGCGCGCAGAGCACGAATCGAAAAGCCTTCCGGCAAGCAGCCGACGATCTCGAGAAAGAACTCCTTGGCTCCACGCAACGTCGATGCGTTGCCGCTCCGAAGCCAGCTATGCACGATGCACTTGGACTCGGCCAACATGCCCAGAAGCGGATGATGCGAGCGACGACCACGACGTGAGGGGTTGTATCCTCGCTCTGCTCCCTCCTGCTCTCCACAACGCGTGAACACTGTCGAGTCCAGGTCGAGCACGTCGTCGGTTCGGTGGCTGAGCAGTCGTTGAGTCACCAGCGTCTGCAACGTTTTCTGCAGATGCTCCGACTGGCTTTGAACGAACCCGCCGAAATAGCGAGTCAACGTCATTGGATCTCCGAGCCGCTTGGCCCCAAGCATCGCGCTCATCACCGGATCCGCAGCGATGCGACCCGCGTGCGAGAAGCGGCTGCCCCCAGTCAGAATCGACGCCATCAACTGCATCGTCATGTCCACCACGCCAATCTGATTCGGCGAGGTCCGCCCATCAGGAAGGCCCTGTTTCAGATACTCCCGCACTCCCAACCGATCGAAATACCGGAACATCGGCACCAGACCACCCCAGCCACTCACCGGCTTCTCCGTGTACTCGATCGCCACCTCCCGCTCCCCGTTTCTGCTATCGTTTCCTCGCATCGTTCTGTCCCTCCTCAGTTGCTTCCTTTTTTCGCAGAAAGCAATGTAGCTGAAGGAGTTCCGAACGGTGCTTTTCATTTCTCAGCGTTCATCTGAGGTTCTACGGTTGAATGTTGAATGATCTGACAGGGCCGGCACATTCAACATTCAACATTCAACATTGACCATTCAACATTCAACATTTGCTTTTCGCCCTACTCCACCTTCCGCGCAAACTGCACACTCGGGTCCTGCGTGGTGTTGTCCGTCGTCGAGCCGTAGATGAAGGCGCTGCCGACGGTGATCTGGACGGTGATCGTCTCGCCGCCGGTGAGGACGTAGCCGTCGAGCATCGTTGCTGATCCGACCTGCTGAAAGAACGTTGGACCGAAGCCCTTCGTGGTGGTCTTCACCAGTGTGCCGTCCTTGTCGCGGACGGTGAAGGTCATCGATGTGGCCTGATCCAGCGTGCGGAAGCCGATGTTCAGGCGGAACTTCTGGTCGGCGGGGGCGATCAGCACACCGGTGTCGCCGGTTTGCAATGCGTCCGCCGCATTCATCGGCTCCTCGGCCAGGCCGGTCGTTCCGGCGGTGCCTGCGTCGTTGAAGACGCGCACCAGGGCGACCGGGAAGGGAGATCCGGCGTCCGCGACGAGATCGGCGCTTCCGAGGCCGCTGGCGATACCCATAGCCGGGAGGAGATCAGCATAGGAAAGTGACTTTCCAGGCTGAATCGAGAATGCGAGCGAAGGATCGGCCGGCGATCCCGAGAGGTTCTGCGTGTGGAAGACGATCTTGCCGGAGATGGCGCTGCTCTTGGCGTTGTAAAGCTGCACCGAGGTCTTGAAGAACGAGCCGAAGCTGCCCGGCGTCGAGCCGACCACCGGAATGAAGCGCGTCTGCGCTACCGGGATGACGCTCACCAGCACGGAGACGACGTTCGAGAGCGCCGACGACGTGCTGCAGCCGGTGCTGAGGTTCCGCGCGCGAACGCGGTAGTAGTAGCGATTGGCGGCCGCATGCGTGAAGGATGCGCTGTTGCCGGTCGTCGTCGAAGAGACGACCGTACCGAAGTTCGGATCCGTGGACTCTTCGATGACATACCCGGTAGCATCGCTGACGACGGCCCAAGTGATGGCATATGCCTTCCCAACCTCGGCCGTGGCTGGACCGCTGATCACCGGAGCATTCGGCGTAGCGCATTGCGGCGGCGGCTCGTTGACGGTGATGAATGCCGAAGCGCCCGCGCCGCCGTTGGCCGGAGGAAGCGCGGCGTTGATATTCGCGCTGCCCGCGGCGACACCGGTGGCACTGAAGTTCGCGGCCGACGTTCCGGCAGGAATGACGACAGTTGACGGGACAGTGGCGATGCCGGGATTCGAAGAAGAGAGCGACACGGTCGTGTCGGCGGCGACATTCCTGTCCGTCAGCACCGTGAATGTCGTCGTATCGCCGATGTTCACCGTGCGGTTGCCCGGAAGGATGCTGAGCAAAAGCTGGGGGATGTTGATGGCACCGCTGACGACGGTGAGGGAGCCGGGAGGCGCTTCGCTGGTTGTTCCTCCTTGATTCGTTAGCTCTGTCGCTGATGAAGCTGATGAATCAAGAGTCAGCGTGATCGAGGAGCCCGCCGCCGCGGATGGCGAGAGGGTGAAAACAAGATGCGCCACCTGATCGCCGGGCGCCGGCGTATTGAGATTGAAGAGAATCGGGTCGGTGGACTCGTTGAATTGCTCGAGCAAGGAAATCGAGCCCGCCGAGGACGGCGAGAATTCGAAGGCGGGCGTCAATCCCGCCGTGATGCCGGCTCGCGTGAATGTGACCGACTGCACCGACGCCGCGGGTGCGTAGCTCACGGCGATGGTGAACGCCTGGATCTTCGAACCAGCCGGCTGATCGCGGCCGAGGGGGGTGCCGGAGACGTCGCGGATGTAGACAGGAACATCGACGGTGTTGCCGCTCGCGGTGACGGTACCAATGGTGACCGCATCCTGCGCGGTGGCAGGCGCGGCGGCGTAAAGTGCGAGGAGGATCACGAAAAAAGAGATTGACTGGGCTTGCTTCGGGTTCATGTGATGTCCTTGGGGTGACTTTAATTCGCTTTGTTTTCGGGCGTATGCGGCCGCGGCGGAACACCGCCGATGGCCGTGCCACTCACTTCGAGCTTTCCGTTCCCTACCGTCGCGCTCATCAGGCCTGCTTGATCGCCGAGCATCGTCAACCGGGAATCGACACCGATGGCGACGTCTCCGCCGAGCGAATCGATCTCGATCTCGGCGACAACCGCGGAATGCGACTCGCCGAGAACCAGACCACCGTATGAGATGAGATACGACACATCGTTACCCGAGCGGCGGGTGATCTCGAACGGGACAGCGAGATCCTTCGCTGCTCCGGCTTTCCCGATCGTCACATTGCCCACCCCGCGGTCGAAGTGAACCCGAAGCGACATCGCCTGGGGCACGATCGATCCTGGTCTGGCCGTCATGATGACCGGCACTACGTAGCGGCCCGAGCGCAGGACCGGCCTGCCGAGAACGATCGAACCGGCAATCTCCGGACTCTCCGTTCCCGCGGAGGTGACCATAACACGGGGGATTGCCGGGACGGCATTCGGCCTCGGACCGCTGAGGAAGAGATAGTTCACGAGGAAGAAGATATCGGACGAGTTGACGATTCCGTCTCCGTTCGCATCACCGGACAACATGCCGGCTGATCCCCTTGGCGGCGGGCCACCAAGGAAGAGGAAGTTCACCAGGTAGAAAATATCCGCGGAGCTGAGAGTGCCGTCGTTGTTCGGATCGAACTGCTGGGCCTTGTAGAGATAGCCGTTCGTGAGCGTCCAGGTGGTGGCATCGAGATTGGTTACGGTGACGTTGACAGCTCCCAACGCGTGGGCCGGCGTTTTCGCGGTGATCTTGATGGAACTGACGACTACGACGTTCGTGGCTGCCGCGCCGCCGAAGGTCACGTTGGCGCCGGTGAGGAAACCGGTGCCGTTGATGGTCACCGCCGAACCGCCGGCGGTGGAGCCGCCGGCCGGCGAGACCGAGGTGACGGTCACCGGGGGGATGATGACGTTCACGTTGGCCGACTTGGCGTCGCTGCAGCCGGCGCTGGTGGTTACCGTGACGCTGAGCGTCAATGTTCCCACTCCGCCGGCCGTGTAGGTGATGCTGTTGGTTCCGGTTCCCGCTGTGATCGTGCCGCCGGTGATGCCCCAGACGTACGTCGCACCGGCTCCGGCGTTGGCGACGGATGCGATGTTGCCGGCCGAGCCGGTGGCCGCGGTGGCCGCGGCGGTAATGGTCGCACTTGGCTTGGGATTGACCAAGACCGCCGTTGCCGCGGAGACGCTGGAACAGCCGCTCGCCGTCACGGTCACGGTGTAGCTGCCGGCCACCGCCGTGCTGAACGTTTGATTGGTGGCGCCAGCAATCAGGTTGCCGTTGAGATTCCACTGATTGCCGGCGGCGCTGCTCGAGGTCAGCGTGACGCTGCCGCCGGCGCAGAAGGTGGTCGGCCCGCCGGGCGTCACCGTCGGCGTTGCGGGGACCGGTTTGACGGTCACCGATGTCGCGGCTGACGAGGCGCTCACGCATCCGCTCGTGGTCACGATGACGGTGTAGCTGCCGGTGGCGGTTGCGCTGTAGGTCTGATTCGTGGCGCCGCCGATCGGATTGCCGTCGAGAGACCACTGATTGCCGGTGGCGCTGCTCGAGGTCAGCGTGACGCTGCCGCCGGCGCAGAACGTGGTCGGCCCGCCGGGAGTAATCGCCGGAGTGGCCGGGATCGGATTGACCGTCACAGTGGTGATGGTCGAGGTGGCGGTACAGCCGTTGCCGGCGGTGACCGTCACCGTGTAATTACCTGACACGGCGGCCACGTACGTCTGATTCGTCGCTCCGCCGATCGGGTTGCCGTTGAGGTTCCACTGATTGCTGGACGCGTTGCTCGAGGTGAGCATCACGCTGCCGCCAGTGCAGAACGCCGTGGGGCCGCCAGCGGTGATCGACGGCGTGGCCGGGGAGACGTTGATCGGGATGTTCGCGGGGGCGCTCGCGGTACTGCACGACGCGGCATTCGTCACCGTCAGGCTCAGAACGACGTTGCCGGAAGCTCCCGCGGTATAGGTGATGGTCTGGATATTCGCCGCGCTGGTGATCGTGCCGTTGGTGATGCTCCACGCGTACGTGGCCGCACCCCCCGGCCCGCTCGCTTGATTCCCCGCCGAGCCGCCGCAGACGGCAGACACACTCACCGTGACCGTCGCGCCGCCGGCGCCGATAGCAGTCATCTGTGGTTGAGGGCCGGTGAGGGTGCCCGCAAACGTCACCGTGTAAACGCCGGCGGACAAGCTGACGCTCACCGAGCCGCCCACGCCCCCGATGGTCGACAACGCGTTCAACTGGCTCTGCACCGCGGCGGCGGTGGCGTTGAAGGCCATCGACGATGTGCTTTGGCCGTTGAAGGTGAGAGCAAACGTGCCCGCACCGCCCGTCACCGTGACGGTCTGGACGTTGCTGATGGTGATTCCCGGCGTGGCGGGGAACGCGTTCACCGTCACGGTGGTGATGGACGAGGTGGCGCTGCAACTGCCGCCCGTAACCGTCACCGTGTAGTTGCCCGACGCTGTAGCGATGTACGTCTGATTCGTTTCGCCGCCGATCGGGTTGCCGTTGAGGTTCCATTGGTTGCCGGACACACTGATCGAGGTGAGCGTCACGCTGCCGCCGGTGCAGAACGACGTGGGACCGCCGGGGGTGATCGTTGGCGTGGCCGGGTTGATGGTGACGTTGGCGGACCCCGACTTACGACAGCCGGCCGCTTCGACGACGTTGAGCAACAGATTGACGGTACCGGAGGCTCCCGCGGTGTAGGTCACCGATTGCGACGTCGCGCTGCCGGCGATGGTGCCGTTCGTGATGGACCAGGCGTAGCTCGTCTCGCCGGCCGGACCGCTTGCGGTATTGCCGACTGAATTGCCGCAGAGGGGCCCCGGTGCGGTGATCGTGATGGTGCCACTGCAATCGAGGTTGGTGAAGCAGGCGGTCACGTCACTCAACACCGGTGTCTTCGTGCTGTCTGTCGTCGAAAGGTAGGCTTTGTATTGCAGATAGCGGAATCCGTAGAACTGGGCGAGGGACGCACCGGTGGTGTTGAAGAATGTCGCCGCGGTTCCGTCAGGTCCGACGAAGTTGAAGGGGCCAGCCGCCGAGTTGCTACCTGCCGCCTGGAACTTGAGCGCCGTGCTGGCAGGCGTCGTGGCCGTCCAGGAAAGCGTGGTCCAGACCGGCGTCCGCCCGGGAGCGGGGTTGGCGTCCTTGTTCGAGGAGACCAAATTGCCTGCGGCAGCGAAGGTGGTCTTCATGTATGTTCTGAAGCCGGAGTCTGTCGCAACACCGCCCGTGAGCGGAGTGACCCATGGCCCGGCGCCGCTGGTGCCGTTGTCGCTGATCCGATCGCCCCCCGCGTATACGTCGGCACCGGTGGCGTTTCCTCCGCTGCGCGTGATGGCATAGCTTCCGGCCGACGGATCCGAGACCGGCCGGATGATCAGCGCGTATCTGGTGCCGGCCGTCAGAGTAGGAGGCGACGCAAACGTACCCGTGTAGTAGACCGCGGCTGCACTGTTGAACCCGGGAATCGTCGTGGCGGCCAGGTCTGCACCCGTGGGCAGGCCGCCCGAGGTGGCGCGAACGGAGAGCGTGAGATTCGGGAACGTGCCCGAGCACCCAGAGCAGAAGAGATTAATGTCGACGGTTGCCAGAGCACCCGTAACGGCAGGCGTGAACGTCTGACCCGCAAAGGTAGTGGAATTGAAGCTGCCACCGAAGGTGCTACCGTTGGAGCCAAGCGTGGTGTTCTGCTGATCGAGAGTCGGTGGATTCAGGAGGATGACGTCGCCCGGACTGGTGGTGACATCGGTATTGGTTGGGGTGCCGAGCAGGAAATCGGCCTGGGCCGTGTCCACGAGGCATGCATTCGCCGGTGATGCGCTCAAGGAGAAGTCCTTGACCGTCGTCGCTGCATCGGTGACGACCACGTTCGTTGCCGTCACCGTATTGAAGCCGGGAGCGGAGACGGTGATGCTCGGATAGGTGCCGGATGGAATCGACAGAAACTGGTAGACGCCGCTGCCGTTCGTGGTGGTCGTTCTGCTTCCAAACGAGATGCTCGCACCGGTGATGGGAGCGCCGCCGGCAGTGGCCGTCACCGTGCCCGAAACGGTGCCCGTGGCGACGGGCGTACAGGAGGGGAATGCGAACGATCCCACACGGGTCTGCCAGTTGCTGCCGGTGGCGATGTAGTACTCGTTCGTGAACCAGAACGTGCAGCCATTCGGGTCGACCGACATCGCCGAGTAGTCGCCCCAGCGCGTGCTCGAATTCTGCGAGCCGGTTCCCTCGATCAGCGATGTCTCGGTCTGCGGGAGCGTATTCACCGGGTCGGCGGCGAGGCGTCCCGCGTAACGTATGGCCGGGAAGAGCGCCGCGGTCGAGGCGCTGTAGCCGATGGCCATGTCGCCGGCGTGGTCGACGGCCACGCTGGGCATGTAGCGGTTCGTCGCATCGGGAGCATGCGTGAAAGCCTGCGTCGTAGCCGCCGCGACGGTGCCGCCGGTTACGGCCGTCTGGTAATAGCGGACCGCCGAAACGCCGGAGGTGGTGGGATTGCGGACGGTATGGCTCTGCCACAGCGACTCGACGCCGCCCAGGTTCGTGTACTGGTTCTGCATCATCAGCCGGATGGCCAGGGTGTCGTTGGGGTTGCCTCCCTGCGCGGGCACGGTGTTCGGTGGACCGATCCAACTGGCGGGTGCGATAGTGAGGAACGGACCGGTCAGGCTGGAGAGGGAGATGCGGCTCCAGTCGACGTGGAACTTGTAGGTGGAGATGGAGTTCGTGAAGTTGAAGACGGTGGCGAAGTAGTTCGGAGAGCCCGCGGGCGGCGTTCCTGCCTGAAGCCGGGCGTTGCTGGGGAGTAACGTGAATTCAGACGTCGGCGGGTTGAACTGGACTACCTGAATGCTCGACGCTCCGGCATACATCTGGGCCTTGTTGAGCGCCCACACCCGCGTTCCCTGAAATGACCCGGTCGCGGGAAAGCCGAACATGTTCGCGCTCATGTAGATCCCGTCGGGCCAGATGCCGAACTTGGGGTAGTCGTTCAGCGCATCGGTGATATGCAGCGAATAGAAGTTCCATCCACCGGCGATGGGATCGCCGGTCTTGGAGACCGCGAAGCACTGATACGAGCCGGGGGGACTGATCACGTTGCCGCCGCCGTCGAGCTTGAAGGCGAAGTCGGTGATGACCCAGCGGTCCTCAAAGGTGTCGTAGAGGACGACCGGATCGCCGAAGTTGTCCGTGTCGCACAGGTTTCCGAAGTGGCCCTGGCTCATGAGCGTGTCGAAGGTGAACGCCGCCAGCCGCGTGCCGCTCTTGTTGTAGACGCCGATGGAGGTGTTGACCGCCTGGATGTAGTGGTTCGGGCCGATGTCGCCGACGGTGTCGGGTGGACGCCCGGCGCCCCAGTTGGCGAAGTCGAGTCCGGCGAAGTTCGCGGCCGGCGGCGGCGCCGGAGCGTTGCTTTCCGGTACGGGAAAGCTGGGTGAGGGCGGAGTGACGATCCCTTGAATCTCGTGCGGCGTGACGATCGGATCCTCGCGCTCGGGCCTCTCCTTGCGCACCGGCGGCGTCTGCGGCAGCAGGCGCAGGTCGAGCGTGCTGCTCGAGGCGCGATTCATGGCGGAATCGATCGGAGGGCCGGCGCTCACCGGGCCTGGTATCGAGACGATCACGTCTTGCGACGCCGATCGGACTCCCATCCGGTTCGACCCGGGCTTCGGACGGGGCTGGACAGCGATTGCCGGACCCGGCTCGGCCGTGAGCACTCTCTCTGCCGCCGGTTTCCCTTTCGGATGCTTACTCCGAGGCTTCCTGGCTGTCTCCGCCAAGATTGTCGAAGCGACGAGCAGCGAAAGAACCAGCAAGGGGAGCGTGCGTTTTATCGGATCGTTCATTGATGGGAGTTTGGGGAAAGGTGGACTCGGAACTGAGCCGGAGGTTGAGAATTTTACCATGTCCATCAGGCGGGGCCATCCGAGGCGCGCCAGTCCACGGTCATCGAGAGGAAAAGCCGGCCCGGAGAACCGGGCCGGCTGATCGCCGGCGAGAGATCGTAGCCCCCGGTTTCAACCGGTCTCGACGATCGTTTGCTCGGTTTCGACGATCGTTTGCCTGGTTCCGACGATCGCTTGCCTGGTTTCGACGATCGCTTGCTTGGTCTCGACGATCGTTTGCCTGGTTTCGACGATCGCTTGCTTGGTCTCGTCGATCGGTTGCCTGGTCTCGTCGATCGGTTGCCTGGCTCCGACGATCGCTTGCCTGGTTTCGACGATCGCTTGCTTGGTTCCGACGATCCGTTGCTTCGTTTCGTCGATTGGTTCCTTCGTTTGTTTGATCCGTTGCTTCGTTTGTTCGATCCGTTGCTTCCTTTGGTCGATTTGTTGCGTCGTCTTGTCGATCCGTTGCGTCGTTTCGTCGATTTGTTGCGTCCTTTCGTCGATTTGTTGCGTCGTCTTGTCGATCCGTTGCGTCGTTTCGTCGATCCGTTGCTCCATTCAGTCGATCGTGTGCTTCGTTTCGATGCTCGCGTGCCCTCCCCTTTCCCTCACTACCACCCTCCCCGGCTTGGCGCGCGGGTGGTTCGACGACTTGAGGAACACCCCCTCGGGGGCGGACGAGTCGGCGTCGGAACCGAAGGAGACGTACGGCAGTGCGATCTGTTTGCGCAGGTTGTCGTCCGACATCAGGAAGTAGATCGCGCTGACGCGGGTGCCGTCTTCGATGACGAGATCGATGGCCGCATCCTCGGGGGAGACACCGCGCATCTTCGCCACATCGGCCAGCGTCTTGCCGGTGAGGGGTTTGAGGGCGTCGCTCTTCGCTGGCGTCCCGCCATCTACGACGACACGGCATCTCGATCGCGAAAAAATACCTCCGGACGTGACCTGCGGCCTCTGTCGCCCGCTAAAGCGGGCTCGCAATTCTGGAGATCGCCAGGAGCCCCCGTCTAAAAGAGCCGGGGGCTACGATCTCTCGCCGGCTCCCGCCGGCGAATTTGCCGCGTTAGCGGCGTCGTAACGTCCAATCTCCAAGGAGGCAGTTAACTGCCTCCAAGCCGGCCCGGAGAACCGGGCCGGCTGGAGATTAGAAACGGGAGCGGATGGCGATGAAGGCCAGCGAAATGGCAAGTACTAGCAATGCGATGTGCCCGAGCGCTGGCACCGAGGGGGTGACGGTGATCGAACCGTTGACGAGGCCGAGGGCGCTGTTGCCGACCAACTCAGTTGTGGTTCCGGTGTCGTTCGAGAGCGTCGTGAGCGTCGGATCGAGCGTCAGCGTGATGACGGTCCCCGGCGTCGCGGTCGGGGAAAGAGTGACGTGCAGTGCGGCCACCTGATTGCCCGGCGCCGCCCCATCGAGAGTGAACGGGATGGGATTCGTCGACTCCTGGAACGAGTCGATGAGGGAGATCGCTCCGGCACTGGACGGACTGTTCTCGAATACAGGCGTCAGTGATGTGGTGATGCCGGCGCGCGTGAAGGTGATCGATTGCACGGCCGACGCCGGCGCGTAAGTCACTTTGATGCTGTACGCCTGAATGTGCATTCCCGGCGGTTGATCGAGGCCGAGCGGTGTCCCCGACAGGTCG
>JADGNY010000074.1 GCA_017883235.1 Thermoanaerobaculia bacterium | reverse complement strand
ATTCTGTCGCCCGCTAAAGCGGGCTTGCAATCCGGGGGCGACCTCGAAAACCCCCGGTTGAAACCGGGGGCTACGATCTCAAGCCGGCTTCGCCGGCAAGACGTCCAAACGCCAAAAGGCTTTTCAACCACAGAGGCACAGAGAACACAGAGATCAAAGGATGAAAATATGAAGGATGAAGGATGAATGCGCATTTGATTCATCCTTCATCCTTCCGCCTTCATCCTTTTCCCGGTGTCACGCAAGTCAATGGATATCTTCATCGCGCTGGGGATCTTCAACGTCTTTTGCTTCACGGTCGGCTCGCTGACGAGCCGCGGCGTGAAACGGACGGCAATCGAGGAAGGCGTAGAGCGCCGCACCGAGGCGCGCGAACAGTTGCGCATCCGCGACGAGCTGCGGTTCGCGCGCGAGGTGCAGATCAGCATGCTCCCCGAGGCGCCGCCACAACTTCCATGGGCCGACGTGGCCGGCATCTCGCTCCCCGCGACCGAGGTCGGTGGCGACTACTATGACTACTTCGTCGTCGACGGACGCCTGGCCATCGTCTGCGGTGACGTCGCCGGCCACGGACTGGCCAGCGGCATCACCCTCTCCGCTCTCCGCAGCGGCTTCACGCTGCTTCGCGATGAGCTGCTCGATCCGGCGCACGTGCTCGACCGGCTGCAGGAGGTGGTGGCGCACAGCAGCCGCCGCCGGATGATGGTGACGATCTCGGTGCTGCTGCTCGATCCCGGGACGCAACGCGCCACCATCGCCTCCGCGGGCCACCCACCGCTGCTCCACGTCCATGCTTCCACCCGAACCCCCGAGTTGATCGAGTTCTTCGCCCCTCCCCTCGGCGCACGCCTCGGCGACTCTGTTCCGCAGACCGTCGTACCGTTCACGGCGGGCGACGTCTTCGTCCTGCACAGCGACGGCATCTACGAGACGACGGACGCCGCCGGTCAGGAGTACGGCCTCGAGCGCCTCGGCCGTATCGTCGCTGCCTGCGATGGCACCGCCGAGGAGATCCGCGATACGGTCCTGCGCGATGTCGATCAGTTTCGCGGGCCTGCGGCGCAAGAGGACGATGTGACGATCGTCGTGGTTCGCGTCGTGTGAACGAGGAGCCGTCCGTCCTCTACAGGTGGCACGACCGAGGTTTCGCGGGTGGTTTCGGTCCCACCCGCGATGGCATCGATGGCACCGGCGGTGGCACCGATGGCACCCGCGATGGCATCGATGGCACCCGCGATGGCACCGATGGCATCGGCGGTGGCATCGATGGCACCCGCGGTGGCACCGATGGCACCGGCGATGGCATCGATGGCACCGGCGGTGGCACCGATGGCACCCGCGATGGCACCGATGGCACCGGCGGTGGCACCGATGGCACCGGCGGTGGCACCGATGGCACCGGCGATGGCACCGATGGCACCGGCGATGCCATCGATGCCATCCACGCTAGATGTTGATCGGTCAGCGACGTCTAAATTTCAGTCATTGAAGCCGATCGACCGGCGAAAGTGTCTGGATTTGAGACACTCCTTCAATCATGAGGCTCCCGCGATCGCCGCGACCTCATCCACCAGCCGCCCCACCTCATCGTCCGTCGTGTAGCAGGCGCAGCCCACCCGCACGATCCCATCCGGACAGCCGAGGCGCTCGATGCAGGTGGCGGCGTAGAAGTCGCCGTTGCTGCAGAACAGGCCGGCCGAGGCCAGTCTGCGGGCGATGTCATCGGGATGAACACCGTCGATCGTGAACGACACGGTCGGCGTCCGCGGCTCCGACGGCGGCGGGCCGTAGACGTGGACCTTCGGCAGCGGCTTGAGCCCGTCCCACAGCATGCGCGCCTGAACGGAGCCTCGGGTGTGCAGCGTCTCGTACGTCCGCGCCAGGCGCTCGCGGCGCGTGCCGCCGTCGCCGGCCAGCGAGGCCAGGAAGTCGACCGTCGCGCCGATGCCGGCGATCGCCTCGTGATTCTGGGTCCCGGTCTCCGCCCGCTCCGGCGACCAGTCCGGGGCAGGATCGAGTTTCGGGAAGGGCAGCACGTCGAGCAACGCGCGGCGCGTGAAGAGGATGCCGGCATGCGGGCCATAGAACTTGTACGACGAACAGGCCAGAAAATCGCAGCCGAGGGTCTGAACGTCGATCAGCTCGTGCGGCGCGAGATGGACCGCGTCGACGAAGAAGAGCGCGCCGGCCTCACGCGCGATTGCGGCGACGCGGCCGAGGTCATTGATCGTCCCCGTGGCGTTCGATGCGCCGCCGACGGCGATCAGCTTCGTGCGCGGCGAAACGAGTGACGCAAGATGCTCGTAGTCGATCTGCGCCGTCTCCGGAATCATCCGCGCCGTCCGGACGACGATGCCGCGATCGGCTTCCAGCGCCCGCCACGGGGCAACGTTCCCATGATGATCGAGCTCGGTGACGATCACTTCATCCCCCGCCTGCCACGTCCGCCCCAGCGCACGGCCGAGGTGAAAGGTCAGCGTGGTCATGTTCGCGCCGAAGGCGATCTCCTGCGGCGCGGCGTTGATCAGATCCGCCACCGCCTCACGCGAACGATCGATGATGGCATCGGTCTCCTCGCTGGTGGGATAGAGCCAGTGCGTGTTGGCGTTGTGGTGAAACAGATACTCCGTCATCGCCTCGGCGACGACATGCGGCACCTGCGTACCACCGGGAGCGTCGAAGTAGACGACGGGGTTGGCGTTGTAAATGCGCGTCAGCGCGGGGAAGTGATTGCGGATGTCTGCTACGGAGGCGATGGTCATAAAAGCAATGTTGAATGTTCAATGTTGAATGTTGAGTGTTGAATGAAAAGGCAGCGTGACGGGCGGCTTTGGCTCTCCCATTCAACATTGAACATTCAACATTGAACATTCAACATTTCCGCTTTTCCAGTGCCCATCACTCCAATATCTCCGCCTTGTCCCCTTCTTCCGTCAGCCACACCTTCCGGTCGCCGGCGCGGTTCTTCGCCAGCAGCATGTCGATGGTGGCGTCCGCGCCATCGTCGGCCACGAGGACGAGTTGCACGAGGCGGCGGGTGTCGCGGTTCATCGTGGTCTCGCGGAGCTGCAGCGGATTCATCTCGCCGAGGCCTTTGAAACGCTGGATGTTCACCTTGCCGCGGATCCCCTCGGCTTCGATGCGCTGCAGGATGCCGTTGCGCTCCTGATCATCGAGCGCATAGAAGACGTTCTTGCCGACGTCGATGCGATACAGCGGCGGCATGGCCACGTGGATGCGGCCGTCGGTCACGAGCTTGCGGAAATGGCGGACGAATAGCGCCGTGAGCAGCGTTGCGATGTGCGCGCCGTCGGAGTCGGCGTCGGCCAGGATGCAGACCTTGCCGTAGCGAAGTCCCTTCACATCGTCACTGCCGGGATCGACGCCGAGAGCCACGGCGATGTCGTGGACTTCCTGCGACGACAGCACCTCGTTCGGATCGACTTCCCACGTGTTCAGGATCTTGCCGCGCAACGGCATGATGGCCTGGTACTCGCGGTCGCGGGCCTGCTTGGCGGAGCCGCCGGCGGAATCGCCTTCGACGAGGAAGAGCTCCGTGAGACTCAGATCGGTCGATGTGCAGTCGGCCAGCTTGCCCGGTAGCGCGGGACCGCTGGTCAACTTCTTGCGCTCGACTTTCTTGCCTTGACGCAGCCGCGTCATGGCCGAGGCGATGGCCAACTGCGCGATGCGCTCGGCGTCGGCGACATTGTTGTTCAGCCAGATCGAGAAGGAGTCCTGCGCCACGCCGGAGACGAAGGCCGACGCTTCGCGCGATGACAGGCGGTCCTTCGTCTGTCCCGTGAACTGCGGCTCGATCATCCGCAGCGAGAGGATGTAGCCGCAGCGCGACCAGAC
This sequence comes from Thermoanaerobaculia bacterium, assembly GCA_017883235.1. GTDB lineage: Bacteria > Acidobacteriota > Thermoanaerobaculia > Gp7-AA8 > Gp7-AA8 > JADGNZ01. Next base: position 30,740 of record JADGNY010000074.1, on the reverse strand, counting down.
GTCCTCGGGGGCGAGCTTGACGCCGCGTGGCAGGAGGTTCCGCAGCTCGCAGAATTCGCGAATGGCCTCGGTGAGCCCCGTGCGGAATCCGTTGACGTGCGTGCCGCCCTGCGCCGTCGGGATCAGGTTCACGTACGACTCGGTGACGAGATCGCCAGGATCCGCTTCCGGAAGCCAGACCACCGCCCAGTCGACCTCTTCGTTCGATCCCTTGAACGTGCCGACGTACGGCATCTCCGGAATCGTGGCCAGCCCGGCCAGCTCTGACATCAGATAGGCCGGCAGGCCGTTCTCGTAGTACCACTCTTCGCTCTCGGATGGATCGCTCTCGCTGATGAATCGCAGCCGCAGTCCCGGCGCGAGGACGGCCTTGGCGCGCATGACGTGCTTGAGCCGCGGGACATTGATCTTGGGAGTGTCGAAGAACTTCTCGTCGGGCCAGAAGCGGAGGGTGGTGCCGGTGTTGCGCCTGCCGACCTGGCCGACGATCTTCAGCTCGTGCTTTTTCTTGCCGTCGGCGAAGTCCATGAAGTATTCGTTGCCGTCGCGGCGCACGCGCACCTCGAGCCGCTTCGAGAGGGCGTTGACGACGGAGACGCCGACGCCGTGCAGTCCGCCGGAGAAGCGATAGCTCTTGTCGGAGAACTTCGCCCCGGCGTGGAGACGCGTGAGGATGACTTCGACGCCGGTCACCCCTTCCTTGGCATGCCGGTCGACCGGCATCCCGCGGCCGTCGTCGCCGACGGAGAGGGAGCCGTCGTCGTGCAGCGTGACGACGATCTCCTTGCAGTGACCGGCGATGGCCTCGTCGGCGGAGTTGTCGATGACTTCCTGCGCGAGATGGTTGGGCCGTTCGGTGGTGGTGTACATGCCGGGACGCTTGCGCACCGGCTCGAGTCCCGTGAGTACTTCGATGGCAGAGCTGTCGTAGGTGGTGGTCATGCTTTCGTGATGTCGACCCCGCTCCGCGCATCACTCACTCGCCCGCGCGGGATCGTTGGGGATTCTAACGCGAGATACTGTCATCCTGACCGCCGGAGCCGCGTAGCCGAAGGCGAAGACGGCGAAGGACGGTCGAAGGACCCCCAGCCTGGTAACCCGGAAGGGGCGGTGGAAAGTCAACAACCGCCGCCCCGTCCGGGTTACCAGCTGGGGGTCCTTCGTCGTCCTCAGCCCCATCCGGGGCATCGGCGACTCAGGATGACGGGTTGTTTCTCTTCACTTCACCGCCACCGACCTTGCCTGCTTCACGTCCGTGACCCCGCGCATCGCGGGCAGAGCGTGCGGATGAGGCGCTGGGCCATGATGCCGAGGAGCGCGTCGGGCTTGGCAAGGGCCTGCTCAAAACGCGTTAGGTTGGTTCAATGACTTTCTATTAACGCGAATCGACAGGCTCGAGGGCGGTTACGTGTTGAGTGGTATTGTTGGTTACGGAAACGAACGCCCAGAGCCGTTTTCCTTCGCTCGCCGGAATGACATCGATTCGCGTCGTTGAGAATCCCTGCGCACCACCAAGAGGGTCGAGGCCACCGATTTCAAGGAATGCGGGTCGCGTAGGATACTGCGTAGGCTGCGATGGGGACGTTGAGAGAACGAACGTTCGCTCGCCAAGAAGGGTGTCCACGGTCTCTCCAAATGGATTATCCGATGACGCTGGCCTACGCCCGTATAACCTCACGATCACCGCAGTGGCGTTCGCTGTGTCGAGGCCATAGATTCGGAGCGTCTGGCGAAATTCCGCTGTGGCGGGGATGTCATTGATGGTCAATGTCCGTGCTACAAACCGATCCTCCTGTACGACCGGAATGCTCGTCCCGTAGGTTTCCAAAGCGCGTGACAAGTCACGAACACGAAGGGACATAGCCACCTGCGTCACAAGCCCGCGATCGACGTACAGAAATGTTCCGCGGTTGCCTGGCACGTCGGTCTGGATGAATGGCCGCGCCGTCGAGTTTGGACTGAGCACGGGCCCCGTGCACGCATCGCACATCACACCGCCCAAAAACAGTGGGAACACGCTTGCCGACGCCGGGGCGCTATTCGTGACGACAAATTCCGTGGTCCACATAGAACCCAGGGCGCCAGCCGTCGGTGCGCCGATTACCACCGGAACAAGCACTCTCGTATACTGCACACCTTGTATCTGCGCGACGAGCGGTGAGTCGCTGGCGAGAATACCTGCAACCAGGGCTGCTACCGCCAATAAGTTTATGCGCATATATCCCCCCTGTCTTCTCCCGCGTTGCAATCAATGACAGCGCCACCGCCGGGAGATCCTTCGACTCGCTTCGCTCGCTCAGGATGACGTCGTCCCGCCTTCGGCGCGACAACGTCACTTCACCGCCACCGACCTGGCCTGCTTCACGTCCGTGACCCCGCGCATCGCCTTCTCCAGCGCGTCCTGCAGCAGCGTGCGCATCCCCTGCTGCATGGCCAGGTTGCGGAGCTCGTCGATCGGGGCGCGGCGTTGGACGGCGCGCTTCACTTCGTCCGTTCCCGTCAGCAGCTCGTGCACGCCCATGCGTCCCTTGTAACCGGTGTTGTTGCAGTTCGCGCAACCCTTCGGCTCGTAGAGGACGAATTCGGGCGAATACTTGATGCCGAGCTGCGGGAAGTAGTCGCGGCCGTAGATCTCCATCAGCTCGTCGAAGTCCTCCTCCGACGGATGATGCGGCTCCTTGCACTTCGGGCAGAGCGTGCGGATGAGGCGCTGGGCCATGATGCCGAGGAGCGCGTCTGCGAAGTTGAAGGGATCGATGTTCATGTCCAGCAGACGCGAGATCGTCTCCGGCGCGGAGTTGGTATGCAGCGTCGAGAAGACGAGATGCCCGGTCAGCGACGCCTCGATGCCGATGGCGGCCGTCTCGTGATCGCGCATCTCGCCGACCATGATCACGTCGGGATCCGCCCGCAGAAACGAGCGCATGGCCGCGGCGAAGGTGAAGTCGATCTTCGGCTGCACCTGCACCTGCCGCAGTCCCTTCTGCGTGATCTCGACCGGGTCTTCCGCCGTCCAGATCTTCATGTCCTCGGTGTTGATCGAGCCGAGGGCTGAGTGCAGCGTGGTGGTCTTGCCCGATCCGGTCGGACCGACGACGAGACAGATCCCGTACGGCTTGGCCAGGATCTCCTTGAAGTTCTTCAGATTGCGCTCGCTGAATCCCATCTTCTCGAGCGGCAGCGGCTTCGACGCCGCCAGGATGCGCATGACCACATCTTCGTTACCGTTGGTGGTGGGGATGGTGGCCACGCGCAGCTCGATCACCCCCTTGGACGATTTGAAGCGGATCTTGCCGTCCTGCGGCTTGCGGCGCTCGGAGATGTCGAGCTTGGCCATGATCTTGAGGCGCTGCACGAGTGCGTTGCGATGCAGGCCGGGGATTTCCATGAACTTGACGCAGTCGCCATCGATGCGGATGCGGATCAGGCAGGGATTCTTCGATCCGTCGGGCTCGACGTGAATGTCCGAGGCGCCGCGGTGCGCGGCTTCGACGATGAGCTGATTGGCAAGCTTGACGATGCCGGAATCGGTCTCGTCGATCTCGTCTTTGTCCCGCTCCTCCTCGTCCGCGGTCATTTCTCCTTCGCCCAGCGAGTCGAGGATCTTGGCCAGGTCGGCGCTGTCGGTCGTCGACTCCTCCGCTTCGCCGTACGACGCACCGATGTAGGCCAGGATCTCGTGCTTCATGCCGGCCCAGAAGTCGTAGCGCGGCGAGAGGTTCATGGCCCGGATGCCGTCGAGGCGGGTGAGATCGTGCGGGTCGTCGACGGCGATGACCAGCACCCCCGGCCGCCGCTCGATCGGCGCGCAAACGTACTTCTTCCACATGTCGGACGGCACGCGGTCGCGGAACTCTTTCTGGATGGTCTGCGTGCCGTCGTAGCTGAAGAAGCTGGTGCTGTAGAACGCGGCCAGCGACTTCCCGAGCTCGTCCTTCGGGACGTTGTAGTCCTCGATGAGGACCTTTTCAATCGTCGAGTTGTTGACGCGTGCGCTGGAGACGGCCGCCTCGATGTCCTTCTCCGAGACGATGCCTTTGTCGACGAGCGCGCCGAGGCGTGAGGGCTTGGTCTGCCGCGTGGCGCGGTGCTGGTTGTAGAAGGCGATCCCGAGAATCCTGCCGATCTCTTCGGCGGCATCCTCGTCCAGCGCCGTGAAGGAAACACCGTGCCGTTTGTTGATGAGCTGCACCACGCCGAGGAGATACTTCTCGAAGAGGATCGGCACGGCGAGTACCGCCTTGGTACGAAAGCCGGTCTGCTTGTCCCATCTCTGATCGAAGCGAAGGTTGGCGTGGAACTTCGCCAGCTCGCTGGCGTCGTAGGCGTCCTTGATGTTGATGGTCTTCCGCGCCAGTGCCGTGAAGCCGGCGATGGACGAGAAGGACTTCGGTACCCGGATCTCTTTCGGCACGTCGCCGACTTTCGTCAGCGAATACAACTCCTGGTTCTTGGTATCGACCGCGTAGATGGTCATCCGCTCGGCATCGAGGAGCTCGAGGATCTTGTCCTTGAGCGTCATCAGGATGTGCGGGATGGACTCGGCGGCGTTGATCTGATTGGTGATCCCTGTGAGCTTCTTCCGATACTCGAGCTCCCGCTCGAGGGAGGATGGTGAGGCCTGCACGGTCATGTCAGGGTCTCCGATCTGGTGGGGGAAAAGGATAGCGCATGATGTTTGAGTAGAAACGCCTGGTGGTAGGGAAACCCCGCCGCGCGTCACTCCCAAAGTAACGATGCCCAACAAGACCGCGCGCACCGATCCACCCAAAGGCACCGTCACGGTGATGTTCACAGACATCGTCGGCTCGACGGCGCTGCGCGATGCCCTGGTCGCCGAGCATGGGGAAGATGGGAACCAGCGCTATCGCGAGACATGCCGCGATCCGCACGATGCACGAATCCGTGCGTTGCTCGCCGAGCACAACGGCTTCGAAGTGAAGACGATCGGCGACTCGTTCATGGCAGCCTTCGACAATGCCTCGGACGGAGTCCTCTGCGCCGTCGCCATTCAGCGAAGCCTGCGGAGCCACCCGATCCCGACGGCCCGCGGACCGTTGGCGGTTCGCATCGGCATGCACACCGGTGCCGTGCGCGTGGTCGAGACTAACGGCAAGACCGACTACGACGGCCACACCGTCAACATCGCCGCCCGTGTCGAAGCGCTCCTCGCAGGGGGAGAGCGTGTCTACTGTTCCGGTATCACCGCGGCGGATGCGAACCTCGGTGACACCCACATCCGCAAGCACAGCTACGGCCCGTACCTGCTCAAAGGAGTCTCCGCTCCGATCGAGATCGTCGACCTGCTCTGGGACGAGGCGATGCAGCCCGAACCGCCTCTCAAGGTCGACGACCGCCTCCCCTACCCGTGGCTCACCCCGTGGATCGGGCGCGAGGCCGAGATGACGAAGGTGGAAGAGGCTCTCCGGAAGAGCCGGCTGGTGACACTCCTCGGGACAGGTGGTGTGGGGAAAACGCGACTGGCGGTGGAAACGCTGCTGGCACGCCGGGGCGGCCTGCCACGGGATCTCGTCTTCGTCTCGCTCGAGAACGCCGCCGACACCGCCGAGGGCTTTCTGGGCGGGCTACGAGATGCCCTCGGGTTGACGGAGGTCGACGCCCCCGACCTGGCCAGCGTTCGCCGGTATCTGCACGGCGGCGACCGGCTGATGCTGCTGGACAACTTCGAGTCGGTGAAGAGCGCGGCCAGAGCAGTCTCGGAAATCGCGCCCACTCCCGGCGTCCGGGTGCTCGTAACAAGCCAGCAGGCACTCCACGTTGGGGGCGAGCGAGTTGTCAACCTGAATCCGATGAGGACGGAGGGCAACCTCACGGAGCTGGAGAGCTACCGACTGTTCGTCGGTCTGGCGCAGCAGCGTGACGCACGCTGGCAACCGAATGATGATCCGGCGATGCGCGCCATCCTCGATGCGACCGACGGCCTGCCGTACCTCATCGAGCTGATCGCCGCCGTCGCGCCGAAGCGGAAACTGCAGCAGTTGGCGAAGGATCTGAAGGAACACCGGACGAAGGTTCAGGAACGACCCGGATTCTCCCCCGCCGAGCGGCACCTGAGCACCGAGGCCTGTCTCGAATGGGCAATCAGCCGCTTGCCGGAAGGGGGCAGCCAGGCGTTGCCGCGTCTGGCTATCTTCGCCGGCGGCTTCGACGCCGAGGCAGCCGAGGCGGTAGCGACCACTCCGCTGGCGACCCTCGACGGCCTCGTCGACGCGTCACTCCTCCGATTCGATCGTGAGAACGGTCGCTACTCCATGCTCTCCACGACGCGCCAATTTGCGCGGGAGCTCGTCGATCGGGACGAACGGATGCGGCTCGATGGAGCACATGCGCTCTGGTTCATCGAGCTACTCGACAAAGCCGATAATGCTATTCGGGGAGCAGACATCGAAGCCCATCTGTCGGGGCGGCGGCGGATCAGTTCGGAGCTCGACAACGTGCAGCAGGCCATCGCCTGGGCGGAGCAATTAGACTTGGTCCTCTTTGGCCGTGCGGTCGCGGCATCCGGTCTATTCCTCAAAGAGACCCTCCGCTTCTCGGAAAGAGTTCGCCTGAATGAAGCGCTTGCTGCCCGCAGAAACAGGGAGGAGGACCCCAAGGCCTGGGCGAGAAGCCAGCATAGCCTCGGATTCGCGTACGCGGAACTGCCTACCGGCGACCGCGCCGAAAACCTCGCCAACGCCATCGGTTGCTACCAAGCAGCGTTGCAGGTCAGGACAGAGCACGACTTCCCGGATGATTGGGCGACGACACAGAACAACCTCGGAATCGCATATGGGAATCTACCAACCGGCGACCGCGCCGAAAACCTCGCCAACGCCACCGCCTGTTACCAGGCAGCGCTGCGGGTCTGGACCGAGCGCGACTTCCCGGCGGAGTGGGCGATGACCCAGAACAACCTGGGAACGGCGTACTGGGGTCTCCCAACCGGCGACCGCACCGAGAACATCGCCAACGCCATCGCCTGCTACCAGGCAGCGTTTCGGGTCTGGACCGAGCACGACTTCCCAGCCGATTGGGCGATGACTCAGAACAACCTCGGAATCGCGTACAAATACCTGCCAACCGGAGACCGCGCGGAGAACCTCGCTAACGCGATCGCCTGCTACCAGGCAGCGTTGCGGGTCAGGACCGAGCGCGACTTCCCGGCGGCTTGGGCGATGACCCAGAGCAACCTCGGAAGCGCGTACCGAGACCAGCCAACCGGAGACCGCGCGGAGAACCTCGCTAACGCCGTCGCCTGCTATGAGGCGGCGCTACGAGTCAGGACGGAGCGAGACTTCCCGGCGGATTGGGCGGTGACCCAGAATAACCTCGGAACCGCATACGCGGATCTGCCAACCGGCGACCGCGCGAAGAACCTCGCAAACGCCATCGCCTGCTACCAAGCAGCAGAGAGAGGCTACTCCGCGGTCGGCTTGACTGACAAAGCCGAGGCTGCAAGGAAACTGGCAGTGTCCGCTGCGGAACCACCGCCCACGGAGTGAGCCGGAACTGAACCGCGAAGAGCGATGTTCGCGTCGAGTTGAACGAGAACGAACGACTTGTCCTCACGCGGGAGACGTGGAGGAGAAGACGAGGAATCTTTTCTCCGCGTACTCCGCGCCTCCGCGTGAGCTCTTCCGGCAGAAGGCGCAATCGAGCATCAGCTGAAGCGGACGGCCCCGCGAGAGCTGACAGGTCCTCAGTAGCTCGTCGTGGGTTCCCGAAGAGTCTGCGTGGATTCCGTGGAGCAAGTTCGCTGCTCTGCTGAGCAACCTTTCTGCTCTGCGGAGCAACCTTTCTGCTCTGCGGAGCAGGGGTCTACACGATTTGATCAGACCTTTGCTCTTTTTCCGTGTTGCAACCCATTGAGAGACGGGCACTTGCAATGGCTCGACGTGAGCGGTCGTGATCAAGTCTCCTTTATTCCCACTCATGAAGGCGCTATCCAAGTCCGAAACCGAAGCCCTGACACTCCGGACTTGCGCCCAAATATGTCGCTCTGGGGCTCAAGCGGATCTCCGATCGAGTAGCTCGAGAGAGCACTGCACGAAAACTGAGAGTGCCCTACGCCTCTCAGCGGTTTTCGTGAACTTCGCCGACGGAGGCGAAGTCGGTCCGCCGGAAAGCGTAGAATTCGCGCATGCAAGGCAGCTTGAGCGTCGTCGAGATCGACCCGGATATCATGAGCGGAACTCCTGTGTTCGCGGGAACGCGTGTGCCCCTCTACAACTTATTCGACTATCTCGAAGCCGGCGACTCACTGGACAAGTTTCTCGCCTCATTTCCTTCGGTTACGCGGGAGCAGGCAATCGCGGCGTTGGAGTTGGCGAGGGAGGCGGTGGCAGGAGTTGCGGGTTCTGATCGATGAGTCGCTTCCGGTCGAGATGGCCGGGGAGCTGCCGGGGGTTGACGCCGTCACCGTTCACGCGCAGGGATGGCTCCATCTACGGAACGGCGTCCTGCTCCGGCAGGCGGTTCGATCAGGCTTCTCAGTTCTTCTGACCGCGGACAACAAGCTGCGGTATCAGCAGAACGTTACAAAGATCGGCATCGCGGTTGTCGTTGTCGTCCATGCCCGCAACCGCATCGAGGATTTGCGACCTTTGATCCCGCGAATCGTCGATGCTCTCGCCACGATCAAATCGGGTGAAGTGGTGGAAATCGACGGATAGTGGTGGCGGACCCGAAGTCATCCAACGACAGAAGACCCAGAGAACCCCTTTCCGAGGAGAATGGCGCCGGTATGGCCTCGTTCGAAACCGCGCTACGCGCGTTGAATGCCATGAAAGAGGACGGCGTGATCGCCGACTACGCCGTGGCTGGCGGGATGGCACAGGGGTTCTGGGTGGAAGCGATCGCCACCTACGATCTCGATGTGCTCGTCGCGCTTCCGCAAGCGGAGGGCATCATCGTATCGCTCGTTCCAATCTACGAGTGGGCGAAAAGACACGGATACAGCACGCTCGCGGAGCATGTCGTGATCGGCGAGATTCCGGTGCAGTTTCTGGTCTCGCCTGGCCCTCTCACCGACGAGGCGATCGAGCGTGCGGCAACGCTGCGGTTCGGCGATATGGACATTCGCGTGGTCCGGCCGGAGTACTTGATCGCGATGTATCTGCACGGCTCCGCGCGAACACGTCAGCGGCGCGAACGGGCGGCGGTGCTTCGCGACGAAGGCAACATTGATGCATCATTGCTTGGCGATCTGATGGCGCGTTTCCATCTGGAGTTTTGAACATGCCGGCGCGGCCCACGGAAGAACTGCTGGAGTCGATCTACGCGTCGAAGCGAGCGCTTCACGCGGCGCATCGCGCGTTGTCATTGCCGGAGAAGGTGCGTCAGGTGATGGAGTTGCAGCGGATCGACTACGCGATGCGCCTACAGCGCGGGGAGACGCCGGAGTGGTGGCAGCATCCCTGGGAACCGGACGAATAATCCTCCGCGCAGCCCGCGGAGAGCAGGCATCCTGCCTGCTCCCGACGGGCGTCCTCGCCCGGCGGTGGGATCGATCGTGGCACGGCGCTGTTTCCTGATAACGACGTCATCTCCGCGTCTTCAGGTGCCTCTCGCTTGTAATCTCAGACACCACCGCCGGGCGAGGACACCCGGCGGGAGCAGGCAGGGATGCCTGCTCTCCGGCCGGAACCCGTGTGGAGACTTCAACCCCTCCCAAACGCCTGCCGCAACGGTTGCAGATCATCCGCCGGAACGTCCGCAACGGCGACGTACGCCAGCCCCCTCGCCCGCCAAACCACGATCGTCATCCCCGCATGCGATTCAATCGCTCGCGGAACCCCGTCGTTGGCGAAGACGAAGAGGGAGATGCGGTGGGCTCCCTTGCCGATCAATAGATAGGCACCCTGCTGGCCGCGCCAGTAGATGACGCGGCCTCCGATGAGGTGGAAGGGGGGCGCGAGATCGGGGACGTCGACGGCGAAGGGGAGCTTCCCCTCGAACCATGGCTTGACGGTGTGGCGATCGGTCGAGAGGACGTCGACCGGGTTCGCGCTGGCGAGGATGGTGGTGTGGAGGTCGACCAACTGGCTGGCTGACGCATCGCGCGTGCGCCAGAGAGCGCCGCCGGCGACGACCAGCGCGAGAATCGCTGCCATGGCGAGCCACCGCGCCGCGTATGACCGGCGCGGCGGGCGCGCGAGCACGCGCGAACGTAGCGCGGGCGGCGGCGTGAAGCGCGGCATGGCGCGGAGAGCGCGCTTCATCTGCATCACCGACAGGGCCGCGCTCGCGCAGGTTGCGCATTCCTGAAGGTGCCCGTCAGCATCCACCTCGCCATCCGCGTACTGCTCGATCTCCTCGGCTGTCAGATGCCGGCTCATCGGTCGCCGCGTGGTCAGCACCGACCGCGCCCACGGGTTTCTCGTCAAGCCGCTCGGCCTCGATCTCGACGCCGATCTCGGAAAACCATCCGAGAAAACGATCACGCCCGACACCGCCGGCACCTTCCCGGCGATCTGCGACCACTACTGCGGCTCCGGGCACGGCAACATGAAGATGACCGTCATCGTCGAATGAGTGTGATCCCGCACACCTCCGTCCCGCGGATTCTGCTAGAGTCTGCGCCGCCAAATTCCGCAGGAACGGAGCGTCATGGAATCCAGTCTCGAGATCGGTTTTTTGCGCGTCGCCGAAAAAGCTGCCATCGCCGCTGCACGGACGATGGGCTACGGCAAACGGAAGTACTCCGACCAGGTAGCGGTCGAATCGATGCGCGAAGAGCTGAACAGGCTCAAGATGCGCGGAACGGTCGTCATCGGCGAGGGAGAGCGGGACAAGGCTCCGATGCTTTACGTCGGCGAGCCGCTCGGCCGCGGCTGGACGGAGGGGGAGATCTATCCCGAGATCGACATCGCCGTCGATCCCCTCGAGGGGACGAACCTCTGCGCCACCGGCTCCGCGAATTCGATCGCCGTCCTTGCGGCTTCGGAAAAGGGCGGTCTTCTCAACGCTCCCGACGTCTACATGGACAAGATCGTCGTCGGCCCGACCGCGGCGGACTTTGTCAGCCTGACCAACTCGGTGCATGAGAACCTCAATCAGATCGCCGAGGCCTTTCAGCGGGATGTCGACGAACTGACCATCGTCGTCCTCGACCGCGAACGGCATCACGATCTCATCGCCCAGATCCGCGAAGCGGGTGCACGCATCAAGCTGATCACCGACGGCGACCTCTCCGCCGGCATCGCCGCGGCCGTGCGCGGTACCGGCATCCACGCCGCCATGGGCATCGGCGGCGCGCCGGAAGGCGTCCTGACCGCGGCGGCCATGCGCTGCCTCAACGGCCGGATGCAGGGCCGCCTCAAGCCGCTGGAGAAGTGGCAGGAGGAGCGCCTGAAGTCGATGGGCTACACCGACGGCGACAGGGTCTACGACACCGCGGAGCTGGCCTCAGGGAACGACATCATCTTCTGCGCCACAGGCGTCACCGACGGCGACCTCCTTCGCGGCGTCCGGTTCTTCGGCGGCGGCGTCCGCACTTCATCGCTGTTCATGTCGCTGAAGACGAACAACATCCGCTTCGTCGACACGATCCACCGCGAAGAGGGGTCGAAGCTGGCGGTGTCGTTCGGATAACGGCTGCTTCGCCGCGTTGTCGGTTGTCTGCGCTGCGGCGCGTGGACGGTTGAAACGTAGGTCGGACTCTCCAGTCCGACCGGCTGACCAAGGTCGGAAACTCCGTTGACGGGGGTATTTACACGAGGCCGGACTGAGAGTCCGACCTACGTTCAACCGACCACGCGCGCCGCAGCGCGCAGACAACCGACAACGCGGCGAAGCCGCAGACAACGCGCGTCAGCGCAGCACGTCGCGGAATGACTTCGGCAGCGCCGCAGTGAACACCAGACGCTTCCCACTGGTCGGATGGTCGAAGCCGAGGAGCTTGGCGTGGAGGCCGAGGCGGCCGAGGGGGTTCGTCTTCGCGCCGTACATCTTGTCGCCGGCGACGGGGTGGCCCGCCTCGGCGAGATGGGCGCGGATCTGGTTCTTTCGACCCGTCTCCAGCGTCACCTCGAGCATTGAAAGTATGGGATAGGCGCCTTTCGTGGCGATGGTCCGGTAATGCGTCACGGCGTGCTTGGCGTCGGGATGGGCGTCGACGCTGACCATCTTCAGGTCGCGCTGCTCGAAGAGATTCGATTCGATCGTCCCCTCCGGCGGATCGATCGCCCCTTCGATGATGGCCACGTAGATCCGTTCGACGCTGTGGATCATGAACTGTTCCTTGAGCCGTTCGCGGGCGAAGAAGTTCTTGGCGAAAACGAGGACGCCGGAAGTGTCGCGGTCGAGGCGATGGACCACCTGCACGCGATCCTCACCGGCGCTGCCGAGGTAGGCGTTCAGGTAGGCCTGCGCCGTCGCCTCGCGCTCCCGCTCCGTCGCCACCGTCAGCAGCCCCTGTGACTTGAGGATGACGATGACGTCGCGGTCTTCGTGAAGTATGGCGATTCCGGGAGGGAGAACGCGTTGATCGGACTTGGCGATCACTTCGAGGATCTCGTCCGGCTCGACGACGCGTTTGGCATCCTTCTCGGTATCGCCGTTCACGCGCACGCGGCCGTTCTGCAGCATCTGCCGCAGCGTCGTCCGCGACGAGTCAGGATAGAGCTGCGCGAGCGCATCGAGCAGGGGGACGTGGTCTTTGCGAGGCACGGGTCTATTGTGTCAGAGCGGGATGACGGGGTTGCGCGGTCTCGGTTGCGCGGCCTCGCGGTGTTGTGGGTTGCTGGGTTGCTGAGTTGCTGGGTGTTTGGTTGCTCGGCCATCACCAAGTAACCCTGCAACCCAGCAACTTTGCAACCACCACCGCGAGACCGCCGCCGTGACAGAATCCACCACAACGGAGGGACCACGCATGGAATACAAAATCATCGGCGATGTGATGCAGGCGCTGCAGATCACGCTGCACCAGAACGAGGAGATCTACGCCGAGGCCGGCGCGATGCTGTACATGGGACAGGGAATCGACCTGCAGGCGCGAATGCAGGGCGGGCTGATGAAAGGCCTGATGCGCAAGTTCCTGGCCGGCGAGACGCTGTTCATGAGCGTCTTCCGCTGCGAAACCGCGAACGCGCACATGGCGCTGGCCAATCCGATCGCCGGCAAGATCTTCCCCATCCAGCTCAACAACACCACCATTCTCGCCGAGCGCAACGCCTACCTCTGCGCCATCGGCAACGTCGACCTGAGCGTTGCCTTCACGAAGCGCTTCGGCGCCGGTCTGTTCGGCGGCGAAGGCTTTCTGCTGCAGAAGATCAGCGGTCAGGGACTGGTCTTCCTTCACGCCGGCGGCAACATGCTCGAGTTCGATCTCACGGCGGGCGAGCAGCTTCGCGTCGACACCGGCTGCATCGTGTCGATGGCGGAGACGGTCGCCTACGACATCCAGTTCGTCGGCGGATTCAGCAACGCCCTCTTCGGCGGCGAGGGTCTGTTCTACGCCACGCTCACCGGCCCGGGACACGTGGTCCTGCAGACGCTGCCATTCAGCAGACTGGCCAACCGCATCATGGCCGCCGCGGGCGGACACCACCAGGATGAGTCGAAAGGATTAGGCGGGTTCGCGGGAGATGTGCTGGGGAACATCATCTCGGGGGATTGACGCGGAAAAGCAATGTTGAATGTTCAATGTTGAATGGCGTGTCGACTGCCGGCACCTCATTCAACACTCAACATTCAACATTGAACAATTCAACATTTGTCTTTAAGGGTCCCTCGAATACGCCATCCCTACCGCATCGAAAACACCACCGACACCGTAAATAGCAGCTCCTCCGATCCGCTCTCGACAGGCACCGGCTCGGCGACGACAGCCGCCATTGCCCGGACGCCCATCGGCCTGGGCGGCTGGGGAGTCATCGATCCGATCTCGTTGATGGTCATGGCCGGGCCGAGGGTGCGGCCGGCGGCCTGGGCCAGAAGGGAGGCCTTGGCGCGGGCGTCCGCGAACGCGGCCCGCAGCCCTTCGTCGCGCCCGCGCACGGAATCCGAAACGGAGAACGAAAGTCCCGACGTCTGATTCACGCCGGCGGCGATGGCAGCCTGCAAGAGCCGGCCGGCATCGGCGACCTGTTTCTTCGTGACGGTGATGCTGTTCGAGACCTGATAGCCGACCACGCGCGGCAGTTTTCCCTGCTGCTGCTGGCTGTAGTCCTGCTGCGGATAGATGGAGAAATTCGACGTCTGAATCTCCTCGGCCTTCGCCCCGGCGTTCTTCAGCGCCGCGATGACCGCGGCCACCTTCGTGTTGTTCTCATTCACCGCTTCCTCGACCGTCGGCGAGGTCGTCTGCACCGAGACGTTGAACGAGAAACGGTCGGGCGCGACGCGGACACGACCCGTGCCGGTGACGCTCACCGTATCGAGAGCCGGTAGTGCCGATTGCGCGAGCGCGCCCGCGGAAAAGGCAAAAGCAACTACAGCAATCAGAAATCTTTTCATGCGACCTCCTGCTTTGACTCGATGATAGCGCGCGCTACAATGCGCGCCCCGTGCCTGCGATGCGTCGCGGCTCGCGGCGCTCACGGGAGACAACACACGAATGGCTGATCCAAACGATCGCGTGCCGGGACAGGCACCTGGGCGGTACTACGTCGACACGCAATGTATCGACTGCGATCTCTGCCGCGAGACCGCCCCCGCCAACTTCCAGCGCAACGACGAGGAAGGTTTCTCCTACATCTACAAACAGCCCGAAACACCGGAAGAGGAGACATTGTCGAAGGATGCGCTGGATAACTGCCCGGTAGAGGCGATTGGGAACGACGGGTAGCGGCATCCTGACGGCGAGCGAAGCGAGCCTGTCAGGATCTCCGGTGGAATGCCAGGGGCTCTGCTGGAACCGACTGCCGCGCGATCTCACCGGAGATCCTGCCCAGAAGTCCATCCTGACGGTGAGCGAAGCGAGCCTGTCAGGATCTCCGGTGGAAATCGCGAGGGATCTGCTGGAACCGACTGCCGCGCGGTCTAACCGGAGATCCTGACAGGCTCGCTGCGCTCGCCGTCAGGATTGAACGTCTACAGGCTCGCTGCGCTCACCGTCAGGATGCCCGCACTAATGCATCCTCTTGTCCTCACTCACCTGATCGTGCCAGTCGTCGGCCAGCAGCACCTCGATCAGCTCCTGCAGCTCCTCCATGTGAAACGGCTTGGTGAGGGCGGCGGTGCGGTTGTTCCCTTTGGTGATGGTCAGGATGTCACCTTTCCCTGAGGCCACGACCACCGGCGTCTTCTTCCCCTCAGCGACGTACCAGGCGATCCACTCCTCGCCACTCATGCCGCCGGGAAGGTTGAGGTCGAGCAGGATGAGGCGCGTGTCGGGATTGCGCTGCAGGAGAGAGATCCCTTCGGTGGCGCCGGTCGCGGAGAGAACCTCGTAGCCGCGCTTCTGCAGGTAGGACTTGTAGAGAGCAAGAACGTCAGGATCATCTTCGATGGCCAGGATCTTGTGGTTCGATGCGTTCGTATGCGTCGTCGCTTGGGTCATCATGCGCGAGACTCCTCGAGTCCGCCTGATGCGAAAGCCGTGCTAACCTCAGCCGCCGATGGGAATCGCGCTCTGGTCGGGCTGCGCGCTGGTGGTTTTCTTCGTCGTCCGGAGCGTTCCCTACGCACGCCCGGCACGCTGGATCGGCGAATTGTTCATAGCGCTGATCAGCGCCCTGGCGATGGGCCTCGTTGCCACGGCCCTCGACTTCGGCGGATGGAAGGAGCCCGACTGGCGCGGCGCGCTCTTCGTGACCTTCGGCTGTGCGGCGACGATCGGCGCCGTGCGGCTGATCAGTATCCTGCTGACTCCGACCCCCGCCCGAAAATCATGATCCGCGCAGGGCTCACCCTCCTTCTTCTCACCCTCAACGCCGCGTTCTGGGGCACATCGATCGTCCTCCTCGGCGTGGTGAAGTTCGCCATCCACATCACCGCGCCGCGCAGCCGCGCCCGAACACGCGTGATCCTGATGCTGGCCTGGCTGGCCACGCGCTGGGTGGCCGGCAACGGCCGGATCTTCGACCTGATGCTGCCGACGAAATGGGAGATCGACGGCATCGGCGACGATGTGACGCCCGAAGGCCGCTACCTCATCGTCGCCAATCACCTCTCCTGGGTCGATATCCTCGCCCTCTTCCACGCCTTCCACGGCCGGGCCGCCTTCATCCGCTTCTTCCTCAAACGCCAGCTCTTCTGGGCGCCGATCGTGGGACAGGCCTGCTGGGCGCTGGAGTTTCCGTTCATGCGGCGCTACACGCCGGAGTATCTGGAGAAGCATCCCGACAAGCGCGGCACCGACCTGATGACGACGCGCAAGGCCTGCCAGCGCTACCGCAACTTCCCCGTGGCCGTGCTGAACTTCCTGGAAGGGACGCGCTTCACCAAAGCCAAGCACGAGGAACAGCAGTCGCCGTACCGCCATCTCCTCCGTCCCCGCGTTGGAGGAATCGCCTTCGTCCTGGCCGCCCTCGGCGATCAGCTCGATGCCATCTACGACGTCACGCTGGCCTACCCACCGAACAACGACGTGACCATGGGCCAGTTCGCCAGCGGCCGCATCCCGAAGATCATCATTCACGCCCGCCGCGTCGACCCACCCCCGCACTTCTTCGACCCCGCCGTCACCCACCCCGGCCCCGAGCGCGAGGAGCTGAAGGTGTGGATGGACGGGATGTGGCGGGAGAAGGATGCGCTGTTGGATACGTTGTTAGCCTCACGTACCGTAGTACACTAGTACCATGGTACAAACAATCGAACGTGCCCAGACCGGAATGCGCATCGAGAAGAGAATCCTCAAAGTCCTCAAGGCCATGGCCGAGGTGCATGACATGTCGCTCGGCGATCTCATCGAAGGGATCGTGCTGCACGCCTTCGAAGGGAAGGCGCCGTTCGGGCGCGAGTCGCTGAAGAAGATCGCCGACCTCAGGAAGATCTATGGCCTGACCCTCACCGCCGCCGACTCGCACAAGCTCATCGAAGAGCCGGCGAATCGGAGACCGGCGAAAGGAAGGACGTCATGACCGATCACGAACTTCGAGTCATTCGCCACCGAGAGCGGGAGTCGGGGGGCGGGGGTCGGGAGTCTTAGATTCTTCCTTCTCACCTGATCTCGACTAACCGACATCACCTCCGCCTTCTCCGACCCCCGACCCCCGACTCCCGATTCCCGACGCCCGACTCCCTCACATACGAAACTCTTCGTTGACATCAACGAAAAACTTCGTATGATTGCTTGCGTACAAGAGGAAATGACCATGACCGACCGACAACCACCACGACCGACGGACGCCGAACTGGCCATCCTGGGTGTGCTGTGGGAGCGCGGACCGAGCACCGTCCGCGACGTCCACGAGCGCCTCAACAAGGATGGCGCCACCGGCTACACCACCATCCTCAAACTCCTGCAGATCATGACCGAGAAAGGGCTCGTCGTCCGTGACGAGAGCGAGCGTGCGCACGTCTACCAATCGCGTTACGGCGAACAGAAGACGCAGCGCCAGTTGCTCGCCGATCTGGCCGAGCGCGCCTTCGGCGGTTCGGCGACCAAGCTGGTGATGCAGGCTCTATCAGGAAGAAAAGCAAACGCCGCCGAGCTGAACGCCATCCGCGAGCTGCTCGACACTCTTGAAGGAGAATCGCGATGAACGGAATCGGCACACTCCTCGGCTCTCCCATACTCGGCTCTCCCATACTCGGTTCTGCCATACTCGGTTCTGCCTTACTCGGTTCTGCGATAGCTCAGGCCATCGGCTGGGCCCTTCTCCACCTCCTCTGGCAGGGAGTGCTCGTCGCCGCGATCCTCGCCGCGACCCTCGCTCTCCTCTCACGCCAGAGCGCAAACGCCCGCTACCTCGCCTCCTGCGGCGCCCTGGCGCTGCTCGTCGTGCTCGGGGCGGCCACCGCATATCGTGCTTATGACGGGGATCGGGAGTCGGGAGTCGGGGGTCGGAGCGACGTGAGCAACGTCGCCCTAAGCGCAGCTCCAACTCAGGACGCAAATCTCCAACCTCTCGACTCTGACAACCGACAACTGACAACCGACTCCCGGCTCACCGTACTGGCCACCTTCGCCAAATCCCATATTCCCCAGATCGTCCTCGTCTGGCTGACCGGCGTTCTGTTCCTCTCCATCCGTCTGCTCTTCGGGTGGCTGCGGGCGCACGCGATCGCCAAACGGAACGCCACCGACGCCGCTCCTGAGTGGCAGCGCGCGGCTAGCCGGCTGGCGCACGCGCTCAAACTGCGGCGCGCCGTACAGCTCCTGGAGTCGGCAGCGGTTGAAGTGCCGACGGTCATCGGATGGCTCCGTCCGGTCGTCCTCCTGCCGGCGGCGACGCTGACCGGGCTATCCACCGAACAGATGGAGATGATCCTGGCGCATGAGCTGGCCCACGTCCGCCGCAACGACTTCTTCGTCAACCTGATGCAGGCCGTCGTCGAAACGCTTCTCTTCTACCATCCGGCCGTGTGGTGGATCTCGCACCGCATCCGCGTCGAGCGCGAGCACTGCTGCGATGACGTCGCCGTCTCCGTTTCCGGCAAGCCGCTGGTCTACGCCCGCGCCCTCACCCGCCTCGAAGAGCTGCGCGTCGAAGACGCCCAGGCCTTCGTGGCCGCCAACGGCGGCTCGCTCATCGGCCGCATCCGCCGGCTGGCCGGTACGCGCGTCGAATCGCCCAACGCCCCCTCGCGATTCGTCGCCGGTGCCGCGCTCCTCACCGTCCTCCTGGCGCTCCTGATCGCGCCGTCGCTCCCCCTCCGAGGACAGCAGCAGAAAGCCGGCACCCCGACCCCGAAACCGCAGGTCTCGCAGACCACGGTCGACGTGAAGGCCGACACCGCGGATGCGGATGACGACACGGATGCCGAAGCACCCGAGGCGGAAGCGGTTTCGGAACCGCCAGATCCACCCACTCCGGCCATCGCTCCGCGCGCTCCCGTCGCCGGTATTCCGGGCGGCATCGCCGGTGGAGTCGCTGATGGCGTAGTCGATGGGATCATCGACGGAGTGACCGACGGCGTCATCGCAAACGTCGCCCCTGCCATCGCCATGACGCCGAGGGTTCGACCCATGGTCGCCGTAACCGCACCGAGGGTAGCGGTCGCCATGCCGAGGGTATCGGTAACCGCACCGATGGTCGCGATCGCCGCGCCGAGAGCGGCCATGCGCGCCCTCGCCAACATCGATTTCAGCGACATCGAAGGCGTCCCCACCCCGCGGCCGGACGCCCGCAAGCGCCGGCACATCGGTGACGGGGGCAAGCTCACGGTCGACGATCTGATCGAGTTGCGCGCCGCGGGCGTGACGCCGGCCTACATCGACACCATGCGCGCCGCCGGACTCGGCGAGCTCTCGCTCGACGAAATCGCGGAGATGAGAGCCGTCGGCGTGACTCCCGAATACATCCGTGCCCTTCGCGATGCCGGGATCAAGTTCGACAACACCCACAACCTCACCGAGCTGCGCGCCATCGGCGTCACCGCGGAGTACGCGGCCCAGATGCGCTCGGCCGGATACGCCAATCTCACCACGAAGCAGCTCACCAACCTTCGGTCCACGGGCGTCTCGCCCGCGTACGTCAAACAACTCTCCGACGCCGGATACAAGAACCTGACGGCGAACGAGCTCGTCGAGCTCCGCGCGCAGGGTGTCAACCCCGAGTTCATCAAATCGCTCAGCGACGCCGGCTACACCAACCTCTCCGTCAAGGACCTGGCCCGGATGGCGGCGATGGGCGTGAATGCCGATTTCATTCGCGATCTGTCGAAATACAAGGTGAAGTGATGTAGTCGTACGAAGGCCGGACGCTCCAGTCCGGCCTTCTTCACCCCTCTTCTAACGACCGCCCAATCCGGGCGTCCTACCTACCGAAGGAGATACATCGCCTTCCGCATTCACGGCGCCACGCCGCAGTTCGTGCGCGAGCTCAACGCCCTCTGCGCGGCTGAAAGTAAAAGGTCTGCGGGATAAACGGGCTGTTGAAGAAGCACACCCTGGGACCGCGGGCGTCTCGCCCGCGTTTGCAAGCACCAGTATGCCGAGCATCCAAACGCGGGCGAGACGCCCGCGGTCCCAGGGGCTCCGCTCCTTGTGAGAAATGCGGGATAACGATGGGTTAGTGCCGCACAGCCCTCCCCCTGCTAATCCTCGCCGCCGGCTCCCACCCCAACTGCACCACCTCGAAATCACTCCCCTTGATCGCCCCGAACGCCGGGTTGAGGATGTCGTTGTCCCAGCGGGTGTCGTACGTTCCGGTCACGTAGAGGTCGGTGCCGTTGTCGGCGACGATTAAGCCGTAGGCCTTCATGGCCTGGAAGATGCGGCGCAGCGGCTCGGGGAAACCGGAGATGTCCTTCGACGCCTTCAGCCGCAGGCGCGCGCCCATCGGCAGCGCGCCGCTCGTCGAGCCGGCGCGATGCGAGGCGGGATAGACGTAGCCGTTCGAGTGGCGCACCGTCACGCGGAAGGCGTGGCGGATCGGATCGCTGCCGTACACCTCGTCGTAGCGCACTAGGCCCGGCAGGATGGCCAGGCCGGCGGCATCGGCGCTCGTCCAACCCTCCGGCCGGCGGGCGTTCGCGTCGAGCGGGAAGGTCGCGCCGGAGCCGGCGATCCATTGCGAGCCGGTCCAATGCAGCGCGTACAGCTCGTAGAGCATGCGGTTATCGCGGTCGACCAGAAGCATGTGCCGGTCGCCGCCGGCATTCGGATCGCCGCCGGCCAGACCTCCCTCGATCCATTTCTGCTGCGTCTTCGCCTCCTCGGGGATCGGATAGCCGGGCGGCCGGCCTGGTGCGGCCACGTCGCTCTCGTCCGCGTAGTCGAACGTCACCGGGAGAAGCGGCTGCGCGCCGGAGACGACGATGAACGGCATGCCGTAGATCGGCGCCGAGGGCTCGCCGCTGTCGCCGCCGAAATCGGGATGCATCCCCCCGCTCGCACCGATATAGCTGATGTACGCCGCGCTCTTCGGATCGACGGGGGCCGCGCTGACGTCGGTGTTCCACCAGTTGGTCAGAGGAAAAAGCGGGAGCGGCTGGGGAAGCGCGCCGCCGCGTTGAGGCGATTGGGCGGCCGCGCTCGAGACCAGGGCTACCGAGGCAAGGAACCAGAAAAGGAAACGGGGCATGAAACAGATTCTCCGCCAACGGCACTAATACGTTGTATCTGGCGTCACAGCGTCGCGCGAGTTTCCGAATGAGATTGCTCTTCGCTACAATGTTCACGCTTGTTCAAATAAGTAACGGAACAAATCCAACCAGGCGAGCCGTCCGCTCCCCGCAACCAACAAAGCGAGGTCCCACTCCGTGAAGCAGATTCGACTCGTTACTGCCGTCGCGTTTCTTCTTGCCTCAGCGGCCTCGGCCACCGTATTTCAGCCCACAAGCGACCGCCAACTCGTCGATCGATCCGAGGCCGTCGTCGTGGCCACGGTGAGGGACGCGGTATCGAGGGTGCGGGCGGACGGCTATGTCGTCACCGACTACCGGCTCGACGTCGAGCAGACACTCAAAGGAAGCGCCACCGGCACGATCACCGTGAGCGAGGTCGGCGGTGCGGCTGGAGAGCGCTTCACCTTCATCGCCGACTCGGCCGCGTACACGCCCGGCGAGCGGGTCATGGTGTTTCTCAAAAACCGCGGCGACGGAACGTACTTCACGACGTCGATGGCGATGGGCAAGTTCTCGTTCACGCGCAATGCGAGCGGCGAGGCTGTCGTCACGCGCGAGGTCTCCGAGCTGCGCGGCGATCCGGCGCGGATGGCGGATGGGTTCGCGCGGTTCGTGAGCGGGAACACTACCCAGACCTACACCACGAAGCTGACACCAATCGCGAATGCGTTCCATCCGATCGCGACCGCCGCGGCTTCCGCATACGTTTTGGTCGGCTGCGGCACTCCAGGCTGCTTTCCGGTTCGAGTCGCCGGTGGAGAATCCGGCGGCGGACTGGCGTTCCACTCCACCGGCAGCCTCTCCGGCATCGATGGCCCGGGAGGGATCTCGAACGCCGCCGCTTCATGGACCGCCGATCCTGATTCCGGCATCGTCCTCACATACGCCGGGACATTCACCTCCGCTGCGCCGGATCCCAACGACAACCAGAGCGGGGTCTACCTCGGATATACGGGAGCGGACAACGGCCTCTGCGACGGTACGATCGCCTGCACGCTCGGAGCGGGCGGCTTCACCCATCCGTACAAGAGTGAGACCTTCGTCGGGATCACCGACGCCGACATCATCGTTCGTCCCGGCATCAGCGCCGCGCAATACCCATCCATCATTACACACGAGATCGGCCACGCCATCGGACTCCGCCACTCCGACGCCGGGTCGCCATCATCCTCGACGGCGATCATGACGTCTTCGGTCAACCCTGCTTTTGGTTTCAACCTGCAGTCGTGGGACCGCGAAGCGATCAGTTTCGTCTACGGCAACGGCCCCGCATGTCAGCCCCCTACCTCCGTCTCCATCACGGGTGACGGCCACGTCCCGCCCGGGCAGAGCGCGACGCTGACGGCGAATGTCGTTGGAGGAAACGGCACCTTCACCTACAACTGGTTCGAAGGCTTCCAGCCGGACAGCTCTCACCCCGTCGGCAGCAACAGCCCGACGTTCACCACGCCGTCGATCACGGCGACCAGAAACTACTGGGTAAAAGTCTCGAACGATTGCGGCAACGTCACGGCCGCGGCCACGGTCTTCCCCGAGGAGACGAACGGCTGCACGCCCGCGCACTTCAGCAGCCAGCCGGCTTCTCAGACCATCAGCTCCGGCGGCACCGCCACGCTCACCGTCAGCGCCACCGGGTCACAGCCGATCAACTATCAGTGGTACCAGGCCACAGACCCCAACGACCGGAGCCACCCCGTCGGTACGAACAGCCCGACATTCACCACCCCGGCGCTGACGCAAACGACCTCGTACTACGTCCTGCTCGACAACAATTGCGGCGCCGCCCTCAGCAGCAGCATCGCCACCATCACCATCCAGGCCGGCTGCACCAAGCCATCCTTCGCCATCCAGCCGTCGAGCAGCATTCCGGTCACCGGCTCGCAGACCTTCCTCATCGCCTTCGCCACCGGCGCCACCTCCTACCAGTGGTACAAGGGAACCGCCGGTGACACATCCACGCCGCTGGCAGGCAGCGGCCCATCGAACGACCGCTGGATCAACCAGATCTACATCGATCTTCTCGGCCGTCCGGCCGACGCCGCGTCGCTGGCGACCCTCGGCGGTCTCCTCACCGGCGGCACGCCGCGCACCACCGTCGCGAGCAGCGTCCTGACTTCGACCGAATATCGCACGCGGCTGCTGACGGCCTTCTTTTCAACGTTCCTCCGCCGCGCGCCCTCGGCCGCGGAGATCAGCTTCTGGATGTCCGCATTCGCTGCAAGCGTGACCGACGAGCAGATCGAAGCGCAGATCACCGCATCGCCCGAATACTTCGCCCTCGCCGGCGGCACGAACACCGGCTGGATCAACCGCATCTACAACGACGTCCTCGGACGCGCCCCCTCGGCCTCCGAGTCGATCGCCTTCGCCGCTCTGCTCGGCAGCTCCTCGCGGACGACCGTAGGCCTGGCCATCCTCAACTCGAATGAAGCGATCACGCGCCGCGTGCAGCAGTACTACCCGCGCTTCCTTCGCCGCAGCGCAACGCCGAGCGAGACCAGCGCGTTCGTCAGTGCCATCACCGGAGGCAGCACCGACGAGCAGGTCATCGCCCTCATCGTTGGCGCCGACGAATACTTCAACTTCGGGACGATCCTCATCACCGATCCGATCACCACGACCACGAGCTACTGGGTGCGCGCCACCAACACCTGCGGCCCGACCGACAGCACCACGGCCATCCTTACCATCCCGCAGTGCGAAACATCCATCCTCACGCAGCCGCAGGACGCCGTCATCACGTTCGGCGGAACGGCGACGCTTAGCGTCCTCGCCTCCGGACCGGGCACCCTTACCTATCAGTGGTACCGCGGCCAGTCAGGTGATTCCTCGAACCCTGTGACCGGCGGCACCGGCCCGGTGTTGTCCGTCGCCGGGACGGCTACCGGCGTCATCGCCTACTGGGTCAAAGTATCGAGCCCGTGCAGCAGCGCGAACAGCAACACGGTGAACGTCACCGTGAACTGCGACCCGCGCGAGCTGACGATGAGCGTTCCGCCGACCGCCCCCTCGGCGTCGGCCTACACGGTTACGTGGAACGGCGACGCCCAGTTCGATTTCCGCTATGAGGTTCAGGAAGCGACCAAGGCCGATTTCAGCGACGCACAGACGTTCTCCGTCAGCGGCACCCCGTCGCGCACCTTCACCCACACGGTGACGACGGATACGCGCTACTACTACCGCGCGCACGCCGCCCCCCTCTGCGGCGGCGACTTCGGGAACTACTCGACGAGCCAGAGCATGCTCGTCACCGCGCCGCAGCCGTCAAACCTGCCGAACTACAACCTCGCCCACGCGCCGTGCTCCTCGAACTGCACCATCACGCAGCAGATCTTCATCCCGGGCATCGTCACGGCCGGAAAGGTGACCACCCTCGCCACCGGCGACACCTTCAGTGCCGGCTCGGACAAACCGTTCATGACCGTCTCGCCGGCGAGCGGACCGCTTCCACCCGAGGGGGCGAATGTGACGGTCACGATCGATACGTCGCAATTGGATATCGGCTCGACGCAGGGCAGCGTCACCATCAACCGCCTTCCGGCGGCGGCCAAAGTCGGCACCTTCGGCGACCCACCGGCCCCGATCACCGTGCCGGTCTCCGTCAGCGTCGTGGCGCCGGTGTCGCCGACGCCGAAGAGCCCCAACGCGCCGCTCAACACCCTGCTCATCCCCGCCATCGCGCATGCGGACGGCATCGGCACCCGCTTCGTCTCCGACGTCCGCCTCACCAACACCTCCGCGCAACCGATCAACTATCAGCTCACCTACACCCCCGCGAACACTGACGGCACGCAGAGCGGCAAGCAGGCCAACATCACCGTCTCCGCCGGTGACACCAAGGCGCTCAACGACATCGTCAAAGACTGGTACGGCTCGGGCACGCAGGGCGAGCCGGGCATCGGCTCGCTGGAGATCCGCCCGCTCAATACAGCAGGAAAAGACACGGTCAGCGTCAGCTTCGCCAGCGTCGCCGCAAGCAGGACCTACAGCGTGACCTCGCTCGGCACGTTCGGACAATTCATCCCGGCACTGCCGCTGGCGAACTTCCTCGCCAAGAACGACGTCTCGAAGATCTCGCTGCAGCAGGTCTCCCAGAGCACGGCTGCCGGAGGTTTCCGTACGAATCTCGGCTTCGTGGAGGGCTCCGGCCAGCCGGTCAACTTCGTGGCCATCCTCTTCGACGACGCCGGCGGCAAGATCGCCGAGCGCGCCTACAGCCTCAAGCCATACGAGTCGCAACAAGTCAGGCTCGACCAATTCTTCAACGCCACCGGAGTCACCCTGCCGAACATCACGGACGCACGGGTGGAAGTGAAAGTCACGAGCGACACCGGCCGCATCAGCGCATACGCCTCGGTGCTCGACAACACCACCACCGATCCCCTCATGGTCTTCCCGGTCGATCCGTCGAAGATCTCGTCGAGCCGTTTCGTCCTTCCCGGCGTCGCCGAGTTCGACAGCTCCTTCTCCAACTTCCACACCGACATGCGCATCTACAATGGCGGCAGCACGGCCGTCGACGTCACGCTCGCCTTCACCGGCGCCAGCGTGCCGAACCAGGTCAAGACCATCGGCGCGGGCCAGACGCTGGCCATCGACAACGTCCTGCCCACGCTCTGGAACATCACCGGCGGCGGCTCCGTCGTGGCCACGACTGCCAGCGATTCGCAGCTCGTCGTCACCGCGCGCACCTTCAGCCGTGACAAGGTCAACGGCGGCACCTTCGGACAATTCATCCCCGGCGTCACCGCCGCCGATGCCGTCGGCAACGGTGACCGGACACTGCAGATCGTGCAGCTCGAGGAGTCACCCGCCTTCCGCACGAACCTCGGCCTGGTCGAAGTGACCGGCAATAGTGCCACGGTCGAACTGCTCGCCTACACCCCTGACTCGAAGGTCGCCGCGAAAGCGACTGTCCCACTCAGCGGAGGCCAGTACCTGCAACAGGGGCAGATCTTCAAATCGCTCGGCTTCAGCAACGTCTACAACGGCCGCATCAGCGCGCGCGTCGTCGGCGGCACCGGCCGCGTCGCCGCATACGGATCGGTCATCGACAACCGGACCACCGACCCGACGTACGTGCCTTCGCAATAGTGAGCTGCCTTCCAACAGTCTGCTTGAAGCACTTGCCACTCTCTTCGTCGAGAGTCCTTCTCCCCCCGCGGTTTTTTTGCGGGGGGAGAAGGTGCCGAAGGCGGATGAGGGGGGCGTTTACGCGATAGGCGCGATCTACCGACGCTGGTCCAGTACCGATTGAAGGGGTCGCATGGATGTTTGCATTCTGCTCGTGACCGACTGACGTCCGCGTGAAACGCCCCCTCATCCGCCTTCGGCACCTTCTCCCCCAGCTGAAAAGCGCTGGGGGAGAAGGACTCTCGATTGGAGGTAATTGCCGAGAACGAACCGCTCGCACAACTCCACATCGTCCCAAGTTTCGCCACCAACAGGATGCCAGCAACCCTGTTACCTTCAATATCGATGATCGTGAGATTCAGCGCCCCGAGCTCTGAAGAAAGTCGGCATATGCGGAGGATTCAGCGCCGGAGGCGCACCGGTGGCAAGCGCGAAAGCGCGCAGCCACCGGACCTCGGTTGGTTCTGTTTCTCCAGCCCCAGAGGGGCGTCGGAGCTCACCACAAATACTGCATTCTCCGATTCTCCGACGCCCCTCCGGGGCTCCGAAATGATCACGCATCTGTTCCGGTGGCTGCGCGCTTTCGCGCTTGCCACCGGCTGATCCGATGCGCCTCCGGCGCGAGATCACACGTAACTTCAAAACGCCCTCGGCTCAGCGATCATGCCGTCCGTCCCAACCCATGTCCGAGCGCGTATTTCTCAAATTGACGCGGAGTTGGGGTCGTATCTGGAAAATCAACTTAGCGGATGAACGTTAAGTTGATTTTCCAGATACGACCCCGAACTTCACCCAAGTTGTCGGAGAACGTGCCACTCCTCGATCCAAATTCGTTCGACATCATCAGTCGACTCTCTCCGAGCGACGGCCCCCCCGCGGTCGTGTGGCTACGCCCTTGACACAAGGCTGGGGCGCATCCGGTCTCACAACGAACTGTGATACGTCACACATTGAATATGGAAAACTACACAGAAATATATGAACAAGTCTTTCCATACGTCTTGACAGCCTACGCCGCATGCCGTACTCTGCGTAGACATAGGTGAGATTTGCAGCATCACCGTCCGGCCGCCAGGGCGGTGCCAATACCTTCAAGGGCTGCGGTTGGCTACATGATTGCCTCATTGTCTGAAAGGAGATGAAAAATGTTTAACCCTCTGGGCTTCGCAAGTACGTCGGTGTTGAAGGCGCTCGGCAGCGATGGCTGCGGCTGCGTGTGCGGCGGGTTCGAGTGCACCTCATTCATCGTCATCACGGTGGTGGTCTGGGTCTGCATGGAAATCGAATTGAGCATGAGTCTCAGCTGACCGCCACCACGTTTGTAGCCGCTGGTGGCCTTATCGATTGCTGATCTCCCGGCGTCCGGGAAGGACTGGTCGCGACGGCGTTCAGTCCACCGCAGTCTGTTCCGCAAGCTGCCGCAGGGGCCTTCCCGGCGCCCACTTGAGTTTATCGCAGAATCAAATCTGTTTGCGTGCCGCGCCATGACCGTAAAATCTCGAGCACCTCTGAGATTCCAAGGCTTCTGTTCGCGTCCGCTGGTGTGCTGATCATCTGGTCCCTGCTGGCCTGGTGGGGTGCTGCCTTCTCGCGAGGGAGTTGCCTGGGGCCAGGCCTTCGTTACTCGATCTGCGGCTTCTGCGAATAACTCACCGATCGTTCCCGGCTTCTAGTTG
This sequence comes from Thermoanaerobaculia bacterium, assembly GCA_017883235.1. Taxonomy (GTDB): domain Bacteria; phylum Acidobacteriota; class Thermoanaerobaculia; order Gp7-AA8; family Gp7-AA8; genus JADGNZ01. The sequence continues at coordinate 2,751 of JADGNY010000074.1, read as the reverse complement.
GCTCGCCACAAGTAGCTGGTATTGCAATGGGTTACGGGCATCGATATAACGAAGGCCTGACCCTAGTTGTTTTCCCATTCACTCCGACGTCAAGACGACCATGATCTACACCCACGTCCTTGGACTGGACGCAAACGCAGTGCGGAGCCCACTCGATGCCCTCGGAGATTAGACGACGAACGGAGTCACCCATTCTCCCGCATTCAGCTCGCCGAAGGACTAACCAAGGTGTTTTGAGTACGTTACCCGCCCCTTTCCGCGTATCATGAAGGAGATTACGCGACGTCGGCGTGGAAACAGCGACTGGGAGGATGTCGCTGAAATCATAGTTGGGCGGACTGAGAAGAAACATTCGGGTCGTTCACTGGAGGTGTCGGATGGCGCTTGTTACATGCAAGGAATGTGGGGCTGAAGTGGCGGGCTCGGCAAAGACCTGTCCCAAATGCGGCGTCTCGTACCCGGGAGGGGCGGGCCAGTTCATACTTTGGCGGAAGACCGCTTTGACTGGAGAGATGTACGCTGTTCAAATAACTATCGACGGGCAGCCGGCCGGCGAGATCAAGAAGGGAGGCTCAGTTACGTTCGATCTCCTTGCAGGCGACCATCAAGTCGATGTTCGCGGTGGCGGCCTCTCGAACTCTGCAGTGTTTCAGATACTCGATGGGCAGGCCACCCGTTATGAGATGCACTTCAGTGCGTTTGGGATTCTCGGTGGCGGTTTGAAGCTCAAGCCCGCGTAAAGTCGAGATGGATTGAGCGCGAGCATCGCAGCGACTGATGGTGGCGCCGCCCAACTTGCGCTTGCAGCCGACGCGCACCCGCAACCTGCTGGGTCCCAAGTACGTTACTATTCGGCGTGCGGGTCCGCGCGGCTGAAGCTGGATCCGTTAGGCCCATACCCCATTCCCTATCAAGGGCAAGTGCCTGGCACGTCAGCCCTTTTGAAAGGTCCGGACAAAGGACAAACCCGTCACGATTGAAGCATGAGGAGGAGCCAGTATGTTCGACTCGCGCTCCAAGAAGGAAGCCCAAGAGCGAAAAGCACACGAAGCAGCGGCGAAAGAAAAGGAGAAGCGCCTACTGGCGGCCGCTCAGGGCCGCTTTGGCTGTTGGTTGCTGGAAGCTGTGGGACTGGAAGCCCTGGCAGAACACCCGGGTGCTCGGTGCTTTCTCTATGGCACACAGGCCACACTATTGGAACTGAAGGAGGATGGTTTCCATTTTGGAGCCTTGCTATTCTACCGTGGCCAGAAGGCTGCCGCTATCGGCAGTGGCGTGCAATCGGCCACAATGGCAAGTCTATTGACGACGGCCGCTACAACCCACACGGTGCGCCTCGTCATTCCATGGGGCGACGTGAGCGGATGTGCCAATATTCCGATGGACGGCTTTACCATGCGATACAAACTATCTCTGGGCAGCGGTACTGACAGTGGCGAAAGGTACCGCGCATTGTTCTTCTGCAACCAGAAGAAACAACGGCAGGAGTGGATAGGCTTTGGAATCGTCAGAGCTGAAGACGACGATATCCAGACAGTCTTCCTCGAGAATCTGGCAAGGCATGGCGTTCCAGTCAACACGCCGAAGCCGGTGACGGCATCAAACTCTCAACCGCCGTCTCCCCCTCCCATCGCTATCCCTCCACTCCCGCCGCCAGATGCGAGGGAGTTCTTCGTGTTCCACACCGCTACGCGCCAGACCTACGGTCCGGTGCCCGGCGCAACGATCAAAGAATGGATAACAATGGGCCGCCTCACGTCGGCAGACCATGTCTGCGAAAAGTGCGGCGCAACCTGGTTACCCCTTTCCCAATCACCTTTCGCGGCTCTGATCGGAGAGTAATAGGGTCAGGCCTTCGTTTTTTGCTCCAGCTAAACCACTGATGGAAGGGATCTTACCGCGTCGCGATTTCGGCGCTTGCGCTGCGCGATAGTTATTCGACATGCCCCTGCCTTCCTACGTTCCGCTTTCGCAGCCGTCCTAGGGCAAGCCTTCGTTTCAGTACCCGATGGCTACCTTCTCGGCTCATACCGCATCGCCACCGCCCCCGAGCCGAACTCCAGCCGGCTCACGAGCTTCAAGTCGACACGCTTCGATAGCCCCGCGAACAACGTCGGCCCATGGCCCACTAGCCTGGGCTGCACCACGAACTCGTACTCATCGATCAATCCCAGCTCCGCCAACGCCAGCGGGAGCTTCACGCCTCCCGTGAGCAGTCCCTTACCCGACTCCCGCTTGAGCTGCTGAACGGCCTTCCCCAGGTCCCCGCGCACGAGCTCCGCGTTCCAATCAACCCGGTCCAGCGTGCTCGACACGACGTACTTCTTCGCCGCGTCGATCGTCCGGGCGAAGGGTTCCATCCAATCAGGCCGCGCTCCCGCCGGCGCCGGCCGCCGCCACCCTGCCTCCATCATTTCGTAGGTCACGCGGCCAAGGAGGAGGGCATCGGCCTGGTCGAGGTTCTCGGCCGCGTGACGATGCACGTCTTCGTCCGCGATCATTACACGATGATCGCAGCACCCGTCCAATGTGACGTTGATGGAATACCGAAGGGGTCGCATTACGTGAGAGTACCGCCGAGTTTAGGTTCGAGAAACCTACCCTTTTCCTCTCTGATCCCCGGGTGGATGGCTCAGAGCGCGGTGGTCCGGGACTACCGGGTGCTCGAGGTCGGCCGACGACGGGCGAACCGGCTCGTGTTAACCGTCACGGGATGAAGAGCTTGCCGCGTCTTACTGCGACTCGACGCGG